>JAIEPK010000307.1 GCA_019749875.1 Candidatus Binatia bacterium | reverse complement strand
GCCGTCCCGGCGCTCGCCGTCAAGCCGCCGCCCGCGAGCGATGCGACCTCCGGCCAGCAGGCGGCCGGCGATCGGAAGGACCGCGCGTCGGCGGCGGACCTCAAGTCGATGCTCGAGGAGCTGTCGCGTCGCCAGGCCGAGCTCGACCGGCGCGAGAAGGCGGTCGCCGCACGCGAGGAGAAGCTCGCGCTCTACGAGAAGGACGTCACCGAGAAGATCGCGCAGCTGGAGCAGGTCGGGAAGACGCTCAAGGCCGAGCTCAAGAAGAGCAATGCCGCGTCGGACGAGGCCGCGGCGTCGCTGGCGAAGGTCTATGGCGCGATGAAGCCCGCCGAGGCAGCGCCGATCCTCGATCAGCTCGACGAGGCGACCGCGCTGCGCATCTTGACGCGCATGAAGGAGAAGCAGGTCGGCGAGATCCTGCCGCTGATGACGCGCGACCGCGCGATCGTGCTCACGCGCTCGCTCGCGGGTCGGACGATGCCGGCGGCGACGACGCCCAAGAGCTGAGCCGCCGCTCGTCCGCGCTCGGACGTCCGTGCCGCCGCGCGCCGTGCTCAGGGCTCGGCGCGGCCGCGGTCCTGGACCTGCTGCCAGAGCTCGGCGGTGACGCCGGCCGTCGCGGCGGTCGCGAGCGCCTCGTCGTCCGCACCGGGCGCGCAGCCGACGAGAACGTTCGCAGCTCCGACCACGCCCGCGAGATCGGGCGCGAAGGGCAGGTCGTGGTGACGCGCGACCGCATCGATCAGCAGCGCCGGCAGACGCCAGCGCTCGAACAGGAGCGCGCCCACCGCGGCGTGGTCGTGTCCGACGGCGGCGCGCTCGAGCTCCGGCCGCAGCGGCGTCGCGGTCGCCTGCGCCAGCACCTGCCGGTAGGCGTCGGGGAATTGGCGTGCGAGGACCAACTTGCCGACGTCGTGCAGCAAGCCCGCGGTGAAGGCGTCGCGCGCAGCACCCGCCTGCGTCCGCGCGGCGAAGTGCTGGGCCGCGTGGGCAACCGCGAGCGAGTGCTCCCAGAGGCGACGCGCCTGCTGCGGTGCGAGGTGGGTCGAGGTCGCATCCCACACCGTCAGCCCGAGGGTCAGGTTGCGGACCATCGGCAGCCCGAGCACGACCACGGCGCGCGTGACCGACGTCACGCTGCGGGTCTGGGCGAAGAACGGGCTGTTCGCGGTGCGCAGGATCCGAGCGGTGAGCGCGGGGTCGCGATCGATCGTGGCCAGCAGGTCGCTAGTGTCTGCGTCGCCGTCGCCGAGCGACACCAGGCGCGACACCACGTGCGGTGCGCTCGGCAGCGTGTCGCCGAGCGCGAGCGGCCGCGACGCGCCACCGTCCTCTGGCGTGCGGCGCGCGCCGACGCCGCCGTCGGCCGGCTCGCGTCGCGGCTCGGGTGCGATCGTCCGCAGGGCAGCCTGTTCGCTCATGCTCGATGCCGTGCCGTCCGCGCTACGCTGGAACGCGGGTCGTGCGCTCGTCCGGACAGTCGGCCCGTAAGGAACGGAACTTGACGGTCTTACAAACGGACGCTGCGGAAATCGTGCGTGACGGCCGATGAGGAAGGCGAACGATGGACGGTGCGACGCAGCTCGATGCGCCGCGGCGCCGCGCGGTGCTCGATCAGGCGATGTACGAGCGTCTCGTGCCGGCCGCCGGCGTGGTGGCGATTCTCTACCTCGCGTACGCCGTCGCACATGCTCTCGGGCTCGAAGCCGAGGTCCGGAAGCCGATCATCGCGAGCACGACGATCAGCGCGGCGCTGCTGCTGGCCCTCGATCGCGCCATGCGGCGCGGCCGTGTGCCGGTGGGGCACACGGCGTGGCTCGGCGCCGGCATGACCGCGCTGATGACGTGGAACTGCACGCTCTACCTCGGCCTCACCGGCGAGCCGTCGCTGGCGATCTACGTGGGCATCGTGTTCGTCGGGACGAGCCTCGTCGTGCTGTCCTGGCCGCTGCTCGCGTTCACCTTCGTGTGCGGCTGGAGCGGGTTCCTGTGGACGGCCTCGTTCACCGGCCCGAACGGAATCGCCTGGCAGCACGTGGCGGTCGCGCTCGCCACGACCACCGCGCTCGGCGTCGTCGTGCATGCGGCGCGCATCCGCTCGACGCTGCTCTTCGAGCAGCTACGCGCCCGGGACCGCGCGCGCGCCGAGGAGCTCGAGGACGCGCTGCGCTCGCTCGCGGAGAGCGAGCAGCGGCATCGCGACCTGGTCGAGAACGATCTCGGCATCATCCTCAAGCACGACCTCGCGGGCCGCATCCTGGCGGTGAATCCGGCGGCCGCGGCGACGCTCGGGCGCGACGCCGGGACGCTCGTCGGCGCCGATCTCGACGACGTGCTCGCGGCGAGCTTCCGGCCGCAGCTCGCCGCCTACCTGGAGCGGGCGCGTGTCAAGCGCCGCGACACCGGTACGATGCGCGTGTCGGCGCCGCACGGGCGCGAGCGGCTGTGGGACTACGTCTGCGTGCTGGTCGAGGAGCGCGCGCGACCGCCGGTGCTGCTGCTGCACGCGCACGACATCACCGAGCGCGTGCGGCTCGCGGAGCGCCTGCGCGCGGCGCGCAGCGAGCTGCAGGGCCGCGTGCGCGCGCGGACGCTCGAGCTCGAGGCCGCGAACGCCGCGTTGCGCGAGGAGATCGACCAACGGCGGCGCATCGGGGAGCGGCTGCTGCGCTACGGCCAGGCGCTCGAGGCCTGCTCGGACGCGATCATCCTCGCCGACCTCGACGGGACGATCGTCGACGTGAACGGGGCGGCGGTCGGGCTCTGCGCAGCGTCGGGCAAGGACGAGCTGATCGGCGGCAGCCTCGTCGAGCTCGCCGCCGCCGAAGACCGCGCCCGCGCCGCGCAGGGCTTCGCCGAGGTGCTCGGCGGCGTCGGGGGGCCGCCGCAGGAGTTCCTGCTGCTGCAGCGCAGCGGCGATCGCGTGCCCGTGGAGGCGGCGCTGGCCGTGGTGCGCGACGCCGACGGCCAGCCGTGCGCGCTGGTGTCGGTCGGACGCGACGTCACGTGGCGCCGGCAGATGGAGAGCACGCTGCGCCACAACGAGGCGTACCTGCGCACGCTGCTCGAGAACTCGACGGATACCATCTTGGTGCTCGACGTCGACGGGACCCTGCTCGCGCGTCCGAACAGCGCGGATCGCCCGATCGGACGCTTCGGCTACAGCGCCGAGCAGTTGCTCGGCCGCTTCGGCCACGACTTCCTCCACGCCGACGACGTCGAGGCGGTCCTGTCGACGTTCGTTCGGGTGACGCGCTCGCCGGGCGGCAGCGCCGCGGTCGAATGCCGGGTCCGCGACGGTGCCGGCAGCTTCCGTCCCGGCCAGATCGTCTTCTGCAACCTGCTCGCCGATCCGACGGTGGCGGGCGTGATGTGCAGCGTGCGCGACTTGACCGATCAGAAGCGCGCCGAGGCCGAGCTGCGCGAGGCGCGCGACGCCGCCGAAGCGGCGAGCCAGGCCAAGACCGAGTTCCTCAACACCATGTCGCACGAGCTGCGCACGCCGATCCACGCGGTGCTGGGCTACGCGGAGATGCTCATCGACGGCGCGTTCGGCGCGCTCACGGCCGAGCAGCGGGAGGCGGTGCAGCGCATCACGGATCGGGCTCGCGACCAGTTCGAGCTCATCGCCGCGGTGCTCGATCTGAGCGCGATGGAAGCCGGGCGCATGACCCTGCAAGCGGGCGCGGTTCGCCTCGCCGAGCTGTGCGCCGAGATCGAGCGCGAGGGCCGCAAGGCCTGGACGGAGTCGGGCTTGACGGTGGCATGGGACGTGCCGGTCGATCTGCCGGCGCTCGAGTCCGATGCCGCGAAGATCAAGATCGTGCTGCGCAACCTGGTGAGCAACGCCGTCAAGTTCACCGCTCAGGGCAGCGTGACGACGCGTGCGCGGGTGCTCGGCGACGGTGTCGAGATCAGCGTGTCGGATACCGGAATCGGCATCCCGGCGGCGCAGCGCGACGCGATCTTCGCACCGTTCTTCCAGGTCGACGGGTCGGAGTCGCGTCGCTACGAGGGCTCCGGACTCGGTCTGCACATCGTGAAGCGGCTGCTCGACCTGCTCGATGGCCGGGTGACGGTCGAGAGCGAGGTCGGACGGGGCTCGACGTTCCGCGTCTGGCTGCCGCGTTGCGTTGCCGCTGCGAGCGCCCCTCCCATCGCGAGCGCGCTCGACGCGGCGCCGGCAGCGCGGCTCGGCATCCCCGGCTGCTGAAGCGCGCGGGCGGCAGGATCTGCCGCCCGGGAGCTTCCTGCCGGGCGTGCGCGTGCGGGCCGCCTGCGCAGACGCGACGCGCCGCGACGCCGCGGGCTCGGTCGGCATCGCGAAGTCCGCAAGTTTCCTCTTGTCCGGCGACGGCGGCGACGCGACGGGTCGTGGCACCCGCATTGCACGATCCGCCTCCCGGAATGCGCGTGGCAGCACACGAAGGTGTCGGCGGAGCAGGGCTCGATGGCGTCGCGCCGCGATCGGGCGCCGCTGCCGCGAGCTCGGCTGGAGCGAGCTTCCTCGCGCTGCTCGCGCTCGTGCAGGGTGGCGGCGGCACGGCCGAGATCGATGCCAGCGCCGTCTCGCCGCCGCTCGTCGAGGACGTGGATGCCGCGGACGACGGCGCGGCGTCCGACACCGGGGGCGCGAGCGACGCGGCCGTCGCAGCGCAGGCGGGCGTGGTGGTGAGCCTCTCCGCGGCGGCCGCAACGACGGCCGCTGCGGCCAGCACGGAGGCGT
>JAIEPK010000346.1 GCA_019749875.1 Candidatus Binatia bacterium | reverse complement strand
TCTTCGATGCCAAGAAGAGGCCCCGTTGTCAAGCTAAAGCGCGCCGTGCGGGCGCACTTTTCAACATCCTGCTAGTGTTTCCCTTGACCATTCTCCACCACGGCGGGTAACCCGACGCGATGCTGCCCCTGCTGCGCTTCTCCTTGCTCGTCGCCCTGAGCCTGTCGCTCGGCGCAAGCGGCTGCTCCGACGCGCCCGAGACCAGCGCGACGGCGCTGCGGGTCGGCGTCGCGGCCGTGCCGATCACGCCCTGCGGCGACGATCCCGACTGGGACGGGACGACCACGCAGAGCGGCGTCTGGGGTGAGCTCTACGACGACGCGAACGGCAACGGCCGCTACGACGCCGGCGAGAGCTTCACCGACGATCCGGCCAACGACGCCCTCGATCCGCAATCGAAGGGCAAGTACGACGGCATCTACATGGCCGGCTTCGGCGCCGACCGGATCGCGCTCGGCTGCCACGACGACCTCTGGGCCCGCGCGCTCGTCCTCGACGACGGCACGACCAGGATCGCACTGACGGCGGTCGATCTGGTGGGAACGCTGAAGTACGGCTCGTACTATGGCTTCGCGCACGCCGAGGCGCTGGTCGACCCGGCGCTCGGCATCGACCACTTCTTCTACGCGAGCACGCACGACCATCAGGGACCGGACGCGCTCGGGCTGTGGGGCCCGGACACGCTGGTCGACGGCAAGTACCCGCGCTACTTGACGTTCGTCGACCGGCAGGTGGCGCGCGCGATCTCGCAGGCGGCGAGCGCGCTCGTGCCGGTGCACGCCGTGCGCGCGTACCGCACCGATCCCGACCAGAGCCCCGAGCTGCGCGGCCTGCAGGTGCGCACCGGGTGCCGTCCGCCGTGGATCTTCGACAGCGAGCTGCGCGCGATCGCCTTCGAGGGCGCGAGCGGCACGGTCGCGACCCTGCTCAACTGGGGCACGCACCCCGAATCGCTCGAGAGCGAGAACCAGCTCATCACGTCCGACTTCCCGCACTACGTCCGCGACGAGGTCGAGCGGCGCCTCGGCGGCACCGCGGTTTACGTGTCCGCTGACCTCGGCGCGGCGGAGATCGTGGGCGACACCTGCGTGGGCGGGGCGGACGCGCGCAACCCCGACGGCAGCAACGAGCTCGACTCGCGCGACCACGTCGGCTTCGCCCGCACCGAGACGATCGGCCGCATCGTCGGCGGCGTCGCGGCCGCCGGCCTCGCCGGCGCGCCGACCGTCGACGCGGCCGCGCTCGACGTCCGTACCGCCAGCACCCGCGCGACCTCGTCGAACGCGACCTTCGAGCTCGGGCGCTCGCTGGGCCTGCTCGACGTCGATGCGAAGATCTACGATCCCGCGCAATGTCCCGGCGGAGCGGGCCTGTGCGCGCTGCTCGAGCAAGCGGCGATCACGATCGCGGACCGTTCCGGCAAGCCGCAGATCCAGCTCGTGACCGTGCCCGGCGAGATCTTCCCCGAGCTCTACCTCGGCGTCGCCACGCACCGGCGGACCGACTGTCCGGCGGCCGACACCGGCCGTCCGGCCGAGCCGTCGATCCGCGATGCGATGTCCGCGCCGTTCAAGCTCGTGGTCGGGCTGTCGCCCGACGAGCTTGGCTACGTGGTGCCCGGCTACGACTTCTACCCGGCGAACGTGTTCGACGAGCAGAAGGACCCGTGCGACGGCCAGCCGTACGATGCCCTCCATCCGCGCCGCCGCGTGCCGACGCACTACCACGAGGTCCTGTCGCTCGGTGTCGAGACGGCGAGCTACGTGACCTGCACCGCGGTCGAGCTGCTGCGCGGCGAAGGCGCGACCGAGGACGAGCCTGCATGTCGCGCGTTGCGCTGACCGTCCTTCTCGCCGGCGCGCTCGCCGTGACGCTCGCGTCGCCGGCATGCGCGCATCTCGTGCCCGGCGGCTCCGAGACGCTGCTCGCCATGATGGCGGCGGGCGACGGGATGGTCGTGGCGCGCAGCGCGGCCGCGACCCACGAGCGCGACGCGCGCTCGGCCGCGACGCCGTTCCTCGCGCGCGAGGTGGTCGCCGGGCTCGGACCGAGCGATGCATTCGTGCTCGACGCCGAGCCCCCGATCCTGCGCTATGCCGAGCTGCAAGACGTCCTCGTCCTCGTCGCGCAGCGGCCGTCGGCGACGGGAGCACCGCGCTGGCTGTCGGTGCAGCCCGCGGGTGCCGCGATCGTCCTCGCGAGCCCGGTGCTGCCCGAGGCGTCACGAGACATCCTGAAGCGTCTCTGGGGTGTCGCTCATCCGCCGCCGGGCACCGCACCGGATCCGGCCGTCGCGGTGGCGGCCCTCATCGAGGCGCTCTCCCTGCCGGAGCAGAAGCTGCGCGCGCTCGCCTATCTCGATCTCGCGCGGCTCGCGAGCGATCCCGAGCACTTCTCGCCCGCCGACATCGCGCGGCTCGCGAGCTACGGAAGCGCACCCGGCGACGACGGCCAGCTCGCGGGCGCGGTGAACGACCTCGGCCGCAGGCTGCAGCGCGACGGACGCACACGGCCGCCGACGACGGCGGAACAAGGAGCGAAGCCATGAGCAGCGAGAGCAGGGCGCCCGGACGGAGCCGCGTCGTCGCGCGACCACACGGCGACGGCTTGCTGCGCTGGTGGGATCCGACCGGTGCGGCGCGGGCGAGCGTCGTCCTCTGCCACGGCTATGCCGAGCACAGCGGGCGCTACGAAGCGGTGGCGGCGCGGCTCGCCGAGCGTGGCCTCGCAGTCTGGGCGATCGACCTGCGCGGCCACGGGGCTTCGGGCGGTGAGCGCGCGAGCGTCGTCGACGTCGCGCACCTGGTGGAGGACGTCGAGCACGCGCTGGATGTCGCCCGCGAGGCACGTCCGGCGCTACCCGTGTTCCTCGTCGGTCACAGCATGGGTGGCCTGGTCTCGACCGCGCTCGCGATCGCGCACCAGGATCGGTTGCGCGGGCTCGTCCTGTCCGGTGCCGCGGTCAGCGATCCGTCGGGCATCGAGCCGCTGCTCGAGATCGAACCGTTGCCCGAGGTCGTGCTGTCGTCCGAGCTGCTGTCGCGCGATCCGAAGGTCAGCGAGCACTACGATGCCGACCCGCTGAACTACCGCGGGCCGTTCCGCCGCGAGACGCTGCGGGCGCTCACCAGCGGTGCGCGCGAGGTCCGTGCCCGCTTCGCGGAGCTGCGCCTGCCGCTGCTCGTGCTGCACGGAGGCGACGATCAGATCGTGCCCGCGACGGCGAGCGAGGACCTGTTCGCCGGTGCGTCGTCCCCCGACAAGGAGCTCGGCATCTACCCCGGTCTGCGGCACGAGATCCTGAACGAGCCGGAAGGCCCGGAGATCACCGAGCGCATCGCCGCCTGGATCCTGGCCCGCGCCTGATCGACCGCGGCACGGCGCCGAATGGACCGCCTTGGCCGGTGGTCGAGGCGTCTGCTACGGCCAGAAGAGCCGCCTTCGTGAGGCGGCGCCCAAAAGCATGCCGGAAGCCTTAGAACCGTCCCCGAGTCCCGCCGCTCAAGCCGAGCCGACGGAAGCGATCGCCTTCGATTCGCTGCCGCTGCCCGAGGTCGTCCGCGAGGGAATCCGCAACGCAGGCTTCACGCACTGCACGCCCATCCAGGCGAAGATCCTGCCGCTGTCGCTGGCCGGGCGCGACGTCGCCGGACAGGCCCAGACCGGCACCGGCAAGACCGCCGCGTTCCTGATCACGGTGTTCACGCGCCTGATCGAGCACGGCAAGAAGGTCACCGCCGCCGCACCGCGCGCGCTGTGCATCGCGCCGACGCGCGAGCTCGCCGTGCAGATCGCGAAGGACGCCGAGCTGCTCGGCGCGGGCAACGGGCTCACCGTGCAGGCCGTCTACGGCGGCGTCGACTACAAGAAGCAGCGCGAGAGCCTGCGCCAGGACGTCGACATCCTCGTCGGCACGCCCGGCCGCCTGATCGACTACCTGAAGCAGGGCGTCTACCGGCTGAACGCGATCGAGATCCTCGTCATCGACGAGGCCGACCGCATGTTCGACATGGGCTTCATCAAGGACCTGCGCTTCCTGCTGCGGCGCTGCACGCCGTCCGAACAGCGCCAGTCCATGCTGTTCTCGGCGACGCTCTCGCATGACGTGCTGGAGCTCGCCTACATGTTCATGAACGACGCCGTGAAGGTCGAGGTGAACCCCGAGCAGGTCACCGCGGTCGGCGTCGAACACGTGCTCTACCACGTCGGCAAGCACGAGAAGATTCCGGCGCTGCTCGGCATCCTCAAGAAGGAGGGCGCCGACCGCACGATGGTCTTCGTCAACATGCGCCGCACCGCGGACTACATCTGCCGCACGCTCGCCGTGAACGGCTACAACGCGGAGCAGATCACCGGCGACATCGACCAGCGCAAGCGCATGAAGATCCTCGAGGAGTTCCGCGAGGGCACGCTGCCGATCCTGGTCGCGACCGACGTCGCGTCGCGCGGGCTGCACATCGACGACGTCACGCACGTCATCAATTACGACCTGCCGCTCGACCCCGAGGACTACGTGCACCGCGTCGGCCGCACCGCGCGCGCCGGTGCCTCCGGTACGGCGATCTCGCTCGCCTGCGAGGAGTACGTCGAGGGTCTCGAGGGAATCGAGAAGCTGATCGGCTTCAAGCTGCCGCACGACTTCCCCGACGACGCGATGCTGCAGCCGTTCAAGCACGCGCCGCGCGCACCACGGCGTCCGCGCGACGAGGGCCCGGGTCGGCGCGGCG
>JAIEPK010000558.1 GCA_019749875.1 Candidatus Binatia bacterium | reverse complement strand
CGCGAGGTCGAAGCGGCGCTCGCCGCGGGCCGCAGGCCCGATCGCGAGGCGCTGGCGCGCGCACTCGGCATGAGCGGCAAGACGCTCGCGCGACGCCTCGCCGACGAGCGACAGAGCTTTCGTGCGCTCGTCGAGCGCACGCGGCGCGAGCTCGCGTATCGCTTGGTCCTGCACGAGCGGATCGCGCTCGGCGAGGTCGCGAGCCGCACCGGGTTCGCGGATCAGGCCGCGTTCGGCAAGGCGTTCCGCCGCTGGTTCGGGGCGAGTCCGAGCGCGCTCCGCGCCCGGCGCCGGCGTGCTTGACGCCGGCGCCGGAGGACGGACCGGGCGCTCGTCAGAGGAAGCCGAGATCGAAGTTCGGCGCCGTCCAGCGCTCGGCCGGATCGCCGGTATCCGGCGGCAGGATGCTCGACAGCACCTGGCCCTGCGGCATGTTGAGCCACTTGGTGAGGATCGTTCCGTAGACGTCGCGCAGGTCGGTCGAGCGGAACGGGTCGCCGGCGGCCTGCGAGTAGCGCGTGTTGCCGTCGTCGTTGAGCGAGGCGTCGCGGATGTCGGGATGATTGCCGTACACGCCGCCGTCGACGCTGCCGCCGATCACGAAGGCCGGCCCTTGCGAGCCGTGGTCCGTGCCGTTGTCGTTCTGCTCGACCCGCCGGCTGAACTCGGACCAGACCAGGATGCAGATCTTGTCCGCGACCCCCATGTCCTCGCAGTCCTGGTAGAAGAGCTCGATTGCGTCGCCGATCTCGTGGTGCAGCCGCGTGTGCTGGCCGTCGGCCTCGCCGGCGCCTTGATCCGAGTGCGTGTCGTAGCCGCCGTTGGTCGCCTGGAAGAAGCGCGCGGCGACGTTCGGCTGTCCCGTCGTGACGCCGTAGATGACCTTCGCCATCTCGCGCAGATCGTCGGCGACGCTGGTGCCGAGCCCGTCGTAGGCGACGTCGAAGCTCGCGCGATCGGCCTCGTAGAGGTCGTGCAGGGTGGGGTAGCTCTCGCTGCTGAGCAACGTCGCGCGGAGGCTCGTGCCGACGTGTCCGAGGGTCCCCTGCGCCGACGCGGCCGCGTCCTCGGCGAGTGCCAGCAGCGCGGTGCGCTTCTCGTCGCGATCGGAGCCGAAGTTCCAGTCGTACGGGAAGCCGAAGTCGCGCACGTTGTCGAAGGTCAGGACGCTGGTCGTCGACTGGCGGAACTCCCCGGCGAGCGACGAGCGGATGTTGACGCCGGGGATGTCCGAGCCGCCGTAGTTGGCGGCGAGGTAGCGGCCGAGCCAGCCGCCGGGCAGGGTCTTCTGCAGCGGCAGCCCGGTCTCCCACGCGGCGCGCGACTCCTCGTGCGACAGCGTGTAGTCGGGGTAGCCGCAGCCTTGAATCAGCGCGACCTTGCCCTGCGCGTACAGACGGTGCAGGCCGGCGAGGCCGGGGTGCAGGCCGATCGGCGTCCCCGACGACGCGTCGACCATGTCCGGCCCGCCCGACGGCGTGCCGAGCAGCTCGGACGGTGACAGGCGCAGACCGCCCGCACCGCTGCGTCGCGCCTGCTCGTAGGCGGCGCGCAGCGCGCCGCTCGAGCCGTTCGCGATCGGTGCCACGGTGCCGAGCCCGTCGTTGCCGCCGTCGAGGTAGAGGCTGATGAAGTAGCGATCGCCGATCGTCTCGGCGAAGGCGCTGCGCACCAGCGGGTGCGCGAACAGGGAAGGGGCCAGCACGCTGCCGGCCGCGAACAGGCCGGAGCGCGTGAGAAAACGTCGTCGCGTGATCGCCATGGAAGATCCTCCGGGCGCTTGCGCGTTGGTGAAGAGGTCAGTGGAGCTGGTAGGCCGGCGACTGGAGCAGCAGTCCGAACAGGCCGTGCAGCTTGCGGTTGCGGGTGTCCTCGTCCTCGAGGTCGAGGCTCGGGCGCGTCCCGGCGTCGGTCAGGTAGTCGATCAGGATCGTACGCTGCTGCGTGGTCACCTGATCGCTGATGCCGAGCGCGTCGGTCACCGCGTCGAGGATCGCGTCCGGCGCCGTCAAGGACAGGTCGATCAGCTTCTCTGGACGGAAGCTCGTGCCGCCGGTGCCGCGCGCCATGATGACGTCGCGCGCGAAGCGCGCGCGGGCGAGCGTCGTCGCACTGGTGATCCACGACCTCTCCCACTCCCAGCCGAACACGCTCGGCGGGTCGAAGAGCTGCTGGCCCATCGCCGCGAGGTGCGAGCGCAGCGAGCGCCGCGAGCCGCCGTCGACGTAGGTCTCGCGGCCCTTCGGCTTGAGCCCGACGGTGCGCATGGTGGTGACGACGAAGTCGACCGGCCACTTGACGGACTTCGCGGTCGTCGCCCCGTATGGCGCCGCCGCGGCGGTCGCGTAGAACGCATCGCTCACCAGGATCGCGCGCAAGAGCGGCTGCAGCTCCCAGCTCGAATCGAAGCCGGACGCCGCGATCACGGCGTCGACCACCGCGGTGGTCTCGGGCGTGCTCTCGGCGAACGCGCCGTGCGCGAAGAACTCGAGCAGGCGGCGTGCGATGCGCCGCGCGACCGTGCTCCTGCCGTCGCTGTCGCGGTGCGCGAGCAGGATGTCGACCACGGTATCGATCTCCTGCGCGCCCTCGCCGGCGGTCGTGAACGAGCGCCCGACGGCGCCGAAGCCGCCGGTCTGCGTGAACACGACCTTCGGGCCGCGCTCCGGGTAGTCCTCCTCGAAGTCGTGGTTGCGCTCGTCGAAGTACGACTTGTCGCGGTCGATGCGCCAGCCGGTGAAGGCGCGCGCCAGCTGCACGACGTCGTCCTGCACGTAGTTCGGATTGCCGTTCGCGTCCTTGACGCCGAGCGCGAACAGCTCGCACAGCTCGCGGCCGTAGTTCTCGTTCGGCACGTACTTCCGGTTCCGCACCGTGTCGAGGAACTCCATCATCGCGGGATCGCGGTTGATCTCGCGCAGCAGCGTGCGGAAGTTGCCTTTGCAGTTCTGGCGCAGCAGCCGGTTCTGCGTCGCGAGCTGCTTGACGTCGCCGACCTTGCTCGCCGCGGTCGAGAAGTGGTCGTGCCAGAACAGCACGAGCTTCTCCTGCAGCGGGCTCTTGGTCCCGATCATGTACTTGAGCCAGCTGTTCTGCCTGAGGCGCAGATCCTTGCCCGCGGGCTGGAACGCGCCGGGCTTGAATCCCAGCAGGCGGTCCGCGGCCGAGCCGCGCGTGTCGCCGCGCTGCAGGATCTTCTGGACGTCCTTCGCCGGCGCTCCGAAGCCCGTGCGGCGCAGCAGATGACGCGCGTCGGCCGCCGTCAAGACGGTGCTCTCGTCCCCCATCGCTCCCCCTTCCCACCACTCCGGCGAAAGCAGCCGGTGGCGACGGGCGTCAAGCTACGCGAGGCGCGCGCCGAATCAAGAGCGTGCTTGACGTGTCGGGCGCGGGTGCGCGTGCGCACCCGGACGGGCAGGAGGGAGCGTGTGCGGACGCGGGCGCGGATGCGCGGTCGCTGCGTGGCGCGGTGCTCCGACGCCTGCGCGGCTGCGTGGTCGGCTGCGCGTCCGTCTCGCGGAGCGAGACGGAGAGCCGCTCAGTCGCGCTTCTTCTCGAAGTCGAGGCTCGCGGAGTTGATGCAGTAGCGGAGGCCGGTCGGGCGCGGTCCGTCGGGGAAGACGTGTCCGAGGTGTGCACCGCACGATGCGCAGTGCACCTCGGTGCGCACCATGGCGTGGCTCTGGTCGTGCTCGGTCTCGACGTTGCCGTCGGCGAGGGGCTGCCAGAAGCTCGGCCACCCGCTGCCCGACTCGAACTTGGTGCCGGAGTCGAACAGCTTCTCGCCGCACGCGACGCAGACGTAGACGCCGTCCTCGTGATGGTCCCAGAAGCGTCCGGTGAACGCGCGCTCGGTGCCCTTGCCGCGCGTCACCGCGTACTGCTCGGGGGTGAGCTGGGCGCGCCACTCGGCGTCCGACTTCTCGACCTTGCGCGGCTTGTCGTTGCTCATGCTCGTCTTCCGGGGCGGTACCCGCGGCGTGCGATCAGCCGAAGGTGCGCTTGAAGAGGCCTTCGATGGCCTGCTTGCCGTTCTCGTTCAGGAAGCGGGTGCCGGTGCCGGTGAAGTCGGTGTGCGCGATCACCGGCTCGCCGGCGGGCTGCCAGGCGTCGCCCGACCAGCGGAACCACGCGTTCTTGTCTTGATCGAAGACGAACAGCGGCTTGTTGCAGATCTTCGCGAACTCGGCGCCCCAGCCGGTGCCGCCCTTCACGGTGTCGTCGTCCATGATCTTGCCGACGACGTAGATCTCCTGGCCGTTGTTCACCTGGTGCCAGATGCTCTGCAGCACGCGCTTGAAGAGCGGCGTGTCGGGGTAGCGGCGGTGCATGAGCTTGCTCACGTAGGCGAGGCTCACGTCGCCGTGCTCGAGCTCCTTGTGCGTCAGCACGCGGATGCCGCGCCGGCGCGCGTCGTTGTGGCCGTCGAAGGTGAAGTTGACCTCCTCGATGCCGTAGCGCTCGGCGGCGGCGCCGAACTCCTCCTCGGCACCCTGTGCGGCCCCACTGAAGAGCGTGCAGTCTTCGCGTCTCACCGTCGTGCTCCCTGTCGAGATGGGGCGCCCGTTCGCCCGACGCCGCGACGCGGCTCGGACCGCGCGCGAGCACCCTCAATACGCGTTCGTCGCGGGCATTTCGAGCCTGTCCGTCCAGCGCGGGGCGCGACCCGCGGCGGCGGCGTGGGCCTCCCGCACGCCGGTGCGGCGCAGGTGCGCGGG
>JAIEPK010000442.1 GCA_019749875.1 Candidatus Binatia bacterium | reverse complement strand
TCGCCGGCCGATGCCGTAGAACCGCGTCCCCGCGACCACGTCGACGCGGCGCTTGCGGGCGCCGCTGATCGCGTTCGCGCGCGCCGCCTCCTCGATGCCGAAGTAGGCCGCGTGGTGGGTCTCGCTCGGCAGGAACCGCACCGAGGACGCCGCCGCCGTGATCGGGATGACGATCGCGAGCACCAGCAGCGGCGTGCGACGGCGCGTCGCCACGAGCTCGAGGGCGCAGAAGGCGCACACGATCAAGAACACGATTCCGAGCGCCGTCGGATGGACGAGCACGATGCCGAGCCAGCCGAGCGCGAGCGCGACCCGTGCGCGCGCGCCGTCGCCGTCGAGCACGCCGATCACGAGCTGCAGGAGCGCGGGCCCGAACACGAACAGCGCGAGAAACTTGTCTTCCACGAGGCGCTGAAAGAAGGGACCGCCGGGCTGGTCCCGACCCACGAGCAGCAGCAGCGCAACCACCTGCAGCGCGCAGCTGGTCACGGCGGCACGGCGCGACATGCCGAGCGCGCGCGCCAGCCCGTACACCGCGAGCACCGCGAGTGGTGCCAGCAGGGGGCCGAGGTAGAGCGTGGTGAGCTGCAGGCCGTGCACCCCGGAGAGGTTCGCGACGATCGCTTCGCACAGTGGCCAGAAGGCGAGCCAGTCGCGCGGCGAGATCTGCACGTCGCCACCGAAGATCATCCCACGGAAGCTCAAGTAGGGTGTCTGCTGGAACCACGTCACGCGCGCGACGTACGTCATGTCGTCCGCACCCATGACCGGCGACAGGCAGAGTCGTGCGGTGGCTAGAGCGATCGCAAGCAACAGCACGCCGGCGAAGATCCGTTGCCCGTCGTACGGCTCACCCGACGACGGCGGTGTGCCGCGGCGGACGACGCGCGCGAGCCCGACCGCGCCGGCTGCCCAGAGGGCGAGTCCGACGCTCGCCGTCGGCAGGTGCAGCAGGCTGCCGATGAAGCCCAGCGCACCGGTGAGTGCGGCGGACAGCACGAGTGCGACCGGTGCGCGTCGCGCTACGGTGAGCCGCGCGTCCCTGCGCAAGAGGAGATCCGCGCAGAAGCCCGGCAGGCAGAACAGCACGAGCCCGAGCGTGCTGCAGAGAAACGGGTCTCGGCCGAGGAGCGCTGGCCACGGCAGCAGCCAGCACGCGGTCCAGAACACCACGGCGATCGCGGCCCCGGCACGTCCGCTCGCACTGCGACCGGTGGGCTCGTGCGCCGTCATGGCGGCGCCGCCACAGGTGACATGGCCGCTGTGTATCGGTTGCAGGGCCACCGTTCGAGGCATCGCGACGGCGTTGCTGGATTGCCGGTGCGGCGCTCGCTCCGGTAAGACCCCGTCCGGTGAGCTGGACGTCGACGCTCCAGGGATTGGCGGGTGCCTGGCGCACGTTGCTCGAGCCGTTGCGCGAGTCGGACGTCGTGGACGTGTACCTGGGCTCGCTGGTCTGGGTGCTGCTGGCCGGGATCCTTCTGCTCGAGACCGTGCGGCCGGCGCGTCCGCGGCAGAAGCTGTTCTCGGTCGGCTTCTGCCAGGACGCCGCCTACTTCGTCCTGAGCGCCGGCTTTCGGCTGGGGTTTCTCGGTGCCTATGTCCACCCTGCTACGCACCGTGTACGACCGCCACCTCGACTTCCTGACGCTGCGCGCGATCGAGGGGTGGCCGATGTGGTCGCGGGTGCTGCTCGCGATCCTGCTGGTCGACTTCCTGGGATGGTTCCATCACCTGGTGCGACACAAGGTGACGATGCTCTGGCATTTTCACGCGCTGCACCACTCGCAGCGCGAGATGAACCTGTTCACCGACGTGCGGGTGCATCCCATCGATCGCATCGCCAGCCAGACGATTCAGTTCGTGCCCCTCTTCATGGTCCACGCATCGTTCCCGGTGATCACCGGATGGGTCCTCTTCCACCAGGTCTGGACGAAGCTGTGCCACGCGAACCTGCGGCTGTCGTTCGGACCGCTGCGCTACGTCCTGGTGACGCCACAGTCGCATCGCGTCCATCATTCCTGCGCCGTGCAGCATGCCGACAAGAACTTCGGCGTGATGTTCAGCATCTGGGACCGGCTGCTCGGCACGTACTACGAGCAGCGCGACGAGTACCCGGAGTGCGGGGTCGACGACCCTGGATTTCCCATGGAGTACGCACGCACGCCGGGCGCGCTCGTGCGCTCCACGTGGGCCCAGCTCGTCTACCCGTTCCTTCAGCTCCGTCGTTCGCTGGTGCCCAGCCGGTAGAGCTCGACGTCACCGACGCTGCCCACCAGCGTGCGCGGGAGTGCGGCCTCGGGGATGCGGCGCAGCCATGGCTCGTCGCGCGCGATCAGCACCAGCTCGACGTGGCTCTGCACGAGCAGGCTCGCCGCGCGGTCAGCGCGGGTCGTGCCGTCGACGATGCCTTCGTGCAGTTGCCAGCGGCGTCGCGCCTCGTCGGGCGGGACGCCGGCATGGAGGATGGTCTGCATCGGCGAGCGGAAGCTCACCAGCGTGGCCCGCGTCGCGAGGCTGGGCACCAGATCGTTCAGGCTGCGGCTCGCCAGCACGACGGCGCCGTCGCCCACCTCGCGCCGCAGCAGTCGGCCCAGATCGGCGAGATCCGCGTACGACCGCGTCCAGCCGTCGTCGAGCGTCAACACGCTCTGCCAGTCCGGCTTGATCTGCGCGGCCGCGAGGCGCGAGCCCGCGCGCAGCGCGAGCCCGGTGGTGATCGCGAGCGTCGCCGCCGCGGCGGCGACGACGATCCGGCCGGCGAGCGGGGCACGCCCGCCGGACAGAGGCCGCGCGGCGAGCCCGAGCCCGACCACGAAGGCGGTGGCGATGCCGTAGGGCGTGAGACAGAGGATCCGCCAGAGGTGGAACGGGGTCAGCAACGCGCCGAGCAGCCAGCCGGTGTACGGCACCACCGCGGCCGCGACCACTCCGAGCGCGGCCAGCACGTAGCGCGCGACGCGCCGACGTCGCGCCTGCAGCGCCGCGAGCGCCAGCATGCCGGTCCCGAGGATGCGCGCGGTCGTGCCCACCGAGGTCGCACCGATTCCGTAGAACGGCGTGCCGTGCAGCTGGTGCACGCGGCGCTTGCGGGCGGCCGTGACCTCCTTTTCTTGACGTGCGGAGTCCACATCGAAGAAGACGCGCTGCTGGTAGACGTGCGGGACGAATCGCACCACGGCCGCTGCACCGGTCAGCGGGACGACGACGGCGAGCACGAGCAGCGCGGCGCGGCGCCGGACGAAGAGCAGCTCGAGCGTGCAGAACGCGCACACCACGAGTGCCACCATGCCGAGGCTCGTTGCGTGGCTGAACATCAAGGCGAGCCACGCGATCGCAACGCAGACGAGCCGCTTGCCCGAGGGGGCGGCGAGAAAGGCGAGCGCGATCTGCAAGAAGATCGGCGCGAGCACGAAGAGAGCGTAGAACTTGTCCTCGACCACGCGGTTGAAGAACAGCACGCCGGGTTGATCCCGGGTGCTCACCACCAGGAGCCCGGCCAGCTGCGCCAGCACCGCGACCACCGCCAGGCGGCGCGACAGGCCGAGCGCCAGCGCGAGGTTGAAGACGGCGACGGTCGCCAGCACACCGAGAGGGGCGCCGAGGTAGTTGGTGGTGAGCGCGAGGGGCTCGAGACCCGAGAGGCTCGCCAGGATCGATGCGGCGAGGGGCCAGAACGCCAGCCAGTAGCGCGGCGCGATCACGTTGTCGCCACCGAAGGCGATGCCGCGAAATCCGAGCTGCGTGCGCTGCTGGAAGGCCGCCACGCGCGCACCATGGGTCAGATCGTCGGAGCTCAAGGCGGGGGCCAGGCAGAGCCGCGCGGCGAGCGCGAGGGCGAGCAGCAGCAAGGCGAGATCGAGCAGGCGATCGAAGCGCTCGTCGGACGATTCGTGGTGCGGCAGTGCGATCCCACCGCGTCGCGCCAGCAGCACGATCCCGACCGCGCCGGCGAGCACCAGGCCGAGCGGCACGGTCACCGACGGGAGGCCCGCGACGCTGCCGATGAACCCGAGCAGGCCGGTCAATCCGGCCGACAGGCAGAAGCCGGCGGGCAGCCGGACGAGCAGGCTCGTCTCCCGGTCGTCGTCGAGCAGCGCGTGCAGGCAGAGCCCTGGCACCGCGAACGCGAGCAGCGCGATCATGGCGCAGAGCCAGGGCCAGCCGGCGAGCAGCGGCTGCCAGGGAAGCACCCAGGCCAGCACCCACGCCATGGCCGGTGCGAGCGACGACAGCAGCCGCGCGACGTCAGCTCGCTGCGATCCGATCATCGCGACGGCTCAACGCAAGGAGCGGCAGGCATGCCAGGCACAGCACGATCAGCAACACGAAGAAGGCGATGTAGAGGACCGTCCCGACCAGCGCCGCCTCGGCCGGCGGCACGCCGAGGGTCGACAGCGCGATCGCCCACCACGCCGCCGTGGTGCCGATGCCGGCGATCCCCTGCAGCGGCAGCATGCGCAGCAGCACGTAGAACACGAAGCACAGGATCGCGGCCGTGTAGGGGAGCGGCAGCCGGGCCCCGTGCAGCAGCGCGTGCAGCGCGGCGAGCGATGGAAGCTGCGTGGCGAACGTCAAGACCAGCACCCCCAGCGCGCGGCGCCCGTGCGGCAGCAGATGAACTCCCTCCGCCAGAAGCGCGCCGGCGCGGCGCAGCCAGCGCCAGCGCCCCCCGTCTTCGGGGCTGCCCGCGGCGCGCGCGATCAGCGCCGCCGC
>JAIEPK010000580.1 GCA_019749875.1 Candidatus Binatia bacterium | reverse complement strand
GCGACCGCCGCCGGCGCGTGGCGCACCAGCAACGCACCCTGCAGGGCGAGGGCCATCTGCTCGGTCACGCGCCGCGCCCGCAGCTCGAGGTCCGCGCCGTCGCGCACCGCGTCCACGACCGCGTCGATCGCGGCATCGAGGCGACGGTCGCCGCCGCGCGCGCGCTCCAGCTCGGCGAGGAACGCGTCCACCGAGCCCGGCTCTCGCGCCATCGCGCGCAGCACGTCGAGGCAGATGACGTTGCCGGAGCCTTCCCAGATGCCGTTCAGCGGCGCCTCGCGGTAGAGCCGCGGGAAGATGCTCTCCTCGACGTATCCTGCGCCGCCGAGGCACTCGAGGGCCTCCACCACGTGTCCGGGGGCGCGCTTGTTGATCCAGTACTTGGCGACCGCCGTCGCGATGCGACAGAACGCTTGCGCTTCTTCCGCGCCGGTCGCGGCATCGTCGAAGCTGCGCGAGATGCGCATCGCGAGCGCCGTCGCGGCCTCGGCCTCGACGACCAGATCGGCGAGCACGTTGCGCATCAGCGGCTGCTCGACGAGGCGCTTGCCGAAGGCGCTGCGGTAGGTCACGTGGTGCGCGGCCTGGAGCACCGCCTGGCGCATGAACGACGTCGGCGCGGTCACCGTGTCGTTGCGCGTATGGTGCACCATGTCGAGGATCGTGCGCACGCCGCGGCCGTCCTCGCCCACCATGCGCGCCCACGTGTCGTCGTACTCGATCTCGGACGATGCATTCGAGTGGTTGCCGAGCTTGTCCTTCAGGCGCTGCACGAAGAAGCGGTTGCGCGTGCCGTCGGGGCGCCAGCGCGGCACGAGAAAGCAGGACAGGCCGCGCTCGGTCTGTGCGAGCGTCAAGAATGCATCCGACATCGGCGCCGAGCAGAACCACTTGTGTCCGGTGAGCAGGTACTCGCCGCTCGGACCGCCGGCCCCGATCGCCCGCGCGCGCGTCGTGTTGGCGCGCACGTCCGAGCCGCCCTGCTTCTCGGTCATCGCCATGCCGAACGTCGCACCGCTCTTCTCCCCGACCGGGACGCAGCGCGGGTCGTACGACCGCGCGGTGACCTTCGGCTCCCACTCCGCAGCGATCTCGGGCTGCCGGCGCAGCGCCGGAACGACGGCGTAGGTCATGGTCAGCGGACAGCACACGCCCGCCTCGACCTGCGACAGCAGGTAGAGCATCACCGAGTGCGCGACGTGCGCGCCGGGCTGCGGATCGCGCCACGGCAACGACGGCATGCCCTGCTCGACCGCGAGCCGCATCAGCTCGTGGTACGCGGGATGATACTCGACCTCGTCGACGCGCTGACCGTAGCGGTCGTACGTCTTCAGCTCGGGCTTGAAGCGGTTCGCCTCGAAGCCGAGGCGCTGCACGCGCTCCGAGCCCACCAGCGCACCGAACGCCCGCAGCTCGTGCTCCGCCCAGCCGGCGCCCTCGCGTCGCACCGCCTCGACGAGTGCGGGATCCGCGTCGAAGAGATTGTAGTCCTCGAGCGGCGGCGCTTGATTGACGACGTCGTGGGTGCCGAGCCTCGTCAGCGGCGCACGCGCGGACATCAGGCACCCGCCTCGAGCGTGAAGTCGAGGTTCTCCTCCTCGCACGTCGCGGCGAGCTGGCTGCGCAGCTCGGAGAGCACGATCTTCGACGGCACGTGCAGCTTCGCCTCGAGCACGAACAGCGGCGTGCCGCTCTCCGCAGCATAGGTCACACGCGACTCGAGCGACGCCACGTTGACGCCGCGGCTCGCGAGGATCGCTGCGATCGCCTGTACGATGCCGGGCCGGTCGGCGCCGCTGACCTCGATCTCGTAGGGCAGGTAGTCCATCGGCGCCGCGACGCGCGTGGTCTCCTTCAGGATGCAGCGCATCTTCGAATCGGTCTCGAGCTGCGCACCGATCTGCTTCACGCGCTCGATCGCGTCGCCGTCGCCGGCGATCAGCAGGATGATCGCGAACTCGCCGCCGAGCACGGCCATCCGGCTGTCCTCCAGGTTCGCCCCGGCCTCGCGCACCAGCGTGGACATCTCGTTGACGAGCCCCGGCCGGTCCGGACCGACTGCGGTCAGCACGACGTAGCGGCGATCTTCCTGTCCCATCTGGCCCCTCCTGGGCATGCGATATGTTCCCGGCCGGGAGACCTCAAGCCCCGTGCACGGACCGCCGAAGGGGCGTGTGAGGCGGATCGTGCAGCAGATCGGGGATCTCTGGGGCGCCAGTGGCCTGCTCGAAGCGATGCGGCATCCGCTGCTCGTGCTCGACGACGGGCTGCGCATCGTCGAGGCGAACGGCGCCTTCGAGCGCGCCTTCGCGACCCCCGCCGCGATGCTGTGCGGAACGCCCGTGCAGCAGGTCGGCGCCGGACGGCTCGTCGCGGGCGGCCTGCTGGAGCGCCTCGAGCACCTCACCGCGGAAGGCCACGAGTTCGACTCGGTCGCGATCGAGATCGATCTGCCCGGCGGTCGCCGGACGTTTCTCGTCGAGGGGCGCAAGCTGCCCCGTGCGAGCGGCACACCGCTGGCGCTGGTCGGCTTCGACGACGTGACCGAGCGGCGGCGCGCCGAGGCCGTGCTGCGCGAGAGCGAGGCGCGCTTCCGCAGCGCCTTCGACTTCGCCGCGATCGGCATGGCGCTGGTGGCACCCGACGGCCGCTTCCTGAAGGTCAATCGCGCGCTGTGCGAGATCGTCGGGCGCTCCGAGGCCGATCTGCTGCGCAGTACGTTCCAGACCATCACGCATCCCGAGGATCTCGAGGCGGACGTCGAGCAGGTGGCGCGCGTGCTCTCGGGCGAGGTGCCGGCGTACCAGATGGAGAAGCGCTACCTGCACGGCGACGGACAGGTGGTGTGGGTGCAGCTCTACGTGTCGCTGGTGCGCGACCTCGGCGGACGGCCGCTCTACTTCGTCTCGCAGGTGCTCGACATCAATGACAGAAAGCGCGTCGAGAGCGAGCTGCGCTGGGCGCGCGACGAGGCGCTGCGCGCGTCGCGCCTCAAGTCCGAGTTCGTCGCCAACATGAGCCACGAGATCCGCACGCCGATGAACGGCGTGATCGGCATGAACACGCTGCTGCTCGAGACCGAGCTCACGCCCGAGCAGCACGAGTTCGCCCAGACCGTCCAGGACTCCGCCAAGTCGCTGCTGCGCATCATCAACGACATCCTCGACTTCTCGAAGATCGAGGCCGGCAAGCTCGACCTCGAGACGATCGACCTCGGCGTGCGCGACACCGTCGACGGCGCGATCCAGCTGCTCACGCCGAAGGCGCGTGAGAAGGGCCTCGATCTCGTCGCCAAGATCGACCCGTCGGTGCACGAGACCGTCCGCGGCGACCCGGTGCGGCTGCGTCAGGTGCTGCTCAACCTGATCGGCAACGCGATCAAGTTCACCGACCAGGGCCGCGTGACGGTACGCGTGTCGTCGTCGACCGAGACCGCCGCCGACGTCGTGCTGCGCTTCGAGATCATCGACACCGGCGTCGGCATCCCGCGCGAGGCCAAGAAGCGCCTCTTCCTGGCCTTCAGCCAGGCCGACGGCTCGACCACGCGTCGCTACGGCGGCACCGGCCTCGGCCTCGCGATCTCGAAGCAGCTCGCGGAGCTCATGGGCGGCCAGATCGGGGTCGAGAGCGAGCAAGGGCGCGGCAGCACGTTCTGGTTCACGATCCGCGCACAGAAGGTCCGGCCCGCGCCGGAGAAGGCCTCGCCGCCGCGACGCCGCGCGCTGGTGGTCGACGACAGCGTGACCGTGCGCACGGATCTGCTGCTCAAGCTCGAGGCGATCGGCATCGACGCGCACGGCGTCGCGGACGGACCGGCGGCGCTCGCCTGGCTGAAGAGCGCGCACGCCAACGCGCAGCTGATCGACGTCCTGCTGCTCGACCTGCAGATGCCCGGCATGAGCGGCATCGAGCTCGCGCGCGAGATCCGCTGCGACACGAGTCTCGCCGGCGTGCCGATGATCATGATCACCGGCTTCGCCGAGCGCTGCCACGAGGTCGAGGCGCGCGAGGCCGGCATCGCCGGGTACTTGACCAAGCCGGTGCGCCAGACCGATCTCGCCGAATGCGTGAACCGCGTGCTCGCGCGCCAGGGTACCAGCGCGGAGGACGGGGCGGCGACTCGGGTGCGGCGCGAGCGCGGCGACACGCGGGTGCTGGTCGCCGAAGACAACCCCGTCAATCAGAAGGTCGCGCAGCTGACGCTCGAACGCCTCGGCTACCGGGTGCGCATCGTCGCCAACGGCAGCGACGCGATCGCCGCGCTCGAGGCCGAGCCCTTCGACATCGTGCTCATGGATTGCCAGATGCCCGGCATGGACGGCTTCGAGGCGACCAGCGAGATCCGGCGCCGCGAGGGCGGGTGGGCGCACCACCCGATCATCGCGATGACCGCCAGCGCCATGCAGGGCGATCGGGAGCGCTGCTTCGTGGTCGGAATGGACGACTACATCTCGAAGCCGGTCCAGCCGGCGGCGCTCGATCGCGTGCTGCAGCGCTGGCTCGACCGCCAAGACGTCGTCTTCGGCACCGACCGCCCGCTGCCGTCGAGCGACGCCTTCCCCGAGCGCAGCCGCCTCGCCGGTTGACGCGCGGCACGCAGCGGCTGCCGGTCGACATGGGTCCGCGCGAGCGGCCCGTCGGTCCAGGCGCGGCAGGCCGCAGCGCGCCGGTTGACGCGGCTCGCGCCG
>JAIEPK010000402.1 GCA_019749875.1 Candidatus Binatia bacterium | reverse complement strand
CGGACGACGGCCCGCTCGGCGGCCCGTGACCGTGCCGTGAGGTCGTTCGCGACCCGCTGACTACCGTTCGGACACGGAGCCGCACGCGCCGCACCGTGTCCGCCAGAGGAGCGCTCGACAGCCGCGGACGACCCCGGTACGACCTGCGGATCGGAGGACGCGTCATGCACGATCTCGTGGTTCGGAACGGCACGGTCATCGACGGCACCGGCAGCGCGCGCAAGAGCGCGGACGTCGCGATCGACGACGGACGCATCAGCGTCGTCGGGAGCGTCGCCGCACGCGGCAAGACCGAGATCGACGCGCGCGACCACCTGGTCACGCCCGGCTGGGTCGACGTGCACACGCACTACGACGGTCAAGTCACGTGGGATCCCGTGCTCGCGCCGTCCAGCTGGCACGGCGTCACGACGCTCGTCATGGGCAACTGCGGCGTCGGCTTCGCGCCGCGCCGTCCCGGCGAGGAAGACTTCCTCATCGAGCTCATGGAAGGCGTCGAGGACATCCCCGGCACCGCGCTGCACGAGGGCATCGACTGGCGCTGGGAGACCTTCCCCGAGTACCTCGACGCGCTCGACCGCATGCCGCGCGTGCTCGACGTCGCGGCGCAAGTTCCGCACTGCGCGCTGCGCGCCTACGTGCTCGGCCAGCGCGCGCACGACGTCGACGTCACCGACGACGAGATCGCGGAGATGGCCCGCTTGACCCGCGAGGCCCTGCAGGCGGGCGCGATCGGCTTCTCGACCTCGCGCACGATCCTGCACCGCTCGAAGCACGGCCTCGTGCCGGGCACGTCGTCGACGCCCGAGGAGCTGCTCGGCATCGGTCGTGCGCTCGGCGACGCGGGCCACGGCGTGTTCGAGATGGTCGCCGACCTGCAGGGTCAAGAGCCGGATCTGTCGTGGATGCGGGAGTTCTGCAGCACCACGAATCGCGCGATCACGTTCGCGCTCGCGCAGCTGCCGTACGCGCCGCACCAGTGGCGCGACACGCTGGCCAAAGTGGACGAGCTCTCGGCGCGCGGCATGAAGATCGTGCCGCAGGTGCCGTGCCGTCCGACCGGCATGCTGTTCGGCCTGCAGAGCTCGTTCCACCCGTTCTTCTTCCACCCGACGTACGCGCGCGAGCTGTTCTCGCTGCCGCTCGACGAGCGCGTGGCGCGCCTGCGCACGCCGGAGATGCGGGCGCGGCTGCTCGCCGAGGAGCTGACGCACGAGAGCCCGATCGTGCGCGCGCTGGCGTCGAACTGGGCGCAGATGTTCCCGCTCGGCGAGCCGCCCGACTACGAGCCCGCACCCGAGACCAGCGTCGCCGCGGTCGCGGCGCGCACCGGCAGGCGACCCGAGGAGCTCGCCTACGACCTGCTGCTCGAGGGCGACGGCAAGCGCTTCCTGTTCGCCCCGCTCGCGAACTACGTCGATTGCGATCTCGAGGCGCTGCGCGAGATGATGCTGCACCCCCGGACCGTGCTCGGGCTGTCGGACGGCGGCGCACACTGCGGCCTGATCTGCGACGCCAGCATGCCGACGTTCTTGCTGACGCACTGGGCGCGCGACCGGAAGCGCGGGCCGAAGATTCCGCTCGAGCAGGTGGTGCGCCTGCAGACCGGCAACACCGCATCGGTGTACGGCTTGACGGATCGCGGCACGCTCGAGGTCGGCAAGAAGGCCGACCTGAACGTCATCGACTTCGACCGCCTGCACCTCTATGGCCCCGAGATGGTCTTCGACCTGCCCGCGAAGGGACGCCGCCTGATCCAGCACGTCGACGGCTATCGCGCGACGGTGGTGTCGGGTGTCGTGACCTTCGAGGGCGGTGCGTCGACCGGTGCGATGCCGGGCAAGCTGGTGCGCGCCGCGTAGCCGCGCTCAGGCGGCCCAGGTCGCGCGCACGATCGCGACCAGGGCCCACAGGTTGCTCGTCACCGCGACGACCAGAAGCACGGCGGCGACGACGCGCGGCGACACGGCCCGGCGCCAGCGGCGCGGCGGCGTCAGGGCGTAGAGCACGAACGGCAGGCACGGCACCAGATAGCGCCCCTGGATTCCCTGGATGCTGTCGTTCCCGACGCTCGTCCACTTGAGATACGCACCGACGGACATCAGCACGATGCACCCGAGCGCCCCCAGCAGGAAGAGCGCCCGCTCGGCCGGTCGCGGCGCGATCGTCGCCGGCAGGGTCAGCACCAGAAACCCGAGCAGTGCGAGACACGCCAGCACGAGCGGCCACGGCAGACGCAGATTCAGCAGCAGGAAACGCCCGACCAGCGACCGGGTGAGGCTGCCGATGCCGTCCGGCGAGAGCCACGTCTGCGCGAAGGCCTGCACGAACGTTGCCGGGTGCTGCACGAGCAGCGCGAGCTGGGTGTCCGGGCTCGCGCGGTGGAGATCACCGGTCGCGAAGTCCTCGCCCAGAAGCGCCAGCCACGCGGCGCCGACGACCCACGGCAAGACGACAACCGCCACCGCCCCGGCACGACCGTGGCGCCGTCCGCGGAGGCGGCCGAACACGGCCGGCGCAGCCGCGAGCGTGAGCGGAACGTAGGCGACCTTGGCGAGCGCGACCGACACGCCCGCAGCGCTCAGCAGCAGCAGGTCGGACCAGGCCGGGCCGTCGCGGGCGCCGTCGTGGTCGCGCAGCCGCAGGATCGCGGCGAACAGGACGAACGCGAATGCCGTCGTCAAGGTGTCCGCGGAGACGCAGCTGCGGAGGAACGTCACCGTCGGCAGCAGCGCGATGCCGCACAGCAGCCACTGCGCATCGCCGGCGAGCCGGAGCGCCCACACGAGACAGAGGACACCGGCGACCAGGAGGGTCGCTCGTGCCGCGTACAGCAGCACCAGCGGACGCGCGCCCTGGCGAAGACCGACGACGGTCGTCGCCACCGCCGGCAGATACGGCAGCGGGCTGTAGGCCAGCGAGCGATCGCCCGCGAACGCCACCGGTCGCTCCGCCTCGAGCTCGATCGCGGCGAGGGCTCGCCAGTCGTCGCGTGAGAACGGCAGCGTCGGCTGGCGGCGCAGATTGCGGCTCGAGATCTTTCCCGCTCGCGCGAAGTCGTGCACGCCGCCCGGAATCGGCACTTGCCCGGCGATTCCTCCCGAAGCGATCTGCACCAGCCTGCGCACGTGATGGCGCTCGTCCGGTGCACGCATGGGCGGCGTCGCGACGGCGTAGAGCAGCCCCAGGACGATCGCCACGATCGCGAAGACGCGATCCGCTCGTTGCAGCCTCGGCATCGTTTCGTCAAGCATTGTTCGGCCGCGCGTCAGCCGGCCGACAGCACGATCGCGAGAAACAGAAGAGATCCCGCCGCGCCCGCGAGCCGCCAGGAAGCGGCACGCCCCCACGGGGGCCAGCGCGTCAGCATCGGCCCCGCCAGCAGCGCGAGCAGCGGCAGCAAGGGGACCAGGAAGCGGTTGTGCGCGAAGGCGACCACGAAGATCAGCCAGTGCGTGAGGAGGATCGCGACGACGAGGCCCTGCAGCCGCCCGGCGCCGGCGAGCCAGGCTCCCGCGATCCCGGCGCACACCAGCAACGCCAGCATCAGCTGGTCGACCCGGACGACGATTCGCGCGAGGCCCAGACGGTCCGCCGGCAGCCATCTTCGCTTCGCGTAGCGCGCGAGCTGCAGCTTGGTGAGCAGCAGATCGCGCGTGCTCTGGTGGATCTTCTCGAAGAGCCACCAGGGTTGCCGCTCGACGATCGCGCGCAGGGCGATCGTCCGCGCGATCTGCTCGCGCACCACGGTGTCGCGCCGCCGCCGGTAGACGAAGTCCTCACCGGCGCGAGCGCGCAGCTGCCGGCGTGCCTCTTCGGCGACGTTGCCCTGCGCGATCATGCGCCAGCGGTTGGTCGAGATCGTGGGGGGACCGCCGTACAGCGCGGCATTGCGCAGCATCCACGGCGCGACCACCAGGGCGGCTCCGAGCAGCAACAGCAGCGGCGGTCGCGCGCGCAGGCCGTCGGCCTTCCACAGCCACGCCATCGCCACGGGCACGAGGTAGAGCGCGGTCTCACGGGTGAGCGCGGCGAGGCCCAGGGCGATGCCGGCGCCGACCAGCCAGCCGTGCACACGGAGCCGATCGAAACGCTCGAGGCAGCAGACGGTCGCCATCAGCAGCATGGCGTAGAGGTTCTCGGACCACAGCAGGTGCGAGTAGTGCAGCAGCGACGGATGGAGCGCGCACAGCACGCCGGCGGCCACCGCCGCGCGCGTGCCCAGGCGTGCCCGCGCGACCTCGACGACCAGCGCGACCGTGACGAGCGAGACGAAGATCCCGACGAAGCGCGCGGCGGCGACGCTCGTGCCGTGTACGAGAAAGACGCTCGCGATCAGCGCCGACTGCAGCGGCGGTCGCAGCGCTCCGGGATAGGTCCCCGCGTCGACCAGCGCCTGCGCCTGCTTGACGTAGTACACCTCGTCGCCACGCAGCTGGTCGGCCTCGGAGAACAGCACGAACCAGGCGACGCGAGCGATCGCGGCGATCGACAGGATCGAAGCGAAGAGCGTCACGGCGCTGCCGTGCCGGCCCCACCATTCCCGCCGCAGACCTCCCCCGGGCATCGCGTTCCTCTGCCACGGCGACTTCCATTGCACCAGAGACGCGAGGCGGCGCCGCGCGAAGCGGCGCGCCGCCGGATCTGCGCGGGAGCGCGCTCACGCCGAGGCGGCGCCGCGCG
>JAIEPK010000467.1 GCA_019749875.1 Candidatus Binatia bacterium | reverse complement strand
GATGCCGCGCGCGGCGCGAGCGTCTTCGCGATGGCGGGGGGATGCGGCTGTCACACGCCGGCGAAAGGTCCGGTCGGCGCGGGCGGCGTCGAGATCGACACGCCGTTCGGCAAGTTCTTCTCGACCAACATCACGCCCGATCCCGAGCACGGCATCGGGCGATGGTCCGACGAGGAGATCGCACGCGCGATCCGCGTCGGCACGCTGCGCAGCGGCGACGTCGAGCCGCCCGTCATGCCGTACCAGCTCTACGCTGGCATGGCCGACGACGACCTGCGCGACCTGATCGCGTACCTGCGCACGCTGCCCGCCGCGCCGGTCGAGAACCGCCCGCATCAGGTGACCTTGCCGCTGCCGCGGCTCGCGTTCCGCGCCTGGCGCATCCTGTTTGCCGGCCACACCACGCCGCCGGAGCGGGCATCGACGGAGATCGTCGCGCGCGGCCGTTATCTGACCGACCATGTCGCGATCTGCGGGGACTGCCACACGCCGCGCACGCGCTTCGGCGCGCTCGACGCGACGATGTACCTCGCCGGCACGGCGGACGGGCCCGGCGGCGAAGAGGTGCCCAACATCACGCCCGACGACAAGACCGGCATCGGCAGCTGGGGGCGCGACGACATCGTGAGCCTCCTGCAGATGGGCATGAAGCCCGACTTCGACAACGTGCAGGGCGCGATGGCAGACGTGATCGACGGCATCGCCGGCGGCCTCGGCTACGGCAAGGCGCCGGAGCACGACCTGAAGGCCGTTGCCGAGTACCTCAAGACCATCCCGCCGATCTCGCACGTGGTGGACGGCGGCAAGAAGAAGGGGAAGGAGAGCGCAGGATGAGAACACAGCGAGAGCGAGGCGCGCGTGCGCGCGCATGGACGGCGGCGCTGGCCGCGACGGCGGTGCTCGCATCGGCCGGCGGCGCGATCGCGGACGAGCCGAAGCACGAGCTGCCGCCCGGTCCGATCCACGACCGTCACGAGCTCATGGAGGAGGTCGGCGCCAACGCGAAGAAGATCGGTGCCGCGGCGAAGGCCGGCAAGCCGGGCGACGCGCAGGCGCCGGCCGAGGCGATCGCGCAGGCGCTGTCGAAGTTCGTCGGCATGTTCCCCGCCGGCAGCGAGTCGCCCCTGTCGCGTGCCAAGCCCAACGTCTGGACCGACAAGGCCAAGTTCGACGAGCTGGCGAAGAAGAACGAGCAGGCGGCGATGGCGCTCGCCGCGGTCGCGAAGGCCGGAGGCGACCTGAAGGCGCCGAGCGGGGCGATGTTCCAGACCTGCAAGGCCTGCCACGA
Source organism: Candidatus Binatia bacterium (assembly GCA_019749875.1). GTDB lineage: Bacteria > Desulfobacterota > Binatia > UBA12015 > UBA12015 > VGTK01. Next base: position 3,320 of record JAIEPK010000467.1, on the reverse strand, counting down.
CGAGTTCCGCGTCCCGAAGGAAGGCGAGTGACGCGAGCGTTCGCGCCTCGTCGCGCGCGGCGCGCGTAGCACGACGCTTCGTCAAGCCATGATGATCGTCACGAGGGGGCGCGCGCCCTCTCGTGACGGCACCCTTCGCCGCGCGCGCTCACCTGCCGCGGCTTTCCAGCGCCTGGTAGACGCGGCGCTTCGCCGCCGCGACGACCTCGGGTGCATGGTGCCGCGCCGCGTAGGCACGGCCCGCGCGGCTCAGCTCCTCGCGCAGCTCGACCGAGCGCGCGAGCTCGAGGAGCCGCGCCGCGAACTCGGCCGGCTGGTCCGCGACCAGCAGGTCGCCGGGCTCGAGCGGCAGCCCCTCGCAGCCCTTCGCGGTCGAGACGACCGGCAGCCCCGCGGCGAGCGCCTCGACGATCTTGATGCGCACGCCGCTGCCGGTCAGCAGCGGCACGACGAAGGCGTCGGCGCGCGTGCGCAGCGGCTCCACGTCCTCGACGTAGCCGTGCACGAAGACCTCGCGATCATCGGCCCGCGCACGCAGCTCCTCGGGCGGATCCGAGCCCACCAGGTGCAGCTCGACCGGCACGCCGGCGCCCGCGCGCACCGCCGGCCATACGCCGTCGAGGAACCAGGAGATCGCCTCGACGTTCGGCGGCCAGCCGAAGCCGCCGATCCACAGCACGCGGAAGCGGTCGCGCGCGAACGGCTCGACCGGCGGGACCGGCGGCACCGGCATCGGCACGAGAACGCGCGGGCAGGGCGCCTCGGGCACGTGCGCCATGTCGCGCGTCGAGATGAAGACCTTGGCGTCGAAGTGGAGCGCGTTGTCGATCTCGATCGCGTGCGCGCAGCGCCGGCTCAGCGCGCCGAAGCCGTTCCACAGCCAGCGGTCGGGCGCTGGTCCCTGCGTCTTCGGCCAGAACGGCCACAGCTCCTGCTCGATGTTGTGATTGATGAGCACGGCCGGCAGGTCGGGCAGGAAGCGGCGGTAGAACGCCGCGTGCAGGTGGTGGATCTCGAGCAGGTCGATGCCGCGCTCGCGGACGATGCGCCGCGCGCGCTCGATCGCAGGCGGGCTGTAGTACGAGAGATCCATCAGCGGCAGGCGGTACGCCGTGTGCGTGAGGAAGTGGCGCAGCTTGCGCGCGCGGCCGCGCAGCTCGTGCGGGATCGGCGGACGCTCTTCGAACGCGACGCTGGCGAACGTCTTCGCGTACTCGGCACGCAGCGCGTCCCCGCCGCGCGCGATCTCGTCACGCTCGGCCGGGTTGGCGAGCGCCAGCAGGTGGAACTCGTGCTCGTGCGCGACCGGCGTGACGGTGCCGAGCGCGTACAGGCGCCCGCCGGAGTGCGCGGGCAGCAGCGGGTACGGCGTCAGGACGAGGATCTTGCGGCGGCGCATCGGGCTGGAGCGTGGGCGCTTCTCAGCGGCCGTCGGTGTCGGTGTCGTACCAGGGGTGCCAGTCGGTGCGGTAGCGCAGGTCGCGCGTGCGCTCCTTCTTCACCGTCGCGGGCACGCCGGCGACGATCGTGTACGGAGGCACGTCCTTCGTCACCACGGCACCGGCGGCGACGACGGCGCCCTCGCCGATGCGCACGCCCGGCAGCAGGATCGCGCGCACGCCGATCCACGCATGATCCTCGATCACGACGGGAGCACCGTGCGAGGCGAAGGTCGGCGACTGCGGGTCGTGCTGGTAGGTCAGGATGTAGACCTCCGGCGAGACGTTGACGTTGTTGCCGATCTCGATGCCCTGGCGCATGTCGAGGTAGCAGCGGCGGTTGATCGCGGTGTTGGCGCCGATGCGCAGCGACCAGCCGGTCGCGAAGCCGGTCAGGAAGCAGTCCATCGCGATGCTCGAGCGCGCGCCGATCTTCACGTGCATGGCACCGCGGTAGAACAGGTGGCGCACGGTCTCGCTCGGGATCTTCGCGATCACGTGATTGGCGACGTAGAAGAGCGTCGCCATGACGAAGTGGCGCAGGCGCTGCACCGGCGGTGGCAGCGGCGCGGGAGCCGGGTCGGCGGACATCGCGGCGTTCCGTAGCAGAGCGGGCACGCTCCTGTCGTGCGGCGTGGGGGGGCGCCTTCGTCGTGCCCGGTCCGAGGTGGTCGCGGAGCGCTCGCCTTGAAGTTGCGAAGTGTCGTCGTCTAACGTCCGGGCGATGTCCTCGAACCCCGCGTCGCGAGCCGCGCTGACGGCGCTCCTGGAAGTGCGCACGCTCGACCGCGGCGGCATGGAGACGGTGGTCGCGCTGCTCGCGCAGGGCCTGCCCGCGTTCGGTGTCGAGCCGCTGGTGGTGTGCACCGAGTCCGGCGGCCGCGGCGTCGAGGACCTGCGCCGTTGCGGTGTGCGCGTCGAGGTCCTCTCGGGAGACGACCGCGCGGGACGGATGGCGACGCTGCTCGATCGGCTCGAGATCGGCGTCGTGAACGCGCACTACTCGACGCTCGGCGCGAGCCTCGCCGCCGAGCGCGGTATCCCCGTCGTGGTCACGCTGCACAACGCGTATGCCTGGTTCGGACCCGGGGTCTTCGACGAGATCGGTGCGATCGATCCGTACGTGAGCCGCTACGTCGCGGTGTCGCGCTCGGTCGCGGACTTCACCGCGCGCCGCTTCCACGTGGCACCTGAGCGCATCACCGTGGTGCGCAATGGCGTCGCACCGCACGCCGCCGCCGCGGCGTCGACCGCGGCGGAGCGTGCGGCACTGCTCGCCTCTCTCGACCTGCCGGCCGACGCGCAGATCGTGGTGCAGGTCGGCCGCGTCGAGCGCGTCAAAGGTCAGCTCGCGCTGGTCGACGCGATGGCGCTGCTGCGCGAGAGCCATCCGCGTCTGGTCGCGCTGGTGATCGGCGCGGACGGCGAGGCCGAGTACGCGGCGATGGCGCGGGCGCGTATCGCCGAGCGCGGACTCCAGGCATGCGTGCGTTTTCTCGGCGAGCGCGACGACGTGGCGCGCATTCTCGACGTCGCGTCGCTCGCCGTGATGCCGTCGGTGCTCGAAGGCCTGAGCCTCGCTGCCGTCGAGACGCTGCGCGCGGGCGTGCCGACCATCTTGACGCGCACCGGTGATGCGGCGTCCTTGCTCGGTGAGGACGCGGCGAGCGGCGGCGTGCTGCCGGGCGCACTGATCGACGTCCCCGTCCCCGACCTCGCGAGCCTCGACTGGCCGACGGTGTGGACCGCCGCGGGGACGCCGCATCCGCCGCACGCAGCGGCGCTCGCCGACGCGATCGCGTCGGTGCTGCGCGATCTGCCGGCGCCGGAGGAAACCCCCGCGCGCACCCCTTGGTGGCTGCTGCTGCTGCGGCTGGTGGC
>JAIEPK010000122.1 GCA_019749875.1 Candidatus Binatia bacterium | reverse complement strand
GCGCGGCGGCGCGGCCGGCCCCGTCGAGTCGCGCACCACGAGCCGAGGCGCGAGCGTCAACGGCCGCGGCGGGACGTTCGCTCCGGGGACGAGGAGGATGGCGGCGGTCGCGCCCGCCTCGGTCGCCGGCGCCGCGACTGTGGTGAGCGCCGGATCGACCAGCGACGACATCGGCACGTCGTCCACACCCACCACGGACAGCGCGCCGGGAACGTCGATTCCGCGCCGGCGACACTCGGCGAGCACGGCCAGCGCCTGCACGTCGTTGAACGCGAGCAGGGCGCTCGCACGCGCCTCCCGGACGGCGTCGAGGATCGTGGGCCCGTCGCCCGCGGTGGCGGAGCCGGGCGGCAGCACGACCAGGTCGAGGTCGGCGTGCTCGGCGAGCGCGTCGCGGCGGCGCCGCGACGACCAGGAGCCGGAGGGCCCGCTCGCGACCGCGATGCGACGGTGCCCGAGGTCGCGCAGGTGCCGAAGTCCGAGCGTGACGATCGCGCGTTGGTCGATGATCACGGCGGCCAGGCCGGTGGCGCGGCGGTTGACCAGCACCACGGCACGACCACCGGCGGCGCGTTGCAGATCGCTCGCGGGCGCGGTCGACGCTGCGACGACGAGGCCGTCCACGCGTGCGGCGAGGCTCGCGACGACGTCGACCTCGGCGGTGGCGCCGCCGCCCGTCTCGGCCAGCAGACAGACCTTGCCGTGCTGCGCGGCGGCGGCGCTCGCGCCGCGTACGAGGGCTGCGAAGAACGGGTTGGTGATGTCCGGAACGATGACCCCGATCGCGTCCCAGCGGTCGCCGGCGAGGCTGCGCGCGCCGTGGTTCGGCCGGTAGCCCAGCGCGCGCACCGTCTCGGTGATGCGCTCGCGGGTCGCCGCCCTCACGACGTCCGGGCGAGCGAGCGCGCGTGACACCGTCGCCGGAGACACGCCCGCCAGGCGGGCCACGTCGAGCAGGGTGGGGCGCGCCGCCGGATCCGCGCCGGACGAGCCGGGCGACCGCTGAAAGCGCTTGCATCTCGCCGCCGCCGCCGTCATGGTGCGCTCGTGCTAGCTGAAAGCGCTTGCATCTCGCCCCGGCCCGCCGTGCCGATCCGTCGCAGCGGAGCGGTGCGGAGGAGACACGGCGGCGTGGGCAGGAGCCGAGGCCTCATCGTGCTCGGCGTCCTCGCAGCGCTCGTCGCGGCCGGCTGCGGAGATCGCTCACCGGCCGACTCCGGTGACGCGGGCTTCGTCGACGCCGCGGCCTGGCGTGCGCGGCAGGACGCGTATCTCGAGCATGCGACGCGACGCTTCGATCCGTCGTCGATCGAGAACCTGATCGCGCATGCCGAGCGCGCGCGACGCGACGGGGCTCCGTTCGATGCCGCCGCGGTGACCATCGAGCAGCTCCGGTCGACGTTCGACAAGCTCGAGCAGTTCACCGACACCGCCGACTTCGACATGGTCTACCTGCTGAACCTGTGGCTCGGCTACCGCGACCTGCTGCCGGACGACGTCCGGTCGGCGATCGAAGCGCACGTCCAGAGCTTCAAGTACTGGTTCACCGACCCGCAGCCGGCCGGCACGGTGGACCATCGTTACTACTGGACGGAGAACCACCGCGCGCTCTACCACGCCGCCGAGTACCTCGCCGGCCAGAGCCTGCCGGACGCGGTCTTCTCGTCCGACGGCCACACGGGTGCCTGGCATCGCGACCGCGCCGCGTCGTTCCTCGACGCCTGGATCGCGGAGAAGGTCCGCTACGGGTTCACGGAGTGGCACGCCGACGGGTACTACCAGAAGACCTTCGATGCTCTCATCACGCTCGCCGAGTGGGTCGACGATCCCGATCTCGCGCGCCGCGCGTCGATGATGCTCGACCTGCTGCTGTTCGACATGGCGCTGCACCTGCACCACGGCAATCTAGGAGCGACGCACGGCCGCTCGTACATGAACAGCAAGAGCCGCGCGACCGACCAGGACGCGTTCGACCTCGCGAAGCTGATCTGGGACGACACCGCGCTGGGCTACACCGACAAGGCACCCGACGGCGTGACGCTGATGGCGCGCGCGCACCGCTACCGGCTGCCGGCGATCCTGCTGCGCGTCGGCCGGTCGGTCGAGACGACCGTCGATCGCGAGCACATGGGCATCGCGCTCGATCCGGCGGCCCCCATCGACGTCGGCCAAACCGGGCTCGACGGGCACGCGTTCTCCGCGCCGGCCGAGGTCGCGTTCTGGTGGGAGAAGGGCCTTCACACCGCGTGGCAGATCATGCCGCTCACCATCCGCACGCTCGACGAGACCGGTCTGTGGGACTCGAGCTTCTTCGGCGCGCTGCAGCCGTTCCGCAGCAGCGCAGGCCAGGATCCCGACAGGCAGCGCATGCTTGCTCGACAGCTCGAGCCGATGATCGCGTACCCGGCGCTCACCGAGGTCGACACGTACACCTACCGAAGCGACGACGTGATGCTGTCGACCGCGCAGTCGTACCGGGCGGGCAAGTCGGGCCATCAGCACCACGTCTCGCAGGCGACGCTCGACGAGAACGCGGTGGTGTTCACGACCCATCCCGGCTCGGAGCCGCAGCGCGGGCCCGGTTGGACCGGCGCGGATCGCTACTGGACCGGCGGCGGAAGCCTTCCTCGCGCCGCGCAGCACGGAGCCTTGTCGATCAGCCTGTACGCGCCGGTGTTCGCGAGCCCGGGCCCGCCGCTCGAGAGCTTCCGCTACCTGGACTACACGCACGCCTACTTCCCGCAGGAGCGCTTCGACGAGGTGGTGCGGAGCGATCGCTGGACCTTCGGCCGGCGCGGCGACGGCTACGTCGCGCTGTGGTCGTGGCGACCCGTCCAGTGGCGCGTCTACGACGACCCCGAAGTCTTCACGAACGGTCTCGCGGAACCCTTCGACCTGGTCGCGCCGGGCGGGCCCGACAACGTCTTCTTGACGCAGGTGGGGGACGCGCGCGGCTTCGGCGACTTCGCGACGTTCCGCGGGCGCGTGCTGGGCAGCGCGCCGCAGGTCGCGGTCCGTGCGCCGAACGGCGAGCTGCCGGGCGGCTTCGACGTCGCCTACGCGAGCCCGACCGAGGGCGAGGTCCGCTTCGGCACCACCGGTCCGCTGGTGGTGAACGGCGCGGAGGTGCCGCTGTCGGCGGGCTTCCGGTTCGACAATCCGTGGGCGCGCGCCGCGGTGGGGGCCGAAGAGCTCGTCATCGGCGATCCGGAAGGATCGCTCGTCCTGGACTTCACGACCGGCCGCCGAGCCGTCACCGTGGGTGCCGAAGGCTAGGCCTGGCCGCGGCGCCGGCCGAACCCTCTTTCGAGCCATGGACCGTCCGACCGTCGTCCTCGCTCTGGTCCCCGCGCTGACCGAGCACCTCTTCGCGGAGGATCTGCGCGCGCGTCTCGCGTCGGTCGCCGAGGTGCTCGACGACGAGCCGATCACCGACTTCGCGAGCCCACGTGCACGAGCCTTGCTGCCGCGCGCCGAGATCCTGCTGACCGGCTGGGGCGCGCCGCGGATCGATGCCGCCGTGCTCGATCGCGCGCCGCGGCTGCGCGCCGTCGTGCACGCGGCCGGCACCGTCAAGCTGCACGTCGACGCCGCGTGCTGGGCGCGCGGCATCGTCGTGACGTCGGCCGCTGCCGCCAACGCGATCCCGGTCGCCGAGTACACGCTCGCGATGATCCTGCTCGCGAACAAGCGCGTCCTCCGCCTGCGCGAGCACTACCGGGAGCTGCGTCGCGCGCGGGCGTGGGCGCGCGATTTCCCGGACCTCGGCAACTACCGGCGCACGGTCGGCATCGTCGGCGCGTCGCAGGTGGGGCGCCGGGTGCTCGAGCTGCTGCGCCCGTTCGACCTCGAGGTCCTGGTGAACGACCCGTTCCTCGACGAGGCGGGTGCGGCGGCGCTCGGCGCGCGCCTGGCAGACCTGGACGAGCTCGTCGCGACGTCGGACGTGGTGTCGCTGCACGCACCGGCGCTGCTCGAGACGCACCACCTGATCGACGCGCGCCGCCTGGCGCTGCTGCGCGACGGCGCGACGCTGATCAACACGGCGCGCGGCTGGCTCGTCGACCATGCGGCGCTCGAGCGCGAGCTCGCGAGCGGCCGCATCGACGCCGTGATCGACACCACCGACCCCGAGGTGCTGCCCGCCGGATCGCCGCTCTACGAGCTGCCCAACGTATTCTTGACGCCGCACGTCGCGGGTGCGATGGGCACCGAGACGCAGCGTCTCGCGGCGCTCGCGATCGACGAGATCGAGCGCCTCGCGCGCGGCGAGGCGCCGCTGCACGCGATCCGGGCCGAGGATCTCGCGCACCTCGCGTGAGCGCGGAGACGGGAGCACGACGTGACCACCATTCGGAACCCGCTCGCCTTCTGCTCGATCTCGGCGCTCGACCGACCGCTCGCGCGGGTCGCGGAGCTCGCGGCGTCGCTCGGTCTGGACGGCATCGAGGTGACGGCGCGACCGCCGCACCTCGAGCTCGACGCGGACCTCGCAGCGGTGCGCGCCGCGGGCCGCGAGGTGCGCGCCGCCGGCGCCGACGTGGTCGCGTTCGGCTCGTACCTGGGCCGCTTCCGTCTCACGACGCCGGCACACGCCGA
>JAIEPK010000136.1 GCA_019749875.1 Candidatus Binatia bacterium | reverse complement strand
CGGATGCCGAACGGCACGTCCGGTGGTGTGGGAGCTGGGGCGTCAGCCCCGGCTACCCGATACTCCCCGCGCTCGCTTCGGTCGGCCGCGCGCTGGGCGCGCAGGTGTTCGAGCCATGGGGCACGCTCTCGCCGGCGGGCGCGCGCTCGCGCTTCGGCGCGCGCTGACAGGCCGGAGCGCGTCTCGCAAGCGCTCCCCTGCGTTGACCATCGCGCAGGGGACGGATAGGCGTCCAGAGGTGTCTGCGGCGTTGGTGACCAAGAACCTGCGCCGGTCGTACGACGGTCGCGAGGCGGTGCGGGGGGTGTCGCTCGAGGTGAACGAGGGCGAGATCTTCGGGATCCTCGGGCCGAACGGCGCCGGCAAGACGACGACCTTGTCGATGATCTCCACGCGCATCTGGCCGACCGAGGGCGACGCGTGGGTGTTCGGCAAGCACGTCGTCAAGGACGTGCACGCCGCGCGCCGGCTGTTGAACGTCGCACCGCAGGAAGAGGCGCTCTACCCGACCCTGACCGGACAGGAGAACCTCGAATTCTTCGCGCGTCTCTACGGTGTGCCGAAGGCCGAGCGGGCGCGCCGCGTCGCCGATGCGCTCGAAGGCGTCGAGCTCACGAGCCGCAAGGACGACCTCGTGCAGAGCTACTCCGGCGGCATGCGACGTCGTCTGAACCTCGGCTGCGCGCTGGTCAGCGGACCGCGGCTGGTGCTCCTCGACGAGCCGACCGTCGGCGTCGATCCGCAGTCGCGCGTGCACATCTTCGAGGCGGTGCGGAAGCTCCGCACGCAGGGTGTGACGATCCTCTACACGACGCACTACCTCGCCGAGGCCGAGGATCTCTGCGACCGCATCGCCATCATGGACGAGGGCAACGTGGTCGCGCTCGGAACGGTGCCGGAGCTGCTCGGCCTGTCGAAGACCAGCGAGGTCATCGAGCTGCGCCTGCGTCAGCCCGCGCAGCGCGTGGAAGGTCTGCAGAGCGTGGACGGCGTGCAGCGCATGGAGCAGAGCGGTCCCCTCTTGCGGCTCTACACGTCGCGCGCCGAGGAGGTCCTGCCGCGTCTTTGGAACCAGCCCGCGCTGCAGGGAAAGATCGTCCAGGTGCGGGTGTCGCCGGTGTCGCTCGAGACGATCTTCATCGAGCTGACCGGGAAGGATTTGAGGGACGAGTGAGCCACTCCACGACGGCAGGACGGGCGCTCCGCGCACCGCGTGCGCGGCTGCTGGCGATCGCGCTTCTGGCGTGCGCCGCCCTGGCGACGACGCTGCCGGGCGCGGCCGATGCGCAGGCCGACTCGCCGCTCGCGAAGGTCAAGGCGACGCTGACGAAGTCGAATCAGATCGTCACCGGCGGCGGCGACCACAACACCAAGCTCGATCAGCTGAAGTCGCTGCTGCGCGGCTTCCTCGACACCGACGCGCTCGGCAAGAAGTCGATGGGCAAGCACCTCGACGGCAAGTCGCCGGAGCAGGTGCGAACCTTCCTCGATCTGTTCCGCGAGCTGTTCATCCGCACGTACGTGCAGCGCCTGCTGCTGTTCGACGCGCCCGACTTCGAGTACGGCGAGGAGAAAGTCACCGGCGGCACGGCCACGGTCGATACCTGGATCGTCACGCCGCGCGACAAGTTCGCCGCCGACTACCGTCTCGAGAAGAAGCCGGACGGCTGGGTCGCGACCGACATCCTGATCGAGGACGTGAGCCTCGCGGACAACTTCAAGTCGCAATTCGACAAGGCGCTCGCCAAGGGCTCGTGGGACGACCTGATCACGCGCCTCAAGAACAAGCTCGAGAAGAAGTCGGACGGCGCGCTCGACTGATGCTCGCTGCGGCTTCGCCGACCACGAGAGACGAACCGTGATTCGAGTCTCCGACTGAACGGGCCATGGTAGCGGTCTTCCTCAAGGACCTGCGGATCATCCTGCGCGATCGCTGGGCTCTGCTGTTCTTCATCCTCGTCCCGATCGTGGTGATCTCGATCATCGCGAGCGCGCTGTTCGACAGCGACGAGGGCCCGAAGCTCATGGTGCCCGTGGTCAACGAGGATCAGGGGCCCGTCGCGACGGCGTTCGTCAAGCTGCTCGGCAAGCACGCGGACGTGGTCGAGATGTCGCGGGTGGAAGCCGAGCACGTGGTGCGCGACCAGAACCGCGCCCCGGCGGCGATCGTGTTTCCGGAGGGCATGAGCAAGGGCTACCTGCAGGGCAAGACGTCGCAGATCACGCTGCTCACCGATCCCGCGCAGGCGGTCGACCTGCAGACCGTCAAGGTCCTGCTGCTGCTCATGGACAAGGAGGCGGCGGCACTCGCCGATCCGCTGGAAGAGGATCGCATCGCGCTCCAGGAGCAGAACTTGACCGGCAACCGGATCTCGGTGACGTCGTTCGAGCAGAACGTGCCCGGGTTCTCGATCATGTTCGTGCTGCTCGCCGTCGTGTTCGCGACTGCGATGGGCCTGCACGACGAGCGCGACTGGGGGACGTTGCCGCGTCTTCTGGTCGCGCCGGCGGGGTTCACCTGGCAGCTGCTCGGCAAGCTCGGCGCACGCTTCGTGATGGGCGTGATCCAGATGCTGGTCCTGTTCCTGTGGGGCCACTTCGTGTTCAAGGTTTCGCTCGGCACGTCCTTCACCGCGTTCGTGCTGCTGACCTGTGCCGTGGTGTTCGTGTGCGTGGCGCTCGGGCTCGTGGTGGCCGGGATCGCACGCACGCGCGAGCAGACGCAGCCGATGAGCCTCGCCGTGGTGATGGCGTTCTCGGCGCTGGGCGGCCTGTGGTGGCCACAGTCGATCACGCCCGACTGGATGCGCGACATCTCGCCCGCCGTCTTCACCACGTGGGCGATGCGTGGCATGAACGACCTCGTGCTTCGCGATCGAGGACTCGCCGCGATGGCCGAACCCGTGACGGCGCTGCTGCTGTACGGTCTCGTGCTGCTCGCGATCGGCATCCGGCTGTTCCGGACGCGGCACAGCGCACGGTGAGGAACGCGGCGCGACATCCGGCCGGGCGACCGGCCCGGCGGCGCAGGATCGCGGCGCTGGCCTGCGCGCTCGCCGTGTCGTCGCTCGCGCGCACCAGCGCGCGCGCCGACGAGCTGTTGTCGGCACCGGTGGAGCCGCTGCCGCCGGCGGTGGAGCAGGGCGCACCGGTCGCCGCACCGGCGCCGGGCAAGGCGGCTCCGCGCCGGCCGGCGAAGCTGCAGAAGCTCGCGCTCGACGAGTTCGTGCAGCGTGCCCTGCAGGCGGCACCCGAGCTCGAGGTCGCACGCTGGGACGTCGCGACGCGCCAGGCGAAGCTCGACGAGGCCAAGGCGTCGCGCTTCCTGCCGCAGTTCGAGGCGCTGAACCTGATCGGTCTCGCACCCGTCTACAAGGGCACCGTGCTCGATCCTCAGAGCACCGTCGACACCAGCTCGTACGGGCCCTTCACCAGCGTCGAGGTGAGCCTCGTCCAGCCGCTCTACACCTTCGGCAAGCTCACCGCCGGCGTGAACGCGGCGACGCACGCCGTCGAGCAGGAGGTCGCGGCGAGCGAAGGGGTCGCCGCCGACGTCGCACTGCAGGTCAAGACGCTCTACTACAACGTGCTGCTCGCGCGCTCCGTCGAGGGCGTGCTGACCGAATCGCGCGACGCCTTCCAGACCGCGCTCAAGACGGCGACCGAGCGCCGGCAGAACGGCGATTCCGACATCTCCGAGCTCGACATCCTGTACCTGAAGGTCGCGTTGTCGGAGATCGCCAAGGAAGTTCCCAAGGTCCAGAGCGGCGCGCAGAGTGCGCTCGAGGCGTTGCGCCTGGTGGCCGGTGCCGACCGCAAGGATCCGATCGACGTCAAGGAGCGCCTGCTCGAACCGGTCAAGGTCAAGATCCAGCCGCTCGAGCACTACACCGGCCAGCTCTACGATCGAAGCCCGCAGTGGAAGCAGATCGACGCGGGCGTCGCCGCGAAGGCCGAGGAGGTCAAGACCGTCGAGGCCGACTTCTTCCCGGTCTTCTTCCTCACCGGCAGCTTCGCCTACAGCTACGCGCCGCGCAGCGATCGTCAGCTGAACCCGTTCGCGTGGGATCAGTTCAACTACCAGCGCGGTCCCGGCGGCGTGTTCGGCATCCGCTGGCCGCTCAACTTCCACATCACGGCCGCCAAGGTCGACGCGACGCGCGCCGAGCTCGGCAAGCTCGAGGCGCAGCGGCGGCAGGCGCACGAGGGTCTCGCGCTGCAGCTCGAGCAGGCCTACGCGAAGGTGGTGGAGGGCAGGGCGGCGCTCGACCAGCTCGAGGACGGGCGCAAGGCCGGGCGCGCGATCCTGACGCTGTCGGTGACCAACTTCGACATCGGCATCGGCGACGCGAAGGAGATCCTGCAGGGGCTCTCCAACTACGCGCAGGTCTCGGGCCACTACTACGAGGCGGTGCGCGACTACAATCTCGCGGTCGCGGTGCTCGAGCACGCGAGCGGCACCAACGTCGACGCCGCTGCGAAGCCCTGACGAGGGCTCAGAGTCTGTGAATCAATCCCCTCCCGTCGCCGGGAGGCCGATGCATCCCCGCCTGCTGCGTTGCTCCTCCTCGGCATAGCCTACGACGATGAC
>JAIEPK010000297.1 GCA_019749875.1 Candidatus Binatia bacterium | reverse complement strand
GGCACACGAGCGCGGTACCGGCGTCGCTCAGCTGCCGGTGTCGTCGTCGCGTGCGCAGGCGGCGACGAAGGCCAGCAGCTCGTCCCACGAGGCGAAGCGCAGGCTGCGGCCCGACGCCAGGTGCTCGGCGCGCCCGACCACGGCGCCGGTGCCGGGATCGGCATCGCGGCCGAGCTGGACGACGAAGGCTCGGTCGTAGGGCAGGGGTGGGGCGCGTCGCGGTGGCTCCATGACGCGATCGACCTACGCGCAGCAGACCGGCGAGTCCTAAACGTTCGGTAAAAGTTCGGGAAAAGCCGCGTCCCGTCTGGTAGGCCCGATCCGCCATGGCCGCCTCCCGTGCGCTGCGGTTCGGCGCCTACCGGCTCGAGCTCGTCAATCAGTGCTTGCTGCGCGACGGCGAGCTCGTTCCGCTCGCGCCCAAGCCGTTCGCGCTGCTCTGCTATCTGGTCGCGAACCCGGGACGCCTGGTCACCAAGGACGAGCTGCTCGATGCGGTGTGGCCGGACACGTACGTCGGCGACGCCGTGCTCAAGGTCGCCATCGGGAAGGTGCGGCGTGCGCTCGGCGACGAGGGCACGGAAGGCGGCGCGGTCGCGACCGTGTCGCGCAAGGGCTACCGCTTCGTGCTCGACGTCGTGCCCGAGGACGCGTCGGGTGCGCCTTCCGCGACGGCGGCACGGGCGTCGTCCGAGCCGGCGCCGGGCGGCAGCGCGCAGCCGCGTTTCGCCGACATGCTTCTGGTCGGCCGCGACGCCGACCTCGCGGCGCTCGACGCATGCCGGGATCGGGCCGTCCGCGGTCAGCGTCAGATCGTGTTCGTGACCGGCGAGGCGGGCATCGGCAAGTCGACGATCATCGACGCGTGGCTCGGCCGCAGCCGCGACGCGCGCGGACACGTCGGGCGCGGCCAGTGCCTCGACCACTTCGGCGGCAGCGAGGCCTTCCTGCCGGTGCTCGAGGCACTCGGATCGCTCGCGCGCGGCGCCGACGCGGCGCACGTGGTCGAGACGCTCCGGCGCGTCGCGCCGAGCTGGCTCGCGCAGATGCCGTGGCTGGTCGACGAGGCGGCGCGGACGGCCCTGCAGCAGGAGCTCGCCGGCGCGACGCGCGAGCGCATGCTGCGCGAGATGGCCGAGCTGGTCGAGGAGCTCGGCCGCGAGCGCCTGCTCGTGCTGGTGCTCGAGGACCTGCACTGGAGCGATCCGTCGACGCTCGACGTGCTGTCGTTCGTCGCGCAGCGCCGCGGTCCCGCGCGTCTGCTGGTGATCGGCAGCTACCGGCCGGTCGACGCAGTGGTGGCGGAGCACCCGATCCGCGACGTCAAGCAGCGGCTCGCGGCGAAGCAGCTCTGTCACGAGATCCCGCTCGGCTACCTCGAGGAGGAGGACATCGAGCGCTACGCGACGCTGCGGCTCGGTGGACCGCCGCCCGGCATGCTCGCCGCACTGCTGCACCAGAAGACGAGCTGCAGCCCGCTCTTCGTGGCGAGCGTGGTCGAGCACCTGCTCGCGCGGAGCCTGCTGGTGCGCGAGCCCGACGGTGCGTGGCGGCTCACCGCGGCACCCGAGGAGATCGCGCGCGAGGTGCCCGAAGGCCTGCGCGGCATGATCGAGCGCGAGGTCGAGGCGCTGGACGTCAGCGACGCGAGCGTGCTCGAGGCCGGCGCCGTCGCGGGCGTCGAGTTCAGCGCGGCGCTCGCCGCGGCGGCGACGGGAGTCGATCTCGAGGCGCTCGAGCAGCGCTGCGAACGGCTCGCGTCGCAGGGCCGTCTGATCCGCGGCGCCGGCGTCGCGCAGGCGGGAGACGGCGTGGTCAGCGGACGCTACGCCTTCGTGCACGCGCTGCACCGCAACGTGATCTACCAGCGCACGTCGCCCGCGCGCCGCCAGCGCCTGCACAAGCGCCTCGGGGCCTGGCTCGAAGCGCACGGCGCGTCGCCCGGCGAGCTCGCGCACCACTTCCTCGTCGCGGGCCTGCCCGACGATCTCGCGAAGGCGGTCGTGTACGCGCAGCACGCGGCCGAGCGGGCGCGCGACGTGTTCGCGTACGACGAGGCGGCGCGTCACCACGGCACCGCGCTGCGCGCCGCGGAAGCACTCGGCGCTCCGTCCGACGCCGAGCGCTGCGTGCTGCTGCTCGAGCACGCCGAGGCGCTCGAGCGCGCCGCCGCGATCGAGCGCGCGGAGGAGAGCTTCAACCGTGCGATCGAGGTCGCGCGACGGCTCGACGACGCCGAGCTGTTCGCCCGTGCCGTGCTCGGCTGCGGCAGCCGCTACGGGCGCATGCGTGCCGATCCGACGCTGGTCGCGGCCCTCGAGGAGGCACTCGCGCGCGTCGGACCCAAGGGGCCGCCGACGGTGCGTGCGCGTCTCCTGTCGCGTCTCGAGTACTGCCTGTCGCCCCAGCCCGGAACCGGTGCACGCCGGGCGGAGGTTCGTGTGGAGCTGCGCCGCGTGGCGAAGCGGCTCGACGATCCCGCGACCGAGCTGTGGGTCGCGCGCTGCACCCGCTGGGCGTTCGCCGGGCCGCAGGCGCGGCGCGAGATCGAGTCCGGGCTCGCGCAGCTCGATTCCCTCTTGACGCGCATGCCGCACCCCGAGGACCAGATGAGCGTGCGGCTCCTGCGCGTGCTCGACCTGCTCGAGCTCGGACGTACGGCGGAGGTCGAGGCCGAGCTCGCCGCGCTCGACGCCGAGGTCGCACGCACGCCGATCGGCTGGTTCGCGTGGTTCGTGCTGCGCTACAAAGCGATGCTCGCGATGTTCCGCGGCGAGCTCGAGGCGGCGGCGCGCTTCATGAAGGAGGCGGTGGTGGTCGGCGAGTCGACCGAGCACCCGCACATCCGTCCCACGTACCTGCTGCAGCGCTATGCGCTGCGCCGCCTGCGCGGCGACGACCCGGCGCAGGACGTCGAGCTGCTCGCGGCGGCGAACGTCGCCGCGTGGCAGCCGCTCTTGATCCTCGCCCGCGCGCTCGCGGGGCAGACCGAGCAGGCACGCGCCGAGCTCGCGGACATCGCGCGCGACGACTTCGCGGCGATCGCCGAGAACACGCTGTTCCCCGTGTGGATGGGTCATCTGGTGCAGGCGTGCGCGCTGCTCGGCGATCGCGAGCGTGCGGCGGTGCTGCTGCGGCTCGTCGCACCCTACGACGATCGCATCTGGGGTGTGGGCGCCGGCGCGGTGCTGCTCGGGCACGGCGGTCGCTGGGTCGGCCTGCTGCACGCGACGCTCGGCGATGCCGCCGCCGCGACGCGGCACTTCGAGCGCGCGCTCGCCGAGAACGCGCGTGCGCAGACGCTGCCGTGGGTCGCGGCGACGCAGGTGGATCTCGCGCGTCTGCTGCTCGCGCCGACGCAGCGCGGTCGCGACGCGCGGGCGCGCGGCATGGCGCTCGCGGAGGAGGCGCGTGCGACCGCGACGCGGCTCGGCATGCAGCGGCTCGCGCTCGACGCGGCGGCGCTGACGCAGGGCTGAGGCGCTGTGCTGGCCGCGGCGCGCGCGTCGTGATGCGTCGCACGCTGCGCCGATGCTCACGCAGCGCTGGGTGCATCATGCGCCGTGTGGTGGTCGGGCAGGGCCGAGCGCACGAGATCCGAAGGGTCGCGAGAGCCGCCGCGCGGCGGTGGCGCTGCGGTGTGGTCGACGACACGCCAGGCGTCTCGATCGCTCCGTGGGCGCGACGCCGTGCGAGTCAGCCGAGCAGCTTGACGGCGACCAGCGGCACGACCTGCGTTGCGTGCGCCGGGACGTCCGGGTGCTCGATCCAGCGCAGCGTGACGAAGCCGCGGTGGCGACCGCCCGTGTCGAGCCACGTCACGCCCGGAACGCCCGGATCGCGCGCCGCGACGACGACGCGCACGCTGCCGTCCGGTCGTCGCTCCGCCGTCGCGTTGCTGGCCGCGGTCGCGCGGCTGCGCGCGTCGGCGCACTCGTGCCAGACGTTCTCGAGGGCGACGCTCCACCAGCGCGTCACCGGCGGCAGCATGTCGATGACCAGTGCCTCGTCCGCGTCGAGCCGGAAGCTCCCCGTCAAGCACGTGTCGGCGGCCGACGTGCTCATGCCCGTTCCGATCTCCGCTGCCGGGATCGCGTGCAGTCGATTGGGCGCTGCGAGGAGCTCCGGACGGACGGTGCGGTGCAGCGTCGCGAGGCGTGCGATGCTCCACGCTAGCTCGTCGAACCGCTGCGCGAGCGCATGGTCGTGCAGCGGCGAGGGTGGAGCAGGGCGGTCGAGCGGCTCGATCGCGAGCTGCGCCGGCGCCTCGTGCGCCGGGTCGCCGAGGAACTGCGACGCGAGGAGTGCGGACGCGTCGTCCGGGATCGCGACCCAGATCGCCGCCTGACACTGGTGCGGCGGAGGCTGCTGTCGCGCGAGCACGATCTCGAAGTCGCCGTCGGGCAGGATCGGGAGATCGCGGTCCGGCACGTGGGCCGCGATGCGGCGCGGCGCGAGGCCGTGTCCGGCGAGCACCTGGAGGCCCAGCGCCGCGACGCCGCCGCGGCGGCCG
>JAIEPK010000194.1 GCA_019749875.1 Candidatus Binatia bacterium | reverse complement strand
CTGCTCGACGCGAGCGACGCGGGCAACTTGACGCCGACCGGGAGCGAGGGGCCCGGCGTCGCGGCGCGCGCGACGTGTGGCGATCTCGCGGTGCTGTTCCGCGACGCCGACGGGGCCGACGACGTGCTCGACACCGCGGACGACGACTTTCACCTCGCGGCGCTGTCCCCGGCGATCGACCTCGGCGTCGATCCGCGTCTGCTCGGACATCCCGTCGCGAACGACGTGTACGAGGCCGACTTCGACGGCGCGAACGCGCGTCCGCGCGACGGGGACGGTGACCAGGCGGCGGAGTTCGACGCCGGGGCGCACGAGAGCACGGGCGACGTGCGGCCGAGTCCGACGCCGACGGCGTCACCGAGCCCGAGTCCGAGTCCGAGCCCGACGCCGAGTCCGAGCCCGAGTCCGAGCCCGTCGCCGAGTCCGAGCCCGTCACCAACGCCGAGCCCGAGCCCGTCGCCGAGCCCCGTGCCTTCGGTCGCGCCGAACCGCTTCCCGACCATCGTCAGCACGCCGATCACGCGCATCGTGGTCGAGGTTCCGGAGGTCGATCCGCCGGAGCCGAGCTTCGACTTCATCGAGCTGGTGCCCGGTGACGTCGGCTCGTCTCGCGGCGACGTGTTCACGACGCTGCCGACGGCCGACCCGGCGGTGTTCGGCTTCACCGGCAGCGACGTTCGCAAGGTGAACTTCGACACCACGCCGGGTGGCGTCGCGCTGCCGAGCGGCACCCAGCTGACGAACGAGTATGCCGGCGTCGGCGTGCTGATGAGCAGCATCCCGATCTCGAGCGGCGTGTACGGTGGCCCCGCGTCACCGCCCAACGCGACGTTCATCGGTCCCATCGGCGGTCAGCAGTCCTTCACGTTCACCGTGCCGGTGGTCGCGGTCGGCATCATCAACACGTCGCCCGACCAGGATCGGATCGCGTTCTACTCGCCGAGCGGTGAGCTGATGTTCACCATCCGCGACCAGGACGCGCTCCCCGGGCCGAACTACAACGTCGACCGCTTCGTCGGCGCGCGCGTCACCGACGCGAACCTCATCGGCTCGATCGTCTTCCAGAACGAGGCCGGCAACGACGAGTTCGACGAGCTGATCTTCGAGGTGTCGACCGCGCAGCTGCCGAAGGCGGACTACGTCTACGACTGCGACGCGACCGATCCCGACCTCGACACGCTGACCTACTTCCTGCTCGACGGGCCGAGCGGCATGCAGATCGACTCCGCGACCGGCCGCGTCACCTGGACTCCGACCTCGCTCGACGTCGGCACGCACACCGTCAAGATCAGGGTCGAGGACGGACGCGGCGGCTTCGACGAGCAGGAGTACCAGCTCGAGGTCGTCGAGCAGCCGGTGGTGCCGAACGTCGTCGGGCAGCAGCAGGCGGGTGCGGAGTCGACCATCGTCGCCGCGGGCTTCGTCGTCGGCACGGTGACCACCCGACACGATCCGCTGCCCGCGGGGACCGTCCTCGGGCAGACGCCGACCGGCGGCTCGCGTGCGCCGGCCGGCTCCGCGGTCGACGTGGTGGTCTCGCTCGGGCCCGAGCCGCTGCCGACGCCATCTCCGTCCCCGTCGCCCACGCCGATACCGCCGCTGCCGCCGATCGCGAGCCCGGACGCGTATGCGGTGAACGCGGGCGACGTCTTGCACGTCGGCGCGCCCGGCGTGCTCGCCAACGACGAGGACCCGAACCACGACCCTCTGACGACGATGCTGGTGCGCGGTCCGGCGAGCGGCGAGCTGGTCCTGCGTTCCGACGGCTCGTTCGACTACGACCCGCTGGGCTCGCGCGGTCAGGCGTTCGTCTACTGCGAGGATTTCCAGGGCGCTGCGCCGGATCTGACGCCGTGGTCATCGCAGGCGCTCTACACCACCGCGAGTGGACGGCGCGCGCTCGGGCGTTTCGGGAACGAGACCGTGCGTCTCGCGCTCGCCGGGCTGCCCGCGCACCAGAAGGTGACGGTCGCCTTCCAGCTGTGGACGAACGGCTCGTGGGACGGCAACGGTCCGAGCAACGGCCCGGACGTGTTCCGCGTGCGGCCGGCGAGCGGCGCCGACGTGCTCGCCACGACCTTCTCGAACGGCGCCCAGCGTCAAGCATTCCCGGGCGCCTATCCCGGCGGCGACTACGCGGCGTACACCGGTGCCGCCGAGCCGAACGCAGCGGGCTCGGTGTACTCGCTGTCGGCGAGCTTCGACCACACGTCGTCGACGCTCGACGTCGACTTCCTCGCCGAGGGGCTCGAAGGGCTCGCCGACGAGAGCTGGGCGCTCGACAACGTCTGCGTGTCGCTCGGAGCGCCGCTCGAGGCGGTCGTGGAACAGCAGCGCGCGACGTTCGACGTCGCGCCCGAGGCGCGCGACATCATGATGGCGCCGGTGGTCGGCGACGTGAACGGCGACGGCACGCCCGACATCCTCGTCACCACCTATCCGTTCGGCCTGTGGTACGCCGACGGCGTCCTGCGTGCGCTGTCGGGCGCACCGGGTACGATCGTCGGCGCCGACCTGACGGGTCCGGATACCGTCACGACGCGCGCGAGCAGCACCTTCTCCGGCAGCTACGCGACGTCGCGCGTGGTCGACGGCGACCTGAACACCTCGTGGTTCACGGTGGTGGGCGATCCGAACCCGTTCTTCGAGGTCGAGTTCCCGTCGGACGTCGTCGTCGAGGCGATCCGCTACTACGGCAACCGCCAGTTCCCCGACGGCTACGACTTCACCTCGGGCCGCTTCGAGGTGCTCGCGGCCGACGGTACGGTGCTGCACGACAGCGGCGACGTCACGCTGCCCGCACCGACGCGCGACGTGGTGGTCGACGTGGGCCGCGTGGAAGGCGCGCGGCGCGTGCGCTTCACACCGACCGGCGTCGAGACGCCGGGCGGCGACCATGGGTTTGCCGAGCTCGAGGTGATCGGGGACGGACCCGACCCGCTGCCGGAGCTGTGGGCGGTCACCGATCCGCAATACCAGCTGTACTCGGGCTCCGGCATCGCGCTGGGTGACATCGACCTCGACGGCAAGCCGGAGATCGTCGCGCAGCACGAGGACGGGCGCCTGATCGCCTTCGAGCACGACGGCACCTTCAAGTGGAAGAGCAGCGCCGTCACGTCTCTCGGCTGGGGCGCCCCGACGATCGCGGATCTCGACCAGGACGGCGTGCCCGAGATCATCGCGGCCGGCGCGGTGTTCGACAATCAAGGCAACCTGCGGTGGGACGGCGGCCAGGGCCGCGGCGGACGCGGCGTTTCCAACATCTCGACCGTCGCGGACATCGACCTCGATGGCCGTCCGGAGGTCGTGGCCGGCAGGAGCGCGTACCGCTGGAACGGAACGCTGCTGTGGAACGCGCCGATCCCCGACGGGTATCCCGCGGTCGGCAACTTCGACGACGACGACGAGGCCGAGATCGTCGTCGTGAGCAACGGCTACGTCTACCTGCTCGAGCACACCGGCGCGGTGAAGTGGGGGCCAGTCGCGCTGCCGGGCGGTGGCTTCGGCGGCGCGCCGACGATTGCCGACGTCGACGGCGACGGCCGCCCGGAGATCGGCGTCGCGGGTGCCAACGACTACGTCGTCTTCGAGGACGACGGCACCGTCAAGTGGGTGCAGCCCATCAGCGACGCGAGCTCGAACAGCACCGGCTCGTCGGTGTTCGACTTCGACGGCGACGGCACCGCCGAGATCGTCTACGCGGACGAGTACTTCCTGCGCATCTACCACGGCGCGACCGGCGAGGTGCTCTACAAGTTGCCCCTCGGCTCGGGCACGACGGCGGAGCTGCCCGCGATCGCCGACGTCGACGGCGACGGGCACGCCGAGATCGTCGGCATCGCGAACCAGTACTTCGGCCCGCCGGCGAAGCAGGGCCTGGTCGTCGTCGGCGGCGTCGCCGACTCGTGGGTGTCGACGCGCAAGCTGTGGAACCAGCACGACTATCACGTCACCAACGTCAACGACGACCTGTCGATCCCGCGCGTCGAGCGCGCCAACTGGCTGACCGCCGGCCTCAACGACTTCCGCCGCAACTCGTTCTCGCCCGACGACCAGAAGCGCACCGAGAGCTTCGTCTACCAGGCGCGCGACCCAGGTGGCCTCACGTCCAACGAGGCGACCGTCACGATCGACATCCGCTCGCCGAACGGCCCGCCCGAGATCGTCTCGCAGCCGCAGACCACGGCGTACGCGGGTCTCGCGTACACCTACGCCGCGCAGGCGACCGACCCCGACGCGGGAGACGAGCTCCAGTGGCTGCTGCTCGACGGCCCGCCCGGCATGGCGATCGGCCTGGGCGACGGGCTGCTGTCGTGGACACCTGCGGCGGGTGACGTCGGCAAGTCGTTCGACGTCCGGCTCCGCGTCCAGGACCGCCGCGGGCTGGCCGACCTGCAGAGCTTCAGCTTGACGGTGGCGGTGGCGCCGACGCCGTCGCCGACGCCGGTTCCGACCGCGACGCCGGCGCCGACCGGGACCGCCGCCCCGACGCCGAC
>JAIEPK010000401.1 GCA_019749875.1 Candidatus Binatia bacterium | reverse complement strand
CGCGGCGCGCGATCCGCAGCGGCAGCGGCGACGGCAGCAGGCTGCCGCCGCGCAGCAGGGCGCGGGTCTCCTCGACCTGATGCAGCGCACGCGCCAGCTCGTGCCGGTGGCGCTTCAGGACGCGGACTTCCAGATCCGACACGACCGCCGGTCCGCGCCACGCGAGCTCGCCGCCGCGCGTGACGAAGCGGAAGCCATAGACCTCGAGCTTGGTGAGCAGGCGCAGCGGCGGAATCGCCGCGTGCACGCGCAGCCCGAGGAAGGTCGCGCCCCGGCGCTCGCAGCCGAGCGCCTCGAGATGGCGGACGAAGTGGATGTCGGCGATCGCCGGCAGCCCCTCGGACGCAGCGTAGAGGTCGTAGCTCTCGAGCAGCAGCTTGAGCGGCGTCTCGGCGCGCGGGTCGCGCAGCACCGCGAAGCCGAGCCACTCGCCCATCTCCGACGGCACGCCGCGCAGCCAGCCGGGGTGCCACCCCAGCGTGCGGTCGGGAACCCCGCGGGATCGTCGGCGCGAGCTCGGCACGGCCGGATCAAACGTGCTCGGCCCGCGGATGTCAACGTCCACGTTTGCGGGCGAGCCAGGCGCGGGTGACGTAGGGCACCTCGATCGTGCTCGCGCCGCGGCCCGCGACGAGCGCCGCGATCGCATCCAGGACGGCGGGAAAGGCGGTGCCGGCCGCGCGGCGCAGCGTCAGATGCGCCTGCCATGCCTCGACGAAGTCCACCGCGGCGATCCGGTGCCGTACCGTCGCCTCGATCGCGCGAACGTCGCCGAACCAGCCCCCGCCGCGCAGCCGCGCACTCGGATCGGCACGCCGCGTGCCCGGCTCGAACTTCGGGACGTGATGGCGGATCGCGGCCTCGATCGCCGCCTGCAGCGCGTCGTCGAGCTCGCGGTGGTTCCAGAGGCAGAACAGCCACCCGTCCGGTCGCACGATGCGTGCGCTCTCCGCCACGGCGGCGGCCGCATCGACGACGTTGAACGACGAGCCGAAGCCGACCGCGTCGTGGCTCGCGTCGGCGAGGCCAGTGTGCTCGGCGACGCTCGAGCGCCACGCGAGCGCCGGAAACGATCGCGTGCGCTCCCGGCCCAGCGCCCGCATCGCGTCGTTGGGCTCGATCGCGGTGACGCGCAGGCCACGCTCGAGCAGCGGCACGGTCAAGTTGCCGGTGCCGGCACCGATGTCGGCGACGCACGCGCCCGGTGCGAGACCGGCCGTGGCGACGATCTCGTCGATCGCGGCGGGCGCGTAGCCCGGACGCTTCAGGTAGGCGCGCGCGACGTCGCCGTAGTCCCAGTCGAGCGGCGTACGCGACGTCATGCGCGACCGCCGTCGGGCGGTGATCCCGTGCCCGTCGCCGCGCTCGCACCGCGTGCGGCGAGGGCGCTTCCGATGCGCAGCGCGATGCTTCGTGCCGGGCTGCCGCCGTCGTCGTCGATGATCAGATCCGGTGCGGGCGGCGGCTCGAAGGGCAGGTCCTCGCCGATGACCTCGGGGCGTCGATAGATGCCGCGCCGGTCGCGCGCGAGACGCAGCGCACGCGGCACGCGCAGGAACACCTCGAAGTAGTCGGGTGCGGTCGCGCGCACCCAGCGCCGCACGTCCTCGAACGGCGACACGGTCGCGACCACCACGCAGACGTCCTGTCGCGCGAGCGCCGTCGCCAGGCGGGCGTAGCGCCAGGCGCAGCGACGGCGGTCGTCGAGCCCGTAGCCGAGGTCGTCGGCGATGGCGCTGCGGAGCTCGTCGCCGTCGAGCACGAGGCAGGCCGCGCGCTCGCGGCGCAGGATCGCCGTGAGCTCGTGCGCGACCGTCGTCTTGCCGCTGCACGACAGGCCGGTGATCCAGACGACGAGACCGCGAGATCGCTGCGTGCTCACGAGCTGCCTCCGTCGAGCTCATCCGACCAGCCCTGTCGCCAGTCGTGCGTCCATCCCGGGCTGCGGAGCGCGTGGTCGTAGAGCGCGAGGTCGCGCGCGTCGTCGACCTCGCACCAGCGGCCGCGCACCGGCAGCGTCGCGACCGCGACGCCGTGCTCGACCAGGCGCTGCAGCAGCTCGGTGGTCTGCAGCGTGGATGCGTCGCCGAGTGCGATCACGTCCTCGGCGGCGCGCCAGCCGGCGGGCGTGAAGCGCACCAGGCCCATGAACTGTCCCTGCACCGCATCGAGGTCCGTGACGCGACGGCCGATCTCGACGAGACGTCCGCCCTCGCTGCGGAACGACTCGCAGTCGTCCTCGGGGCGCGCGAAGCGTGCGCTCCACAGCGCGCGCCACGCGCGGTCGTAGGTCAGCGCCACGTCCGCGTCCGCCGCGCGCAGCGCGCGCGCCGCCTGCGGGTGGAACACGACGTCGCCGTACACGACGAGGCACGGCGCCGCGCGCAGCCACGAGCGCGCGCACAGCAGCGACGCGACCATGTTGCCGTGCTGCCAGCGCTGGTTGTCGAACGGCTGCAATGCGGGCCGCGCGATGTCGTGCGCGCGGTAGCCGCGGACGATGCCGAGCCGCGTGATGCCCGCGGCGTGCAGCGCCGCCGTCTGCCAGTCGAGCAGCGACCGGCCGGCGAGCTCGACCAGGCACTTCGGGCGGGTCGCGGTGAGCGCACCGAGGCGGCTGCCGCGACCGGCCGCGAGGACGATCGCGCGACACGGCTCAGCAGGCATCGGCGAACCCGCGCAGCAGACGACGTGCGACCTCCGGACAGGGCAGCGGACGCTCCGGGTGCCACTGTACCGCGACGATCGCCAGGCGCGCGTGTGCGAGCATCTCGACCCAGCCGTCGTCCGAGATCGCCCACGCATCGAGCGCCGGCGCGAGCGCGCCGGCCGGGACCCCGAAGCGATGGTAGGACGGTGCCGTGAAGCGCTCCGCGCCGAGCAGCCGGCGGGCGCGCGCATCGATCACGGCGATGCCGTGCGCGCGTCCGGCGTCGTGCGCCTGCGGCGCGCGCGCGATCGCACCGCCGAAGACGCGCTGCACGAGCTGCAGCCCGCGGCACACGCCGAGGACGGGAATGCCGCGCGCCGCGCAGTGCAGCAGCAGGCTGCGCTCGGTGTGATCGCGACGGGGACACGAGCCGAGATCGTTGCCGCCCGCGAGCACCAGCGCATCGAGCCGCAGCTCCGCGAAGCGCTGCACCGCGGCGTCGCCGGCATTCGGGAGCGGCCACCATGCGGCGTCGGGCAGGATCGCCGCGAGCGTCGCGCGCCAGTCGTCGGGGAAGAGGTCGCGCGGCGCACGCGGGTCACGGGAGGGCGCGTCGCGCGGCGCACGCGGGTCATGCAACGACGCGTCGCGCGGCGCACGCGCGACGTCGCGCACCGGGGCGTCGCCGCCGGGCACGACCCGCATGGTCACGCCGATGCGACGGGGACGAGGCATCGTACCTGCCGGTCGTGACAGCGCAGCTCCACCGCGGCCGCGCCGCGCATTCGATCGAAGAGCGCCTCGCCGACGCCGATCGCCGCCGGGACGCGATGCTCGACGCAGCGGATCGCCATGTGGGAGTTGCCGCCGCCGAAGCGGGTCACGAGGCCCGCGATGCGGTGCGTGAAGATCCAGTCGAAGCCGGGGTCGGCGCTCTCGATGCAGATCACGCGCCCGCCGGGCGACTCGTCCGTCTCGCGCCGGCCATCGAGGAACAGCGGCCGACCGGTCGCGACGCGGGTGGTGACGAAGGTCGGTGCGTGCGCGTCGTCGAGCTGGACGTACAGGTCGCGGGCGTCGCGCAGCAGCGCGCCGAGGCGCACCGCGCGCAGCACGTCCTCTTCGGCGCGGCGTGCGGCGATGCGCTCGTCGAGCAGGCGTCGCGTCCGCGGATGGACCTGGTCGCCGGCGGTGCGCAGGTCGGCGAGCGTGAGGCACGCGAGGTCGTGCCGGGACCAGCCGTGCCGCGCCGCCCAGGCGGCGAGGTGCTCCAGGGCGGACGACAGATGCCGGGTGAGCAGCAGCTTCGCGCGCTCGCGTCCGACGACGGCGGCGTTCGCGTACGCGATCAGACCGCGCCCGTCGACGCGCAGCCCGATCTCGCGTGCGAGCCGCGTGAGGTCGGCGCTCTCACGCTCCGTCAAGAAAAAAGGCTCCGGCTCGTCGTGCGCGGCCCCGGCGGCCGGCGGCGCGTCGAGCAGCGACGGCCGCGCGTCCCAGCGCGCGGCGGTGACGTCGAACGAGCCCGGGCGGAGGTGTCCATAGCGCCGCAGGAGCTCGTCGCGTGACAGCAGCCCCTCGCGCGCCGCGGCGAGGTCGTGCGCGAGCTCGGTCGAGACGGTGCGACGCGCGGCGCGCAGCGCCTCGAGGCGCTCCGGAGCCAGAGCACCCCGTGACACCGCCGAGCGCAGCAGCGCCTCCGACAGGAAGGCGTGCCGCGCGATCACCGCGAACGGCAGCGTGCCGCCCGCGCGGCAATCGTCGAGCAGGGCGAGCGCCCGGCGGCGGTCGTCGTCGGAGCGCGCCGCGCCGGACCGCTCGTGCTGCGCCA
>JAIEPK010000354.1 GCA_019749875.1 Candidatus Binatia bacterium | reverse complement strand
GGTCGCGCTCGCGCTGCGGCTCTGCGACGGCGGCCCGGTGCTGTTCCGCCAGCGCCGTCCCGGGCGCGGCGGCGCGCCGTTCACGCTCGTCAAGTTCCGCACCATGCGGGCGGGCGACGCGCCGGACGCGGAGCGCCTGACCCGCGTCGGCCGAATCGTGCGCGCGCTGTCGCTCGACGAGCTCCCGCAGCTGTGGAACGTCGTGCGCGGCGACATGTCGCTGGTCGGTCCGCGACCGCTCCTGCCGCAGTACCTCGAGCGCTACACGCCGCGGCAGATGCGGCGCCACGAGGTGCCGCCCGGCATCACCGGCCTGGCGCAGGTCGCGGGACGCAACGCGCTGACCTGGGAAGAGCGCTTCGAGCTCGACGTCTGGTACGTCGAGCATCGGAGCCTCGCGCTCGACGCGCGCATCGTGCTGCGCACGATCGCCGCGGTGCTCGGCCGGCGCGGCGTCAGCGCCGACGGACATGCGACGATGCCGGAGTTCCTCGGCTCGGCGGCGCCGGCCGCCGGAGCCGCGTCGCTCGCGGTGCGCGCGGAGTGATCCCGGTGCGGTATCTGGTCGTCGGCGCCGCCGGACACGGGCAGGAGGTCGCCTGGTCGCTGCGCGAGGAGTTGCGCGCGCTCGGCGAGAGCGAAGCGGAGATCGCCTTTCTCGACGACGCCGTGCGGGCGGGCAGCGAGGTCGCGTGCGGCCTCGGGCCGGTCCTGGGCGGCGTCGAGCTGGCGCGCCGCGAAGCGGCGCGCGCCAACACGCGTCTCGTCATGGGCGTCGGGCTGCCGCGCACCAAGGCCGCCATCGTGCGGCGGCTCGACGTCCCCGAGCACGTGTGGACGCCGGTCGTGCACCCGAGCGCGATCGTCGGTCCGAACGTCACGATGGGTGTCGGAACGTACGTCGGACCGGGCGCCGTGCTGACGGTGAACGTCCAGCTCGGACGCTTCGTGACGATCAATACGCACTGCCTGGTCGCGCACGGCGGCGTGCTCGGCGACTTCGCGACCCTGCACCCGGATGCGCACCTGTCGGGTGACGTCGCGATCGGGCAGGGCTGCGAGGTCGGCGCCGGCAGCATCGTGATCCCGGGCTTGACGGTGGGCGAGTGGGCGGTGCTCGGCGCCGGCGCCGTGGCGGTCGATCACGTGTCGGGCGGACGGACGCACGTCGGCGTGCCGGCGCGCGAGCTGGTGCGCGGCGCCGTGCCGCAGCGGCCGCTGCCGCTGCCGCTCGGCGAGAACCAACCAACGCGGTCATTGACGAGGTTCCTACGATGAGAATTCCCATGTGTGCGCCGAGCGTCGGTGCGGTGGAGCGGGATGCGGTGCTGGAGGTGCTGTCGACGTCGGTGCTGGCGCTCGGGCCTCGTCTCGAGGCGTTCGAGCGCGGCATCGCGGCGCGGGTCGGGGCCGCGCAGGGCATCGGCGTCAACAGCGGCACCTCGGGCCTGCACCTCTGCATGATCGCCGCCGGCGTCGGCGAGGGCGACGTGGTGCTCACCACGCCGTTCAGCTTCGTTGCGTCGTCGAATTGTGTGCTCTACGAACGCGCGACGCCGTGGTTCGTCGACGTCGAGCCGGAGACGCTGACCATCGACGTCGCGCGACTCGAGCTGGAGCTGAAGAAGCTCGAGCGTCGCGGCGAGCGCGTGAAGGCGATCCTGCCGGTGCACGTGTTCGGCCAGCCGTGCGACATGGACCCGATCCTGGAGCTCGGTGCGCGCCACGGCGTCGCGGTGGTCGAGGACGCCTGCGAGGCGATCGGCTCCGCGTACAAGGGCCGCCCGGTCGGCGCGCTCGGCGACGCCGGGGTGTTCGCGTTCTACCCGAACAAGCAGCTGACGACCGGTGAAGGCGGCATGGTCGTGACCGATCGCGCCGACTGGGACGTCGTCTTCCGCAGCCTGCGCAATCAGGGCCGCGACGTCTTCGACGGCTGGCTCGAGCACTCGCGCCTCGGCTACAACTACCGCCTCGACGAGCTCAGCGCGGCGCTCGGGCTCGCGCAGCTGTCGCGCCTCGACGAGCTGCTCGCGGCGCGCGAGCGCGTCGCCGCCTGGTACGACGCGCGCCTCGCCGGCCACGACTGGCTGATGCTGCCGCAGATCGCGCGCTGGACCACGCGCACCAGCTGGTTCGTCTACGTCGTGCGCCTCGCGACGCGGGAGCTGCGCGACCGCGTGATGCACGTGCTTGGCGAGCGCGGCATCCCGGCGCGGCAGTACTTCCCGCCGATCCACCTGCAGCGCTTCTACCGCGAGCGCTTCGGCTTCCGGCCCGGCGACTTCCCGGTCGCCGAGGCCGCGGGCGACACGTGTCTCGCGCTGCCGTTCTTCCCCGACATGACGATCGAGCAGGTGGACGAGGTGTGCGGCGAGCTGCTCGCGATCCTCGAGCAGGAGGCGCCGTCGGTCGTGCGCCGCGTCGCCGCGGGAGGGCTGCGCTGATGTCGCGCGACCAGGCAAGCTCGGGACCTGCGTCGCACGACGCGCGCACGACGGTCGGCGAGTCGCGCGACGCGCGCACGACGGTCGGCGAGTCGCGCGACGCGCGGAGCGGCTCTGCGGCATCGCATCGCGAGCTCTTGGCCCGGGCGATGGACTGGGCGTCCCGGCATCACCTGCTCGCGACCGGCGTCGCGTACGCGCTCATGGCGGCGACCGCTTACGTCACCGCCTTCGCGCTGCGCTTCGACCTCGCGATCCCGCGCGACTTCCTGATCGTGCTGCTGCGCTCGCTGCCGCTGCTGCTCGCCTGCAAGCTGATCGGCTACTGGTACAGCGGGCTCTTCTCGGGCAGCTGGCGGCACGTCAGCGTCGGCGACGTGCAGGAGATCGTGCGCGGCAACGCGCTCGGGTCCGTGATCTTCCTGCTGGCGATGGTCTTCGTGCGCGGGCTGCACGGCTTTCCGCGCACCGTCTTCCTGATCGACTTTCTCGCCGCGACCGCCCTGGTCGGCGGCGTGCGCGTGTTGATCCGCATCGTGCGCGAGTCCGACGGCCGCGGGCGCGTGCGGCGCATCGAGAAGCTCGCGCTGATCGCCGGCGCCGGCTCGGCCGGCATCCAGCTGCTGCAGGAGCTCGAGAGCCGGCCGCGGCTCGGCATCGCGGTGGTGGGCTTCGTCGACGACGATCCGGGCAAAGTCGGGCTGCGCGTCTGCGGCGTGCCGGTGCTGGGGCCGATCGACGCGCTGCCGCGCATCTGCGCCGAGCACGACGTGTCCGAGGTCTTCATCGCGATGCCGTCGGCGCCGGGTGCCGTGATCCGCCGCGCAGCGCAGCACTGCGCGACGGCCGGTGCCCGGAGCCGCGTCCTGCCGAGCCTCGGCGAGCTGGTCGAGGGACGCTTCATCTACACGCAGATGCGCGAGGTGAAGGTCGACGACCTCCTGTCGCGCGCACCGGTGCGGCTCGACCTGCCGCGCGTGCGCCAGTTCATCGCGCGCCGCACCGTGCTCGTGACGGGTGCGGCGGGATCGATCGGCTCGGAGCTCTGCCGGCAGCTCGCGGCGAGCGAGCCCGAGCGCATCGTGCTCTACGACCGCCACGAGAACGGCATGTTCGCGCTCGAGATGGAGCTCGCCCAGCGCTTCCCCGGCGTGACGCTCGTTCCCGTGCTGGGCGACGTGCTGCTGCCCGACCAGCTCGACGCGGTGTTCACCGCGTACCGGCCCGAGGTCGTGTTCCACGCCGCCGCGTACAAGCACGTGCCGCTCGCCGAGCGGAACGTCGTCGAGGCGGTGCGCAACAACGTGCTCGGCACGCGCAACGTCGCACTCGCCGCCGTCAAGCACGGCGTGCGCGAGTTCGTCCTGGTCTCGACCGACAAGGCCGTGCGGCCGACCAGCGTCATGGGCGTGACCAAGCGGGTCGCGGAGATGGTCGTGCAGGGGCTGCAGAACGGCGGCTGCCGCTTCACCGCGGTGCGCTTCGGCAACGTTCTGGGCTCGAACGGCAGCGTGGTGCCGCTGTTCCGCGAGCAGATCGCGCGCGGCGGGCCGGTCACCGTCACGCATCCCGACGTCACGCGCTACTTCATGACGATCCCGGAAGCGGTGCAGCTCATCCTGCAGGCGGCGACGCTCGGCGGGGCGGGGCAGATCCTGATCCTCGAGATGGGCGAGCCGGTGCGCATCGCCGACCTCGCACGGCACATGATCGAGCTGTCGGGCTTCCGCCCCGACGAGGACATCGAGATCACGTTCACCGGATTGCGACCCGGCGAGAAGCTGTACGAGGAGCTGGTCGACGAGGGCGAGGAGCAGGTGCGTACCGAGCTGGAGCGCATCCGCACGCTGCGTGCGCACACGGCGGGGCGCGCGCGTCCGCACGACTTCCTGCAGCGCTTCGAGGAGCTGGTCGCGCGCGGCGAGGACGGCGCGCTCGTGGCCCTGCTCGCGGAGCTGGTGCCGACGTACACGCCGAGCCGACCCGCGCTCGCGGGCGACGACGCGCAGG
>JAIEPK010000154.1 GCA_019749875.1 Candidatus Binatia bacterium | reverse complement strand
TCTTCCTCTTCCGCATGGATCACTCCTGGCGCCTTGTCGCGCCTTCTCGGGTGTCCATCAAGGCGGGGGAAGTTCAGTGGGCCATCGATCGGACTACTCGGGACCGGTGAGCTCCAACGGCTCGCTCGAGGACGACCTCAAGCGCTATCTCGAAGACGAGAAGGGGTGCGGGTCCTCGACACCGTCAAGCAGTTCCGAGAAGATCGAGCAGCTGCGTCGACTGCGAGACAAGGGGCTGATCACGCCGGAAGAGTTCCAGCGCAAGCAGAAGTCCCTCGCCGCCGATTAGCCCCATCGTCGGCTGCCGGTCAGCCTCCGGAGAGCCCCACGAGAGTGGGAGGTGACCGCAACTGATGGCCAAGTTGCATTCCGGCCCTTCAAAAAATAAAACGGTCAGCCGTTTTGGAGGCGCGATCATGCAGGAACCCCGACCCACGACCGGCACCGCGAGCAACGTGGCCGCCTACCGTGCGCTCGAGCACCAGCGGGCGCCGGGCGAGCGGCTGTTCGACGACCCGTACGCGATCCGCTTCTTGCCGCTCGCGTACCGCTGGCTGGTGCGCGCGGCACGCCTGCCGGGCGTGCGCCCCATGATCGAGCGCTACGCCGACCACCTGGCGCCGGGAGCGCGCACGTCGGCGGTCGCGCGCACGCGGCTGATCGACGGCTGGCTCGACGAGCAGGTCGCAGCCGGCGTGCGCCAGGTCGTCATCCTCGGCGCGGGCTTCGACTGCCGCGCGCTGCGGCTGCCCGCGCTCGCCGCGGTCGACGTGTTCGAGGTCGACCGTCCGGCGATGATGGCGTTCAAGAACGCGCAGCTCGGCGACGTCCCGCGACCGCGCCTGTGCCGGCTCGCCGTCGACTTCCGGCGCGACGATCTCGCGGCGCGCCTCGATGCGGCCGGCTACGCGCGCGGCGTCCGGACGATGTTCGTCTGGGAGGGCGTCACCAACTACCTCGACGAGGGCGCCGTCGCGGCCGTCTTCGACTTCATCGCGCGTACGGTCGCGCCGGGCTCGAGCATCGCCTTCACGTACGTGCACGCCGACGCGATCGCCGGACGCTTCGACGCGATCGGGCTCGAGCCGCTGCTCGCAGCGCTGGTCGCGCGCGGCGAGCCATGGACGTTCGGCTTCGTGCCGGACGAGCTGCCGGCGTTCTTGACCGCGCACGGCTTGCGACTCGTGGTCGATCTCGATGCCGTGCGCTATCGCCGCCTGTGCTGGCCGACGTTCCCCGAACGCGGCGCGGGCTACGAGTTCTACCACGCCGTGCTCGCCGAGGTGCCGGATGCCGCGCGTCAAGCCTGAGCACAAGGAATACCGTCGCACGCAGGTCCTCGCGGCGGCGCGCGTGTGCTTCGCGCGGCAGGGATTCCATCGCACGACGCTGCAGGACGTGTTCGCCGAGGCCGGGCTCAGCGCGGGCTGCGTCTACAGCTACTTCCAGAGCAAGGACGATCTGATCCTCGCGATCGCGGAGGAGCGACACGCGGCCGAGCGAGCGATCCTCGCCGACGGCAGCGCGGAATCCGACGCGGTCGAGGCGCTGCGCCGCGTGGCGCACCGCTTCGCCGACGACTACCTGTCGCCGCTCGGCGGGGAGAAGCGGCAGATCGCGATCCAGACCTGGTCGGAGGCGATGCGCAGCGACGCCGTGCTCGCGTCGGTGCGGGCGGGCTTCGACGCGCCGAGACACGCGATCGCGGC
Source organism: Candidatus Binatia bacterium (assembly GCA_019749875.1). Lineage (GTDB taxonomy): Bacteria > Desulfobacterota > Binatia > UBA12015 > UBA12015 > VGTK01. The sequence continues at coordinate 2,743 of JAIEPK010000154.1, read as the reverse complement.
CCTCGTCCGCCGGGCGCAGCGCGCCCGGCGGCTCGACCGGAAGCTCGACGCCGACGCCGTCGCGCGCTCCATCGTCGCCCTGTTCCACGGCTTCGTCCTGCAGCTGCTGTGGGAGCCGGATCTCGACCGCGCGGCGTGCCTCGCGGTCTTCGATCGCTTCCTCGATTCGCTCGCGTCCGCCGGCAAGGACGCGGCGCCGTCGCAGCGCGGGGCGGGTGCGCCCGGACCGGCGCGGAAGAGACGCCGCGTCAGCTCGCGCGCGCGGACCAGAGCAGCGGATTGAGCGCGCTCGCCGCGACGTCGCCCTCGCGGAGCCCTGGTAGCCACGCGGCGAGATCGAATGCTCGCGTCGGCTGATCCGACCCGCCGATCCGGGTGCCGTCGGCGAAGTAGATCACCGTCATCACCTCGCGCGTCCTGTCGGTGGCGTTCGGCGGTGCGCCGTGCAGCGTCCAGCCCGCGTGGAAGGTCGCGTCGCCCGCGCGCATGACGGTCGGACCGGCAACCGCGAAGCCGCGAGCGTTCACCAGGCGCGACAGCTCGTCCTGCGATGCACGCCCGATCGGCAAGTCGCTGAGCGCGCCGTGCGCGTGCGAGCCGCGCGCGAAGTGCATGATGCCCATGTCCGGGTCCAGGTCGACGAGCGGCATCCACATGGTGATCGTGTGCGTCGTCGCGAGCGGCCAGTACACCTGATCCTGGTGCCACGGCGTGAGCCCGCCGTGCGGCTCCTTGAACAGCGCCTGGTCGTGGTAGAGGCGCACGCCGGCGACGCCCATGAGCTGGGCGGCGACGGCCGCGAAGCGGCGCGCGAACACGAAGCGCCGGACGGATTCGTCGTGCTGCCAGAGATTCGGCGTCTGCAGGAACGCGCGTCCGTAGGTGCCGCGCTCCGCGAGCGGGCGCGTCTCGACGTTGCGTCGCCTCGCCGTCGCGACGATCGCCGGCCGGAAGCGATCGATCTCTGCGCCTGACGCGAGGCCGCGGACGACGGCGAATCCGTCGCGCTGGTAGCTCTGCGCGGCATCTGTGGGTAGGGTCACGGGCTCGTCGAGCGCCGGCAGCGATTCCGGTGGCACGGCGACGTCATGACCGAGCCGGCGCCGCGCGCGCAAGACCCCACAGCACACCCGGAGAGAAGATGGCCTACGTCCTCGTCGACAAGCCCCGCCCGCACGTGAGCCTGATCACGTTGAACCGTCCCGAGCGGATGAACGCGATGTCGTTCGATACGGTCGTGCCGCTGTTCGAGGCGCTGCGCGCGGTCGCGGCCGACAACGACACCTGGGTGACCGTCCTGACCGGCGCAGGGCGCGGCTTCTGCGCCGGCCTCGACCTCGAGGACCACGGCGCCCCGCCGGGCATCGACGGCCTGCCGATGTCACGCATCGCGATCCGCGCGATGGAGTTCATGTCGGACCTCGTGCCGACCATGCGCGCGATGCCGCAGCCGCTGATCGCGGCGATCAATGGACCGGCGCACGGCGGCGGCATGTGCCTGCCGCTCGGTGCGGACGTGCGCCTCGCGTCGGAGTCCGCGACGTTCCGCGCCGCCGGCATCAACAACGGCCTCACCGGCACCGAGCTCGGCGTGAGCTATCTGCTGCCGCGGCTGATCGGCGCGTCGCGCGCGTTCGAGATGATCCTCTCCGGTCGCGAGATCGGTGCAGTGGAGGCCGAGCGTGCGGGGCTCGTGTCGCGCGTCTACCCGAACGAGGAGCTGCTGCCCGCAGCACTCGATCTCGCGGAGCAGATGTGCGGCTACAGTCCGCACGGCATCGCCATGACCAAGAAGGTCCTGTGGTCGAACCTCGAGTCGGGAAGCCTCACCAACGCGATCGACCTCGAGAACCGCAACCAGCTCCTGGTGCGCTTGACGACACAGAATCTCGAGGAGGCGATCCGCGCGCGGAAGCAGAAGCGCAAGCCGAAGTATCAGGACTAGGAGCTGCGGCCGGCGAGCTCGCCGACGAGGTCCCGCCCCGGCCCGCTCGGTCGCGGATCGTGCGGTGTCTGGTTGGACCTGGCGGTGGCTGGCACGGTCGCGGCTGGCAAGGCGGTGGATGGCGCGGCGGTGGTGGCTGGCACGGTCGCGGCTGGCAAGGCGGTGGATGGCGCGGCGGTGGTGGCTGGCACGGCCACGGCTGGCAAGGCGGTGCGCGCGGTGGCGTATTCGTCGGCGTCGGACCCGGGAGGGGCTGGGGACCGTACTGGGGAGGCTGGGGATACCCGTACCCGTACGGCTACGCGTATCCGTACGCCCTCGCGCCGTACCCGGGCGACGTGATCGAGGAGGAGTTGCCCGAGACCGAGCCGGTGGAGCCGGAGCTTCCGCCCGACGACGGCGCCGTGACGTCGGGTGACGACGGCTTCTGGTACTACTGCGCGAGCGCGCGGGGCTACTACCCGGAGGTTCCGGACTGCCCCGAGGCCTGGGTGAAGGTCGCGCCGCGCTCGTCGTCGACGGACCCGTCGGAGGACGTCCGATGAGCCACCGTCAAGCAATGCTGCGCGGCGCGCGGGTGCTGCTCGCCGGCTGGATGCTCGCTGCATGCACGCCGGTGCCGAGCGGCCCGCACGTCATGGTGTACCCCGGCCGCGGCAAGAGCCTGTACGCCTTCGATGCCGACGACGCGAACTGTCGCGCGTGGGCCGCGAGCCGCGTCGACGAGTCGCCGCAGCAGGCGGCGACGGACGCGACGGTGGGTGGCGCGGCGATCGGCACGTTGCTCGGCGGCGCCGC
>JAIEPK010000453.1 GCA_019749875.1 Candidatus Binatia bacterium | reverse complement strand
GCGTCTGGAGACGCTGTGCCGCGAGCGCGGCATGGGATTCGTCGCGCTGCGCACGGGCGACGACGCCGCCACGCTGCTGCGCGGCGGTGTGCAGCGCACGCTGCCGCGCACGGCTGCGACCTCGCGAAAGGCCGGCGCGACGGAGCCTGCGCGACGCGCCGTCGCGGGAGGTGCACGATGAGCGACACGACGGCAACCACACCGCACGCGGTTCCCGCCGACACGACCGACGTCGCGTCGCACGCGGTCCGCACCGACACGGCAGCGGCCGCGCCGCACACGCACATCGCCGACGTCGCACCCAACGTCCCGCCCGCCGTCCCCGGCGGCTCGACCGCAGCCGCGCCTTCCGTGATCACCCCCGTCGCTCCGACGAACGCGCAGAACGCGTCGCCGCTCGCGGCACCGCCGGCCGTCGCCGGCGCCACGACGGCGACGGCCGATCCGCTCGCCGAGCTGCGCGGCATCCACCTCCCCGACCCGGTCGGCTTCTGGCCGCCCGCCCCGGGCTGGTGGGGTCTCGCTGCCGTGCTGATCGTCACCTGCGTCGCGTCCGCCGTCGTCGCGCGACGCCGGCGTCGCAGCGTCGTGCGGCACGCGCTGCGCGAGCTCGACGGGCTCGCGCGCACGGCCGCGGACACCGACCTGCAGACGCTGGCGACGACGCTGTCCGCGCTCGTGCGACGCGTCGCCCTGCTCCGCTTCGGGCGGAGCCGCGTGGCGCCGCTGCACGGGGCCGCGTGGCAGAGCTTCCTCGCCGAGACCGCCCCGAAGCGACGCCGGCGCCGCGCGCGCTTCGTCGAGGACGCACGCCTCGTGCTGTCGCTCGCGCCGTACGCACCGGCCGGTGCCAGCTGCTTGACGCGCGAGGGCCGCACGGTCGACCGCGGCATGCTGATCGCCGCCACGCGCGCCTGGATCGAGGAGAACGCATGATCGCTCTCGCCGCCTTCGAGGTGAACGCATGATCGCTCTCGCCGCCTTCGAGGTGAACGCATGATCGAGCTCGCCTGGCCCTGGATGCTGGCTCTGCTGCCGGCGCCGTATCTCGTGCGTCGCTTCGTGCCCGCCGCCCCGCTCGCCCGCGCCGGCGCGCTGCGCGTGCCGTTCTTCGACGGCATCGCGAGCGTCGGCGCGAGCGGTCTCGCGACCGGCCGCAAGCGCGCGCTGGTGCTCGCCACCATGACCGCCGCCTGGAGCGCCCTCGTGATCGCCGCCGCACGCCCGGCGTGGGTCGGCGATCCCGTGCCGCTGCCCGCGGAGGGACGTGATCTCATGCTCGTCACGGACCTCTCGGGCAGCATGGCGCGGGAGGACTTCACCGTCGGCGGCGCGCCCGCGGATCGCTTGACGGTCGTCAAGCAGGTCGCCGACGACTTCATCGGCCGCCGCGAGGGCGACCGCGTGGGTCTCGTCCTGTTCGGCACCAAGCCGTACCTGCAGGCGCCGCTGACCTTCGACCGCACGACGGTGCGCACGCTGCTCGACGAGGCCCAGGTCGGCATCGCCGGCGACGAGACCGCGATCGGCGACGCGCTCGGCATGGCGGTGCTGCGGCTGCGCGACCGTCCGGCGCAGAGCCGCGTGGTCGTGCTGCTCACCGACGGCGCGAGCAACGCCGGCACGCTCGCCCCGCGTGAGGCGGCGCGCCTCGCCGCCGAGGAGGGCATCCGCGTGTACACGATCGGCGTCGGTGCCGACGCGGTCGCGGTGCCGACGATGTTCGGCCAGCGTGTCGTCGATCCGTCGGCGGACCTCGACGAGGACACGCTGCAGGCGATCGCCGACACCACCGGCGGCGCCTACTTCCGCGCCAAGAACGTCGAGGGCCTCGCCAGCATCTACCGCAAGATCGACGCGCTCGAGCCGGCGAGCGGCGAGCCGCTGCACCTGCGGCCGCGCAACGAGCTCTTCCCCTGGCCGCTGGGCGTCGCCCTCGCGCTGACCCTCGGCCTCGGCGGCGCGCTGACGGTGCCCTGGCACGCACTCGGCCGCGGCTTCGCATCGGTTCCGACCACGGGGGTGAACTCGTGATTCCCGAGACCTTCCACTTCCTCCGTCCCGCGTGGCTGCTGGCGATCGTGCCGGTGGCGATCCTCGCCTGGGCGACGCTGCGCACGGCGACCCGCACCAGCGCGTGGCGCCGCGTGGTCGACGCGCACCTGCTGCGCCACCTGCTGCTCACCGACGCGGGCACGACGCGGCGCTGGCCCGTCGCGCTCGGTGCACTCGCCGGTGTCGCCGCGAGCGTCGCCATGGCCGGCCCCGCGTGGGACAAGATCCCGCAGCCGACGTTCACGACCAGCGAGCCGACCGTCGTCGTGCTCGACATGTCGCCGGCGATGCAGAGCGACGATCTCGCACCGACGCGTCTCGGCCGCGCGCGCCTCGAGCTGCACGATCTCCTCGAGCGCAGCAAGGGCGGCCAGGTCGCGCTGGTGCTCTACAGCGACGAGCCCTTCGTCGCGGCCCCGCTCACCGATGACGGGCGCCTCATCGAGCAGATGATCCCGACGCTCGAGAGCGGTCTCATGCCGCTGCGTGCACCGCGCCCCGACCGTGCGATCGCACAGGCGAAGGCCCTGCTCGATCAGGCCGGCGCGCGATCCGGCCGCGTGCTGCTGGTGACGTCGGACCTCGGGGATCAGGCCGACGCGAGCATCGCCGCGGCGCGTGGGCTCGCGGCCAGCGGACGCACGCTGTCCGTGCTCGGCGCCGGCAGCGACGACGGTGCGCCCGCGCGCGACGCCCGTGGTCGCATCGCGAAGGACGCAGCCGGCAAGCCGGTCCTCGCGAAGCTCGACCGCGCAGCGCTCGAGTCGCTCGCGCACGCCGGTGGCGGCCGCTTCAGCGAGATCCGCGCCGACGACGGCGATCTCGCGATCGTGGCTCCCGTCCGTCCGGCCGGCAGCCTGCACGCCGCGAGCGCGGGCTCGAGTGCACAGTTCGACGTGTGGCGCGACGCGGGCGTCTGGCTCGTCCTGATCCCGCTCGCGGTCGCACCGCTCTTCTTCCGGCGCGGCCTGGTCGCGGCGCTGGCGCTCACCTTCGTCGCCACGGCCCCCGCGCGCTCCGAGGCGAGCACGTGGAACGACCTCTGGCAGCGCCCCGACCAGCAGGGACAGGCCGCTCTCGCCGCCGGCGACGCCGCGTCGGCCGCCGGCCTCTTCCAGGACCCCGCGTGGCAGGCAGCCGCGACCTACCAGAGCGGAACCTACGACCAGGCGGCGACCAGGTACGCGAGCCTCGGCGGCACCGAGAACCGCTACAACCTCGGCAACGCGCTCGCGAAGAGCGGCAAGCTCGAGGACGCCGTCAAGCAGTACGACGAGGTCCTGAAGCAGGAGCCGCAGCACGCCGACGCGAAGTTCAACCGCGACCTCGTGCAGCGCCTGCTCGACCAGCAGCGCCAGCAGCAGCAGCAGCAGCAGCAGCCGTCCAAGGACCAGCAGCAGGACCAGCAGCAGAACGAGGGGCAGCAGGCGCAGCCGCAGTCCGCCCAGAGCCGGCAGCAGGACGCGAAGGACGCCTCGCAGCAGGCAGGAGGCCAGCCGCCGAAGGAGGACACGCAGCAGGCCGGTGCGCAGCAGCCGAAGAGCGACGGCGCCCGGGGATCCGACCCGATGGACGACCAACGGCAGGCGAAGAGCGACTCCACCGCTGCACAGAACGAGGAGTCGCAGGAGCACCCGAGCGACGCGCAGCAGGCGTCCAGCGGTGCGCAGGACGAGCCGAAGTCCGACGACGCGACCGCGTCCGCGCGCGCCGCCGGCGCCACCCACCAGCAGCAGCAGGCGACGCGCGACGCGCACGGCGCCGACGACCAGCAGAAGCAGGACCCTGCCACCGCCGCACGCAACGAAGCCGCGCAGCAGGACCGCTCGCTCGCCCACGACCTCGACCGCCAGCTCGCGAACGACGCGCAGCAGGACGATCGGCCGCAGGACGACGACGCACCCCGCGGCGCCGCGTCCAGCGCGGCGAACAAGCCGCTGACCGAGCAGGAGCAGGCGCGCGAGCAGGCCCTGCGCAACATCCCCGACGATCCCGCCGGCCTGCTGCGCGCGAAGATCCGCCGCCAGTACGCCGAGCAACGCTACGCGCAGAAGGAGGTTTCCCCGTCATGGTGACCACGAGAGACCGTGTCCGTACGCCGCGTGCGCGGCGCCTGCTCGCGCTCGGCGCGGCCCTGTGCGTCACAGCACTCGTCCCGCCCGCTGTCGCACGCGCCGCCGCGGGCTCGCTCGAGGCGAGCATCACGCCGAAGGTCGTCGACGACGGCGACACCGTGCGCCTCACGCTGCGCTTGCGCGGCGACGCGCCCGCGGCGGGTCCCGACCTGTCGCCCCTGCAGCGCGACTTCGACGTGCTCGGCAGCCAGCAGAGCCAGCGCGTGTCGATCGTCGACGGCGAGGTCGACGCGACGCGCGAGCTCGAGATCCTGCTGTC
>JAIEPK010000657.1 GCA_019749875.1 Candidatus Binatia bacterium | reverse complement strand
GGAGGAACGACGTCATGTGGATGCAAGCGCAGAATCTCGTCGTCGCAGAAGCGCTCGAGTGGGACGGGTCACTCGTGGTGACGCTCGTGCTCGGCCTGCTGGTGGTCTCGGCGCTCGGCGTGCTCTTCGAAGGCGGAGCATTCGCGGTGGTGCTGGACTGGCTCATGGGCGACGACGACCGGCACGCCGCACGGATCGGCGCGACGCCGCAGCGCAGCCGCGCCTGACGGCTCGCTCGCCGCTCCGCGGCACTCGTCCAGGGAGACGAGAAGTCGCTGCGATCGCGAGCTCCTCGCGCGGCTCCGCACGTCGCGCGGGCGTCTCTGCGTCACCGCCGGCGCGCGAAGCGCGGCGCGCGCGGCGGACCGATGTCGCGGAACCACTCGCCGAGCTCCGCGAGATCGCGCCGCACTCGCTCGACGTCGCCATCGATCGCCGCGCGCGTACGGCGCACGAGCTCGCGCGCGGTCGCGCGACGTTCCTCGGCAAATCCCCAGGCCGGCTCGTCCTGCATCGCGAGCAGGTCGCGCTCGAGCGCGCGCATCGAGCGGCGCAGCGCGCGCAGGCGCTCGTAACGCTCGGCGAACGACCGCAGCGGCGCGCGCCGGTCGTCGCCGTGCGGTGTGCGACGTGACTGTGCAGCCGCATCCTCACCCGCCGCGGCCAGCGTCTCCACCCACGCCGCGATCGCGAGCAGGCGGTCGAGGCTGCCGCTCTCGTAGGCGTCCTGCACGTCCGTCCACAGCGCACCCAGACGATCCGGCGTGACCGTGCGCAGCGCCGCGGGCGAGTCCGGATGGATGCGACGCGCGAGCGCACGGTAGAGGTCAACGACACGAGCCGTCGATCGCGGCGTTCCCGGCGCGGCGTCGCTCGACGAGCCCACCGTCTCGGCGGAGCGCTCCGCCGCGCGCTTCGCGCGCTTCGCCTCGCGTCGCTCGGCACGCTTGCGATCGCGCTTCGCGCGTCGACGCGCCTCGACCTCGTCCGGATCGAAGCCACCGTCCTGCGCGCGGCTCGGCCACGCCTCGGGATGCTCGACCATGTAGAGCGCCTCGCGCGGGTGCAGCCCGTCGCGCTCGACCAGGTCCTGCACGCGGTTGGCGAGGATGCCGCGCATGCGCAGCTCGTCGGACAGCTCCTGCAGCGTCGCGAGCTGCGGCCCGAACTCGAGCCGGCGCCAGCTCGCATACGCCGGACGCTCGACGTCGGAGAAGCGCCGCACGCGCTCTTCGAGCGCCGCGAGCCGCTCGACGAGCTGGCGCTCCTCCGCGGCCAGACGCCGGGACAGCGCGCGCGCATCGCTCGGTACCGGCAGCTTCGAGCCGGACTCCCCGCTCATGCGCGGTGCTTTAGCCCGCCGTCAGCCAGTCGACGAGCAGCCGGTTGATCTCGTCCGGCTTCTCCTGGTGCGCGAAGTGTCCCGCACCGGCGATGCGCTCGATGCGCAGTCCGGCGCGAAACAGGTCACGATCCACCAGCTCGTAGGTGCGTGTGTCCATGCAGCCGTCGAGCGCCCCGGTGATCGCGAGCAGCGGGACGTGATACGGCGCGCGCGCGAGCTTCTGCATCTGGATGGTGTCCGCGAGGAGGAGGTTGAACGTCGCCCGGTAGTAGGCGAGTGCTGCGCGCAGCACGCCCGGCTGGCGGAAGGTCTCCTTGAGCGCCGCCATCTCCGCCGGATCCCAGGTCCAGCCCGGCGACCAGTCGCGCCACAGCCGCTCGAGAAACGCGAAATCGTCGCGTGCGACCGCACGGTCGGCGATGCCGCGCAGCTGGAAGAAGAACATGTACCACGACAGTCGTAGTTGACGGGGCAGCCGCCACGGCACGCCCTGCACCGCGCCGAGCGGCGGCACGGCGATCGTCGCGGAGCGGGCGAAGCGCTCGGGTGCGAGGTGCAGCGCGACGTCCGTGACGACGGCGCCCCAGTCGTGGCCGACGAGGTGCACCGGCTCATCCGACAGCTGCCGCGCCCACGCGATCACGTCGTACGCGATGCGCACCGGGTGGTAGCTCGCGCTGCGCGCGTCGGGCTGCGACGACGGCTCGTAGCCGCGCATGGTCGGCGCGATCGCGCGGAAGCCGGCGGCGGCGAGCACGGGCAGCTGGTGGCGGAACGAGCGCGCGTGATCGGGGAAGCCGTGCAGGCAGAGGACGACGGGTCCGCTGCCGAGCGCGTACGCGGTGCTCGCGAGGTCGCCCCAGCGGAGCGTGATCTGCTCGAAGTCCACGACCATTCCGGCTACTCCAGCTCCACGACGATGCGCTGACCGTCCTGCGCGGCGACCAGCTCGCCCGAGTAGATCGCGCGGATCGGCGCGGCGAGCAGCAGCTCGACGCGCGGGTCGTCGTTGTCGAAGCTCGGCACCTGGTGCGTGAGGACGAGCGTCCGCACACGAGCGTTTTGCGCGAGCCCCGCCAGCTCGGTGGTGCCGATGTGGTACGTGCGGATGTCGCGGATCAGGCGCGCGTTGCGCGGGTCGTCGAGGCGCTTCAGCGCGCACTCGACGGCCTCGAGAACGTCGCGGCTCATCACCTCGGAGACCAGCACGTCGGCGCCCTCGCTCATCCCGCGCAGGCTTGCGGTGTCGGTGGTGTCGCCGCTGATCACGACCGACTTGCCCGCGTAGTCGATGCGGTAGCCGAGCGCGGGCTCGATCGGTGGGTGATTGACGCGGAACGCGGTGACCCTTACGCCGTCGCGCTCGAACACGACGCGGCCTTCGGCGCCGGGATCGTCGATCGTGTGCGGCACCGCGGGCTCGACGCGCGAATTCAGGATGTCCTCGCCGTGGTGCGTCTCGCGATACTTGTCGTCCAGCGCGTAGACCGCGTTGAAGCCGTCGACCACGCGCTGCACCGCCTCGCCGCCGTAGACCGGCAGCTCCGCCGTGCGGCCGAGGATCCAGCTGCGGCTGATGACCTCGCCGACGTCGGCGATGTGGTCGGAGTGGAAGTGCGTCAGGAAGACCGCGTCGATCTCCGTGATCGGCAGCAGCGAGCGTTCCATCGAGCGCTGCGCCCCGTCGCCCGCGTCGAAGAGCAGGAAGAGGCCGTTCACGAAGACCGCGGTGCAGGCCTGCACGCGGTCCGACGGGATCGGCGTGCCGGTGCCGCAGGTGACGATGGTGATGGCGTCGCGACGCTGCAGCTCGGCCGCCGAGGCGGCGGCCGCGTCCGCGTTCGCCCGCTGCTGCTGCTCGGCGGCAGCGGACAGCGCCGACGGCGGGTCGGCGCAGACGGCGTCGATCAGCGGGGTCCGTTCCCCGATCGGCAGCGCGCCGTCGATGCAGAGCGGCTCCGCGTCGCTCGCACGCGAGGTGTCGCTGCAGGCGGACAGCCCCACGGTGAGCGCGGCCACGGCGAGGATCGAGGCGGCCGCGACGACGTGCCAGCCGACCGGCAGGGCAGCACGCGTGACGCGAGATCCGTTGATTCGAAGATGCATGGATTCCCTCGAGGGCTGCCGCTCGACGGCATGCGGCCCGGCCCGACCGCACGCGCGCGGCCGCGGCTCTTTTGGCAGGATGACTGCCATCTTCGTAGCGCGCGTCCGAGCCCGATTCCAGGCCCGATCAGGGCAGCGAGAGCCACAGCCGCAGCAGGTGCCGCGGGTGCTCCGGATCATCCTCGTACGCCGTCCGCGCATGCACCACCGAGTGGTTGCTCACCAGCTGCAGATCGCCGGGCGCGAGCTGCATGTCGAGGTGAACGTCCGCGCGCTCCGCGTAGGCCTCCCATGCCGCGAGCATCGCGCGCGCACGATCGTCGAGCGCGACGCCGGGGTGGCGCTCGACCGACGTGTAGTAGTCGAGGTGCATGAACGTCCGGAGTCGTGTGCCGTCGAAGCACGACGGCTGCACCGGCGTGTACTGCGTGTTCGCACCCGGCGGACGGCGCGCGTCGAGCAGCATCGGCTCGAACATCCGCGCCGCGAGATCGGGCTCGGTCGCGAGCAAGTGGTCGAACACGGTGACCGACGAGACGAGCCGGCTCGCGCCGCCGTCGCGCGACGTGCCGAGGCAGAGCAGCCCGACGACGTCGGCCGCGTCGCAGTGGAAGCGGATCGACTTGTTCGTGCGGTAGAGGCGCTCGTCGGCGTGGCGCGCGGTCGCGCTCAGGTCCTTGACGTGGCCGAGCAGGTCGCCCTCCTCGTTCTGCGCGCCGGGCACGCCGAGGTGGTGGCCGAGGCACCAGAACGCGAGCTCCGCGTCCTGCTCGCTCCACGCGTCGACCGGGAAGCCGGAGATCACGACGAAGCCGCGACCGTCGCGCAGCTCGTCGCGCCAGCGCGCGATCGACGCGCGCAGCGACGGCAGCGGAAAGTCGGCGGCACCGAGCTCGCGCGTCGGACGGCCGGTCGCGCGTGCGCTCGCGACGGCGCGGTGCAGCTCGGCGATCTGCGCGTCGTCGAGCCG
>JAIEPK010000395.1 GCA_019749875.1 Candidatus Binatia bacterium | reverse complement strand
GAGCTGGCGCGCGGCGTCCGTGGTACGGCCGACGACCGGGCCGATCTCCTCGAACGGCAGCCCGAACAGGTCGTGCAGCACGAACGCGAGCCGCTCCGCCGGCGCGAGCGTGTCGAGCACCACGAGCAGCGCGACGCCGACCGACTCCGCGAGCACGGCCTCCGCCTCGGGGTCGGTGGCCGCCACGAGCGGAGGGTCGAGCTCGGGCCCGGCACCATGCCCGTCGATCGCGTTCGCGGCCTCCTCGCGCCGCGACCGGCGGGTGCGCAGCATGTCGAGGCAAACGCGCGACACGACGGTGGTGAGCCAGCCGGCGAGGTTCTCGACCGCCGCCGCGTCGCTGCGCGCGAGCCGCAGCCAGGTCTCCTGCACGGCGTCCTCGGCCTCGCTCAGCGATCCGAGCATGCGGTAGGCGACGCCGCGCAGCCGGGACCGGTTGGCCTCGAACTGCTCGGTCAGCCAGCTTTGCTCGGCCATCTCGCGCTCTCGCTCGGGTTTCCGGTCACGTTTCCTCCGCGTGCCCCGTCATGCCTGTGACGGACGAGGCCCGTCCGACGTGACCAAGGAGGACGCACATGCAGCTTCGAATCTCCGCTGCGGGCAGGGTGACACGCAAGCTCGCGTCGCGCAGCCGTTCGAGCAACGGGGGCCGGCGCATCGCGGCCGCGGCGAGCGGCGCCGGGCTGCTCGCGTGCACGCTCGCGCTCGCCGCGCCGGCAGCGGCGCAGGGCGTCGTCGGCACGGTGCCCGGACGCGTCGGCGGCAGCCTGTCGGCGCTGATCGCGCTGACCGGCGCGATCGCCGGTGGTCTCGCGCTGCGTCGCGCGTCGCGCGCGGCCGCCGCGTCCGTCGCGCCGGTCGCGAGCGGCGTACGCGACGGCGCGATCGTCGCATTCGTGCTCGGCCTCGTCGGCGTGCTCCTCGCGGCGGTGCATCTCGCGACGTCGAACGGCGGCGTCGGCACCGGCTCGGGAAAGGCGGGCGCGGTGGTCGGCGCCGTGCTGGGCCTGGTCGGCGTGGCGCTCGGACGGACCGCACTCGCGCGCTCCGGTCGCGCGCCATCGGCCTGAGGTGCGGCGATGCCGGCCGTCGGCGTGCGCTACATCATCGACGACGTGCCCGCGGCCGTCGCCTTCTACACGGGCCTGCTCGGCTTCACGCTCGAGCTCGACGCATCACCGGCCTTCGCCGCGGTGTCGCGCGACGGCGTGCGGCTGCTGCTGAGCGGCGACGGCAGCTCCGGCAAGCGCCCGCTCGCCGACGGCCGACGTCAAGTACCCGGCGGCTTCAACCGCATCCACCTCGAGGTCGTCGATCTGGGGTCCGAGGTCGCGCGGCTGCGCGCGGCCGGCGTGCGGTTCCGCACCGGCGAGATCGTCCGCGGGCCGGGCGGCGCGCAGATCGTGATCGAGGATCCGTCGGGGAATCCCGTTGAGCTGTTCCAGCCGCAACGATAAGGGGCGTTCGAGTCGATCGTCGCTGCGGAGTGGCCCGCCGTGAAGGAACGTCTGCTGCTGCGCTTGAGTCGGGGCGCGGTCTGAAGCAGCAATCGTCGATCACGTCCTGCCGCGCGGACCATCGAACGGAACCACCACCATGCAGATCGCGACCTTCCTGATGTTCACCGGCGACGCCGAGGCGGCGATGAACCGCTACGTGGCGCTGCTGCCCGACTCGGCGATCGAGTCCGTCGAACGCTGGGCGGCCGGCGAGGGGCCCGAGGGCAAGATCAAGCGCTCGTCGGTGCGCATCGCGGGCACGCGCTTCCTGTTCTTCGACAGTCCGGTGCAGCATGCCTTCGGCTTCACGCCCGCGATCTCGCTGTTCGTCGACTGCGACTCGAAGGACCAGCTGCAGTCGATCGCCGCCGCGCTCTCGACGGGCGGCAGCTTCCTCATGCCGGAAGGCAGCTACGGCTTCAGCCAGTGGTTCTGCTGGCTGGTGGACCAGTGGGGTGTCTCGTGGCAGCTGAATCTCCCGTGAAGAAGAGCGCGTCGAAGACCGGCGACGCCTCGCGCCTGATCGACGAGCGCATCGCGGAGCTCGGCGACTGGCGCGGCGCGACGCTCGCCCGCGTCCGCGCCCTCGTCAAGCAAGCGGACCCCGACGTCGTCGAGGAGTGGAAGTGGCGTGGCGTGCCGGTCTGGTCGCACGACGGCATCCTCTGCACCGGCGAGACCTACAAGAGCGTCGTCAAGCTGACGTTCGCGAAGGGCGCTTCGCTCGCCGACCCGGCGAAGCTCTTCAACTCGAGCCTCGAGGGCAACACGCGGCGCGCGATCGACATCCGCGAAGGCGAGAAGATCGATGGGAAAGCTCTGCAGGCGCTGATCCGCGAGGCGATCGCGCTGAATCAGGCCAAGGCCGGGGCCAAGGGGCGTCGCTGACGTGCCGGTCGCGCGCCAGCAGCTCCTCGACGCGGTCGAGCGCGACTTCGCCGCGGGCGACGCGTCCGCCGTGCTCGCGATCGTGGACGAGTATGGCGCCGAGCCGAACGAGCCCGAGCCGGAGCGGGTACGTCTCGCGATCGTCCGCCTCGCCGCCGGCGATCGCGAGATGCTGCAGAAGCTCCTGTACGCGGCGAGGTACGACTACCGCGACGTGCTCGCGTGGGCCGACGCCGGACCGCTGTCCGCCGAGGACGGCGAGCGTCTGCAGGCTGCGGCAAGGAAGCTCCTCGCGCGCTGGGGGACCAGCTGAGATGTCCGCGCTCGATCGACTCCAGCGCTGGTACGCCGCACGCTGCGACGGCACGTGGGAGCACGACCACGGCGTGACGATCACCTCGTGCGACAACCCGGGCTGGTGGGTGAAGGTCGCGCTCGCCGGCACGCCGCTGCACGGCATCGCGTTCGCGGAGATCGCGCTCGGTGTCGACGGGCAGCGTCATCCGGCGCAGCCGTCGTGGCTGTCGTGTCGCGTCGAGGACGACGTCTGGCACGGAGCGGGCGACGCGGCGAAGCTCGAGGTCATCCTCGAGGCCTTCCTCGACTGGGCGGAGCGGCATGGCACACGCTGAAGGAACCGGACCCGACGACACCGCCGTGCGCACCGCGCTGTGGCGCGCGCTGCACGTCCTCGCCGACCCGCCGCCGCACGTCTTCACCGACGAGGTGGGCGCGCGGCTCGCGGATCCGCCCGACGGCTGGCGCGACCGCCCCGACATGAGCGCGTTCACGGCGCCGTTTCGCGCGTCGATCGTCGCCCGCGCGCGCTTCGTCGAGGACCTCGTGCAGGAGCAGGCGGCGCGCGGCGTCGCGCAGTACGTGATCCTCGGCGCCGGCCTGGACACGTTCGTGCAGCGTCGTCCGGACCTCGCGGCGCGGCTGGTCGTGTTCGAGATCGACCGCCCCGGTGCGCAGGAGTGGAAGCGCCGGCGCCTGGTCGAGCTAGGCTTCGGCGTTCCGGACGCGCTGCGCCTCGTTCCGGTGGATTTCGAGGCCGGCGGCGCGTGGTGGGACCGGCTGCGCGCGGCTGGCTTTGCTGCGACCCGGCCCGCGATCGTGGCGTCGACCGGTGTCAGCATGTACTTGACCCGTGAGGCGATCGCGGCGACGCTGCGCCAGGTGGCGGCGCTCGCGCCGGGCTCGACGCTCGCGATGTCGTTCATGCTGCCGATCGAGATGGCGGACCCGGACATCCGACCGGGCATCGAGCGCGCGGCCGCCGGGGCGCGAGCCAACGGCACCCCGTTCGTCAGCTTCCTCATGCCGGACGAGATGCTGACGCTCGCGCGCGAGGCGGGCTTTCGCGACGTCCGTCACGTGTCGGCGGTGGAGCTCGCGGAGCGCTACTTCGCCGGCCGATCGGACGGCCTGCGACCGCCGCGCAACGCCGAGGAGCTGCTCGTCGCGACCACGTGACGGCGCATCGCTTGCGGCCACCGCCGACCGCGTGACAGCCGCAGCGCCCGCGACTATCCTCCGCGCCCGTGGGGTTGCGGGGGTTCGACGCGAAGTTCGGTGCGGATCGTCTGTCCGCGTTGCCGCAGTCGCCCGGCGTCTACCTCTTCCTCGACGAGGCCGGCTCGGTGCTCTACGTCGGCAAGGCGAAGGACCTGCGCCGGCGCTTGACGTCGTACCGCAACGCCACGCGCCGGCGAGCCCACCGCAAGATGCGCACGCTGGTGCGCGTCGCCGCGTCGCTCGAGGTCCGGCCGCAGGCGAACGAGACCGAGGCGCTGCTGGTCGAGAACGAGCTGATCCGTACGCTGCGGCCGCCGTACAACGTCGACGGCGCGTTCTCGTTTCTCTACCCGGCGCTCGGCGTCGGCCGCCACGACGGCCGCATGCTGCTCGCGTTCACGTCGTCGCCGGAGGAGTGGGCCGCGCTCGACGTGCGCTGGCATGGGGCGTTCCGCTCGCGTCGCCGCGCGCGGGCGGCATTCGATGCGCTGGTCGCGCTGCTCGCGCGCATCGGT
>JAIEPK010000079.1 GCA_019749875.1 Candidatus Binatia bacterium | reverse complement strand
CGCGATCGCCTCGCCGCCGGCCGTGTCGGGGGGCGGCCGGCGCGGTGCGCGCCGTGGCGCGAGCGACGTGCACTGATGTCCGCTGCACCGTCCGAGCGCAACGTCGTGGTGAACGGCGAGGCGTGCCGCGTGTGGGAGAAGGGGCACGGCGCGCCGGTGGGTTTCCTCGCCGGCCCGGGCGGCGTGCCGCGCTGGACGCCCTTCCTCGACGCGCTGGCCGAGCATCACCGCGTGGTCGTGCCGTCGCTGCCGGGCTTCCCCGGTGCCACCGGGCACGAGCGACTCGACGACCACCTCGACTGGATCACCGCGGCGCTCGACCTGCTGTGCGCCTCGGGGCTCGAGGGTGCGAGCCTCGTCGGCGCGTCGGTCGGCGGCATGCTGGCGGCCGAGGTCGCGGCGCTGTCGCCGGCGATGGTCGCACGGCTGGTGCTCGTCGCGCCGTTCGGCCTGTTCGATGCGCGCGAGCCGACCGCCGACCCGTTCGCCGTCCGCGCCGAGGATGCGGCCGCCTTGCTGAGCGCGCATCCCGAGCGCCTGCGCGCACGGAGTGCGCTCCCCGAGGGCGCCGACGCGACCGAGTGGTCGATCGTCCTGTCGCGCGCGAACGCCGCCGCGGCGCGCCTCCTGTGGCCGCTCGGAGAGCGTGGCCTCGTCAAGCGCCTGCACCGCGTCACCGCACCGACGCTGCTGGTGTGGGGCGACGCCGACCGTGTGATCCCGCCGTCCTACGCGGATCGCTTCGCCGCGCGAATCGGGGCACCGGTGCAGCGGGAGACGATCGCCGGTGCCGGCCACCTGGTCGATCTCGATGCGCCGAGCGCTCTCGCGCGCGTGATCGACGGGTTCTTGCGATGAGCACGCGACCGGCGAGCATGCGCGCCGAGACGCGCATCGCGCTCGCGGCCGTGCGCACGGCGCGCGCGATCGCGGACTCGCGGCGCGGCGCCGACGAGATCACCAGCAAGGGCGGCATCGATCTCGTCACCGCGGCGGACGTCGCGTGCGAGGACGCGATCCGCGCGGAGCTCGCACGCGAGCTTCCGGACGCGATCGTCGTCGGCGAGGAGCGCGGCGGCACCCCGGTCGCGGGACGAGCCTACTGGCTCGTCGATCCGATCTGCGGCACGCGGCCGTTCGCCTCGGACGTGCCGCTCTACTGCACCAACGTGGCGCTGGTGGAGGACGGACAGGTGACCGTCGGCGCGGTCGCGATCGGACGCAGCGACGAGGTCTGCTGGGCGGAGCGCGGGCACGGGGCCTGGCTGGAGAGTGCGGCTGGCGTACGCCGGCTGCACGCGACCGCGGCGAGCGATACCGTGTGGTTCAGCGGTCGGGAGGCGCGCACGGCGGACATGGTGCGCGCGGCGCTGGTCGAGCGCCGCTGGTACGTCTGGCAGTTCTCGTCGACGCTCGCCTATCCGTACCTCGCAGCCGGGCGCATCGCCGGCATCGTGCACGGCGGCGCCTCCCCGGTGCACACCGCGGCGGGCGCGCTGCTGGCCGCCGAGGCGGGCGCGGTGCTCAGCGATCTCGACGGCGGCGCGTGGGGCATCGACAGCGACGGCCTACTCGCCGCGGCGACCCCGGAGCTGCACGCGGAGCTGCGCGCGTTGGCGGAGAAGGTCGCTCGGCCCGTGCCGGTGCGCGGCTACGACCACCTCGCGATCACGGTGTGCGACGTCGACCGCACGGTGCGCTTCTACTGCGACGTGCTCGGCGCGCGGATCCTCTACGAGGACGAGTGGCGCGCGGGTCGCCTGCCGATCGCGATGCTGCAGATCGGCGCGAACCGGCTGAACGTGCATCCGGCCGCGGCACCGGCTGCTCCGCACGCATCGCTGCCGACGCCGGGCTCGGTCGATCTGTGCCTGCGCTGGGACGCGCCGCTCGACGACGCGATCGCGCTGCTCGCGCGGCACGGCGTCGCGATCGTCGAAGGTCCGGTGCCGCGCCCGGCCGCGGACGGCACCTGGGGACGCTCGATCTACTTCCGCGACCCCGACGGCAACCTGCTCGAGCTGCTGTCGACCGTCGCTGCTTGACGTAGGGC
This sequence comes from Candidatus Binatia bacterium, assembly GCA_019749875.1. Taxonomy (GTDB): domain Bacteria; phylum Desulfobacterota; class Binatia; order UBA12015; family UBA12015; genus VGTK01. Next base: position 2,359 of record JAIEPK010000079.1, on the reverse strand, counting down.
GACGGCCGCGCGGCACCGGCGCGTGCGTCGATGTTACGCGAGCGCCTTGTCGATCACCGCGCGGACCTCCGGAGCCGTCGGCTTCACCGTCGGATCGAAGCGCGCTACGACCTTCCCTTCCTTGTCGACGACGAACTTGCCGAAGTTCCACTTGATGTCGCCGGCGCCCTCGGGCTGCGCGTTCTGCTCGGTGAGCCAGGCGTAGAGCGGTGCGCGGGACGGGCCGTTCACGTCGATCTTCGAGAACAGCGGGAAGGTCACGCCGTAGGTGGTCGAGCAGAACTGCTTGACCTCGGAATCCGTACCCGGCTCCTGGCCCGCGAACTGGTTGCACGGAAAGCCGACGACGGAGAAGCCGCGCGACGACAGCTCCTCGTGCAGCTTCTCGAGGTCGGTGTACTGCGGGGTGAGGCCGCACTTCGAGGCCACGTTCACCAGCAGGACGACCTTGCCCTTGAAGTCGCCCAGCGAGCGCTGCTCGCCGTCGATGGTCTTCATCGTGAAGTCGTGCAGGGTCGGCATCGCAAAATCCTTCGGCGCGCGTGCGCGCGGCTCAGAAGCGCTTGTTGAAGATGTTGGGGACGACACCGCGGTCGGCGGTCTCGCTGAAGTACGTGTCGTGCACGAACACGTCGATCTCGTCGCGCGAGACGCGGCCGTCGCTGTCGCGGTCGGCGCGGCGGAAGATCTCGAGGATCGATCCGCCTGAGACCTTCGCCTCCTCCTCGCTGACGTAGCCGTCGCCGTCGGTGTCGGCGGCGTCGCGGGCCGACATCGACGAGCGCAGCCGCCGCTGCACCGCGTCGGCGAGCTCGAACAGCGTGACCTGGCCGTCACGGTCGGTGTCGACGCTGTTCATCGGCTGGTCCGTGCTGAAGAAGCCGGCGGTCTTGGCCTCCTCGTCGCTGAGCTTGCCGTCGTGGTTGGTGTCGGCCTGCTCGAACTCCTTCTGCAGCTTGGAGGTCGCGGGTCCGCTCGGCATGTCCTGCGCGGCGGCTGGACCGGCACAGACGCTGAGGCCCACGAGGGCCGCGACCAGCGAGCGAGGCAAACGTCTTCGGCGGGGATTCATCGTTGCGCGGATAGCAGAAGCCGACCCGCGAGCACACAGGTCGCGTCGGCAGCGGCGCGGGCCGTTCGCGCCCCGGGTCGCGTCCGTTCGCCGGATCCGCGTTGCTCGCGCGTCCGCCGGGGTGCGACAAGGACGGCGTGACCCTGCGCACCTGCCTCCGTCCCTCCGCCCCGCGCACCGCGGTGGCGATCCTGCTCCTGACGACCCTCCTCGCCGCCTGTGGCGACGGCGGCGGATCCTCCGGGTCTGACGACGCGTCGATCACCCGGACCACGATCGAGGCCGGCGGCTTCGTGTTCGATGCGCGCGTCGCCGGGCCGCGCGGCGGCGCGCCGGTGCTGCTGCTGCACGGTTTCCCGGAGTCGTCGCTCGAGTGGGAAGCCCAGCTCACGGCGCTCGCGCGTGCGGGCTACCGTGCGGTGGCGCCGGACCTGCGCGGCTACTCGCCCGGAGCTCGACCGTCGGCGGTCTCCGACTACGGGCTCGCGTCGCTCGCGGGCGACGTGTTCGCCATCGCCGACGCGCTGGGCTTCGCGCGCTTCCACCTGGTCGGCCACGACTGGGGTGCGGCGATCGCTTGGGAGGTCGCCGGCGAGCGGCCCGAGCGGATCCTCAGCTTGACGGCGGTGTCCGTTCCGCACCCGACCGCGTTCGCGCTGGCGCTCGCGAACGATCCCGACCAGCAGGCGAAGTCGACGTACATCACGTTCTTCCGCCAGCCCGGCATCGCCGAGCAGACGCTGCTGGCCAACGATGCCGCCGTGCTGCGCGGCGTCTACGGCGAGGGTCCGGCGTCGGCGCACGCCGAGGACTACGTGGCGCTGCTCTCCGAGCCGGGCGCGCTCACCGCGGCGCTGAACTACTACCGCGCGCTCGGCCTCACCAGCTCGGCAGGCCGGATCACCGTGCCGACGCTGTACGTCTGGAGCACGGGCGACACCGCGCTCGGTCGCTACGGCGCCGAGCGCTGCGGCGACTACGTCGATGCCCCGTACCGCTTCGCGATCATCGACGGCGTCAGCCACTGGGTGCCGGAGGACGCGGCGGACGAGCTGTCGGCGCTGCTGCTCGAGCACCTCGCGCAGCACGATCGCTGAGCCGGAGGCGTCAGGGCGTGACCGAGCCCTGCAGCACCGGACCCGCGCCGTCGGCGTAGACCTCGACCTGCAGCACCGCTGCGGTGAAGCCCGCAGGCAACGTGACCTGCAGATCGCTGCCCGGCCCCGCGGCGCGCGCGACGTGCTGGCGGAGCTCGCGTCCGCCGCGCGGGTCGACGACGCGCAGCTC
>JAIEPK010000565.1 GCA_019749875.1 Candidatus Binatia bacterium | reverse complement strand
TCGCTCGGCCTGCGCTCGCGCGAGCGCGGCGGCGCGCCGCTCAGGCCGCGTCACGCGCGGCTCGCGCCATGGGCGTTCGCCGCGACGGCGTTCAACTTCGTGCTCGGCGTCGCCTCGACGTGGCTCTGGCGCCACGACCTCGAGCTCGCGGGTGGTGCACACTTCTGGATCGGTGCCGCGATCTGCAGCGTGCTCGGGGTCACGGCGCTGCTGTCGCGCCGCGTCGCGACCAGCGCAGCGGCGCGCAGCGCGCATCCGGCGCTCGGTATGCTGGCTCTGCTGCTGTCGCTGCTGCAGGTCTTCTTCGGGCTGGCACTGGTCGCGCTCTGACGGCGCGACCGGCTCAGCGCGTCGCGTTCATCTGCCGGATGGCGTCGTTCGCGAGCTCGTCGCAGCGCTCGTTCTGCGGGTGACCGTTGTGGCCGCGCACCCAGTGCCACGTGATCCGGTGCTTCGATGCCGCCGCGTCGAGCGCCTGCCACAGCTCGACGTTCTTCACCGGCTTCTTGTCGGCGGTCTGCCAGCCGCGACGCTTCCAGTTGGCGAGCCACGACTTCATGCCGTCGATCACGTAGCGCGAGTCGCTCCAGACCTCGACCGAGCACGGCTCCTTCAACGCACCGAGCCCCTCGATCACCGCGCGCAGCTCCATCTGGTTGTTGGTCGTCGCGCGCTCGGCACCGAACAGCTCCTTCACGTGCCCGTTGCACTCGAGGATCGCCGCCCAGCCGCCGGGGCCGGGATTGCCGTGGCAGGAGCCGTCCGCGTAGAGCGCGACGTGCTTCGTCGGATCGGTCGGCACGGAGCGAGGGTCAGAGGCGGAGCGCCTGCCGCAGCTCGCCGGGCGCGAAGCGGACGCTGACGTAGAACGGCCCGAACAGGCCATACAGCGCGCTGCCCTCGTCGTAGCGCATCTCGTAGACGATGTCGCGGATCGACTTCAGCTCGCGCGTGAACAGCGTCACGCCCCACTCCCAGTCGTCGAGCCCGGTCGAGCTGGTGACGAGCTGGCTCACACGGTTCGCGTAGCGGCGTCCGGCGTCGGCGTGCGATCCCATGAGGCGCTTGCGCTCATTGAACGACAGCGCGTACCAGTTGCGGCCTTCGCCGCGCGCCTTGCTCATCGGATAGAAGCACACCACCGGCATGTCGGGCCCTGGCAGCTGCGGATGGACCCGCGAGTCGACGTAGACACCCATGCGGGCCGCGAATCCCGCCACCTGGCGCTGGAAGTCCGGCGAGTCCGGCGCGAGGCCGTCCTCGTCGAGCAGCTTCTTCGCGTGGTCGCCGGTGGTGGAGATGTACTCGCTCTTCTCCGAGATCGACAGGAACGAGTAGACGGTCGAGAGGCAGCTCCCGAAGCGCGTCGCCGCGATCTCCTGCGTGAGCTGCTGGATCCGTCTCGGATCGGGGTGCACCGCGAGCAGCCCGAGGTCGGCCTTGCCGATGACCCCGCTCGGGATCAGCTGCATGCCCTCCTCGCGCGCGAGCGTGTCGAGCAGTGCTACGAATTCCTCGATCGCGCGCTCGCGATCCGGCTCGCTCGTCGCGAGCCAGCGCGCACGATCGATCGACTGGAACAGGTGCAGCACGCACCAGCCGGCTTCGTGCGCAACGGAGGCGCCCGGCTGCGGCGCAGCAGCGGGACGACGTGAGCTCTCTTCACCAGCCATCGTGCTTTCTCCGGCGGCGATGTAAACGCCGCCGACCCCATGGCGCAAGGGCATTCGCTCGCTGCGTGCGGCGGGCGTGCGCGGCGCCGCCGGGGCGAATTGCCTTCTTGCTCCCGTGACCGATTCGTGATGCAAAATGAAGAGCGCTCCGAGCCTCTTCCCTGAGCATGCGCAGGCCGCGCCACGCCGCACAGCGTGCCGCCGTCATCGCCTCGGGAGGCCGGGCGCGGATCCCGCGACCGAGACACCCACCGACTCGTAACGGGGCAGCTGGAGGGAGAAGCATTTCCCTCCGGAGCAAGCTAAGAGAATCAACGACAACGAGGCCGGCCGGGTCGAGGGACCAGCGGCACGAAGGACGTGGAGAGGACGAGACATGGCGACCACCAGGGGAACTGCCGCGAAGAAGACCGCTGCAAAGAGCAAGAAGACGAAGCCGAAGGCTGCTGCGCCGACACCGAAGGGCGCACCGTCCCTGGCCGATCTGCGACGCATCGCGCGCTCGATCGTGACCGCGACCTCGGTCGCCGACGAGAAGCGCATGCTGACGCTGTACGCGGACAGCGTCGAATCGGAAGAGGCGGGCCAGCTGCCCACCTACGGCATCGAGGCGATCAAGCAGAAGAACGAGCAGTGGGCCAAGATGGTCTCGGACGCGCGCTGGCACGCCCGCAACCTGTGGGCCGACGGCCAGACCATCATCATCGAGTGGGAAGCGCAGCTCACGCTCCGTCCGGGCGGACGGAAGGCCCTGTTCCGCGAGATCGCGGTGCACGAGGTGCGCGGCGGCAAGATCGTCCGCGAGCGCTACTACTACGACCCGAGCATTCTCGGCGGCTGACGCAGCGAGGCGCTGCCGGTGTCGCTCGTCGGAGCGCCCGGCAGCGCCATCGCATCGAGCCGGACCGTGCCACGCGCAGGCGCGCTGCTGATCAGTTCCAGCGAGGGCGTCCTCCCTGCTGCGCAACGGCAGCGGGAGCGGGCGCTTCTCGACGGTGCGGCGCTCGGCGAAATGCACCTGCACGTCTCGTCGTTGCACGGCTCGGTGCTGGCGCTGGGCGCATTCCACCGGACGCTGCCGACGTCGACCGACCGGACCGCGAGCTGGTGGCGTAGACACACCGGCGGCGCCGCGGTGGCGAGCGGAGAAGGATTCGCCATCGTGACCATCGCACTGCCGCATCGCTCGGCGCTGGTCGCGGACGAACGCCTCGCGCTTCGTCCCGAGCAGGTCATGAATCGCTGCGTGCGCGGCGTCCTCGCCTGGCTGCGACGCGACGGCCTCGACCCTCTCTACCCCGGGCTCGATGCGATCACCGTCCACCGTCGCACCGTCGCGCGGCTCGGCTTCACCGAGACCCGCGAGGGGCCGACGCTGTTCCAGGCGATCGTGGCGTGCAGCGGGAGCTTCGCGGACACCGCGGCGCTGCTCGACCGGCTCGACCCGGAGGGGCGCGTGCCGATCCGTCTTCAGGCGCGCGACGAGGGGACGAGCCTCGCGCAGCTCGGCCGCTGGGCGGGCATTCCGACGGACCGTTCCGCCCTCGCGCGACGCCTGGCAGACGCGTACGCAGCCACGTTCCCGGCGTCGATCGGCGAAGTCGTCGAGCTCGATCCGGCGGTGACCGAGCGACTGGCCGCGGACGGATCGGCGGACACGGCCGAGCTCGCGCGGCCGGAGATCGACGGCAGCTCGGTGACCGAGCACGGGCTGCTCGGTCCGGTGGCCGCCGTGGCGCAGGTCACGGCGAATCGAGTCGACGCCGTCGCTCTCACGGGGGACTTCATCGCTCCGGACTGGGCGGTCGTCGAGCTCGCCGAGCGCATCGTTCGAGGCGCGCGCGATGCAGACGCCGTGCGTTCGACCGTACGAGCCGTCTTCGACGGTAATCGCGCGTATCTCCTCGGCCTCGCCCCCGCCGCGCTCGAGCGCCTGCTCGTACGCGCGATCACCGAAGGATCATGACCCGCACGCCCCGGCCCGATCGCGACGACCTCGGCGCGCGTCTCGGCGCAGCCGAAGACCGCGTGCGCGCCGACGCTCGGGCGCTGCTCGCCGACCGCCTGCGGGATCGCGGCGCAGCGGCGATCGACGAGCCCATCGCGCGGGCGCTGCTGGTACCTCTGGGCAGCGCGAGCCGCACCGAGCAGCGGCACACCGCGGACCTCGTCGCCCCGTTCGTCGAGCAGGCGGAGACCTTGCGCGCGGTGTTGCGCGAGGCCCTGGCCGCACCGGGCGCGCGGCTCCGCTGGGGAGCCGCGTACACGCTCGGACGCGCGCTGCCGCCGGGCCGTGACCTGTGGCCCGCCGCGCTCGAGACGATGCGGCTCGACGACGGGGATCAACGCTGGGCCGCGGCCGAGCTCGCCTGCCGCATCGCGCGCCGCGAGCCGGCGGTGCGCGACGACATCCTGCGCGCGCTCGGCGACCCGTCGGCGACCCTGCGCAAGATGATCCTCTACTGCCTGCGCGACCTGCAGGATACGAGCCTCGCCGAAAGGGCGACCGACCTGCTCGCCGACGCCGACACGGGCGTCCGGCTGGCGGCGCTCGCCGCGCTGGCGGTCGTCGCGCCGTCCGAGACGACCGCGCAGGACCGTGGCCGCGCGGCGCGGACGATGGTCGATCTGCTCCGTACCGATCCGGACCCCGGCGTCCGCCGCGCCGCCGCAGCGACCCTCGGCAAGCTGCGACTCGCCGA
>JAIEPK010000304.1 GCA_019749875.1 Candidatus Binatia bacterium | reverse complement strand
GGAGGCCGGCAACCGCCGCTCGGAGGTGGGTCAGTTTCAGAGCGGCGGGTGGGTCAGTTTCACGGCGGCGGCACTAGGCGCTCGAGGAAATCCGGGCCGAACTCGAGCTCGCCGGTGCGCAGCACGTCGTTCATCAGGTGCAGCTGGTCGATGTCGTTCTCGACGCGGTCGAGCAGCAGCGCGTTCAGGATCTTGCCCGCGAGGAAGGCCGGGTTGAGGTACGACGTCTCGCGGTACAGGGCGAGGCGGTCCTCGACGTACGACGGCCGGCGGTGGCGCAGCCCGATCACCAGCACGCGGTCGGCGCCGAGGCGCAGCGCCGGCGACAGCGGCGTGTTCAGGCGCAGGCCGCCGTCGCAGAAGAACGCGCCGTCGATCCGTCGCGGCGCGAACAGCACCGGGATCGCCGCGGAGGCGAGCGCGTGATCGCGCATGATGCCCGTACCGCGCGCGATCACGAACGGATCGTCGGGCCAGCTCGGCGCCTGCCGCTCGCGGTTGTCGAAGAACACGACCGAGCGTCCGGTCGCGATCTCGGTTGCGGTGACGGCCAGGGCATGGACGTGCCCGGTCTCGATGTTGCCGCGGATGCGCGCCCAGTCGACCTCGCGCGCGACGATGTCCTCGAGCGGTGCGGTGTCGAAGAGCCCGGGCAGGCGGAATCCCTCTTCTCGCTCGCCGGTGATGCCCGCACCGCCGCCGAGCCGTCCGAGCAGCCAGAGCGGCATGCGCACGACGTCGCGGATGCCGAGCCGGTACACGCCCGTGAGCGACATGTCGCGCCACAGCCGCTCCAGCGCGGCCCCGCTGCCCGGCGCGCAGGCGATCGACGCCAGGTAGCAGGCGTGGATCGCGCCGACGCTGGTGCCGGTGATGACCGAGATTCGAGCAGCGCGTCCGAGGACGGCCGGGAGCTCGTCGAGCACCCAGGAGAGGACGCCCGCCTCGTAGGCACCGCGCGCGCCGCCTCCCGACAGCACGACCGCGATGCGACTCTCGCTGGGCTCCGACATGCGCGTTCTGTGTGCACCGTCGCGCGGCGGGCTTCAAACGGTCGCGCGTCCCGCGACCGAAGATCGGCCGCGCAGGGCCGCCGATCGGACGTCGCGCAGCGGCCGCGGCACGCCGCACACGCGCACCTGCGCGCAAACATCACGGCTCGAGGTTGGGCATGCTCCGCAAACAGGTTAAAGAAAAAAGGCAGTGCCCTCGCCGCCGTGGAGCGGGTTCGCGGTGCGCGGGGATGACGGCAGGGAGAAGGAGTGGCTGCGCCTGATTTCGTGAGCCGCGCGAACGCGGAGTTCATCGACCGACAGTACGAGCTGTACCGAACCGACCCCGAGTCGCTGGAGCCCACCTGGCGGGCGTTCTTCGCCGGTCTGGAGCTCGCCCGAGAGGGGGACCGCCTGGCCGGCGGACGACCGGCCGGACGCAGCACGTTCGGGCTCGTCAACGCCTACCGCGAGCTCGGCCATCTGCTCGCGCACATCGATCCGCTGAGTGATCCGCCGCTGTCGCACCCGCTGCTCGAGCTCACGCAGTACGACTTCACGGACGCCGACCTCGACCAGCCGTGCGAGCCGGGCGGATTTCGGGGCGATCCGCCGCGCACGCTGCGCGAGCTGGTCGACGCGCTGCGCGCGACCTACTGCCGCACGCTCGGCGTCGAGTACACCGGCATCCGCGACTCGCAGCAGCGCGAGTGGCTCGAGTCGCTGATGGAGCCGGCGCGCAACGTTCCCGAGCTCGATCGCGACACGCGGCTGCAGGTCTACCGCAAGCTCATGGAGGCGGAGGCCTTCGAGCAGTTCCTGAACGTCAAGTTCCCGGGCGCGAAGCGCTTCTCGCTCGAGGGCGGCGAGACCTTCATCGCGATGGTCGACACGCTGCTCGAGGGCTGCGCCGACGCCGCGATCGAGCACGTCGTGCTGGGCATGGCGCACCGCGGGCGATTGAACGTGCTGGCCAACATCGTCCGCAAGCCGTACGAGATGATCCTGTCCGAGTTCGAGGGCAGCTCGCTGCCGGACTGGGTGCAGGGCGACGGCGACGTCAAGTACCACCAGGGCTACTCGCGCGACCACGTGTCGCGCAGCGGCAACAAGGTCCACGTCTCGCTGACCCCGAACCCGAGCCACCTCGAGGTCGTGAACCCGGTCGTCGAGGGGAAAGTCCGCGCCAAGCAGACGCTGATCGGCGACCGCGACCACGCGCGCGTGCTGCCGGTGCTCGTGCACGGCGACGCGTCGTTCATGGGCCAGGGCGTCGTTCCCGAGACGCTGCTGCTGACCCACCTGCCCGGCTACTACACGGGCGGCACGGTCCACATCGTCATCAACAACCAGATCGGCTTCACCACGCCGCCGACGTCGGCCCGCCCGACGCGCTACGCGACCGACATCGCGCGCATCATCGAGTCGCCGGTCTTCCACGTCAACGGCGACGATCCGGAAGCCGCCGTGCACGCGATCCGGCTGGCGCTCGGCTTCCGGCAGCGCTTCGGCAAGGACGTCGTCATCGACCTGGTCTGCTTCCGCAAGTACGGCCACAACGAGCTCGACGAGCCGACCTTCACGCAGCCGTCGATGTACAAGAAGATCGCGGCGCACCCCGGCACGCGGGCGCTCTACGCGCAGCGCCTGATCGAGCAGCACGGCTTCAGCGAGGCCGAGCTCGACGCCGTCAAGAAGGAGTTCCTCGAGATCCTCGACCTGGCGCTCAACTATGCGCGCGACTTCCGCCCGCGCCAGGAAGTCTTCACCTACGGCGACGCGTGGGCCGGCCTCGGTCCCGCTCCGGAGGATCGCCGTGCGAGCACGGCGGTGCCGCGCGCCCGCCTCGAGCAGATCGCGGCGCGTGCGCTGGTCATGCCGGCGGGCTTCCACCCGCATCCGAAGGTCCTGAAGCAGTACGAGCAGCGGCTCGAGATGGTGCGTCGCGGCAAGGGCATCGACTGGGGCTGCGCGGAGATGCTCGCCTACGGCTCGCTGCTGCTCGAGGGCACGCCGGTGCGGCTGTCCGGCCAGGACTCCGGTCGCGGGACGTTCAGCCACCGGCACTCGGTGCTGCACGATCAGGAGACCGGCCTGCAGCACGTGCCGCTCAACGCGATCGCGGGATCGGGGGAGTCGCAGGCGCATTACGAGGTCATCGACAGCATGCTGTCGGAGGTGGCGGTGCTCGGCTTCGAGTACGGCTACTCGCTCGGCGCACCGCTCACGCTGACGATCTGGGAGGCACAGTTCGGCGACTTCGCGAACGGCGCCCAGGCGGTCATCGACACGTTCATCTCGGCCGCGGAGTCGAAGTGGCAGCGCGCGAGCGGTCTCGTGATGCTGCTGCCGCACGGCTACGAGGGCCAGGGTCCCGAGCACTCGAGCGCGCGCCTCGAGCGGTACCTGCAGCTCTGCGCCGACGACAACATGCAGGTCGCGAACGCGACCACGGCAGCGCAGATCTTCCACCTGCTGCGCCGGCAGATGCGGCGGCCGTTCCGCAAGCCGCTCGTCGTCATGTCGCCGAAGAGCCTGCTGCGCCTCGGTGCGGCGAGCTCGAGCATCGAGGAGCTCAGCGAGGGCACGTTCCAGCCGGTGCTGCGCGATCCGGTCGACCTCGATCCCGAGACGGTCACCACGATCGCGCTCTGCTCGGGAAAGGTCTTCTACGACCTCGCGAAGGAGCGCGAGGCGCGCGCCGACCTGCGCGTGACCGCGGTCCGCGTCGAGGAGCTCTACCCGTTCCCGGAGAACGAGCTGCGCGCGGTGCTCGACACGTACCCCAACGCACGCGACGTGGTGTGGATGCAGGAGGAGCCGGTCAACATGGGTGCCTGGTGGTACATGTCGCAGCGCTTGCCGGCGCTGCTCGAAGGACGCAGCCTGCGCTACGCCGGCCGTGACGAGGCCGCGAGCCCGGCGACCGGATCGTACCGCCGGCACGGCAAGGAGCAGGCAGCCCTTCTCGCGGCCGTGTTCGATCAGGCGCCGGAGCGTGCCGTCGCGCGGCCGCGCCGCGTCGCCAAGCCGACCGTCGTCCAGGCCAGCGCGGGGAGCAACTGATGGCGTTCGAGGTTCGCGTTCCGTCGCTCGGCGAGTCGGTCACGGAAGCCGTCATCGGCCGGTGGATCAAGCAGGACGGCGAGGTCGTGGGCGTCGACGAGCCGATCCTCGAGCTCGAGAGCGACAAGGCCAACATGGATCTCGCGGCGGAGCACGGCGGTCGCCTGAAGGTCCTGAAGAAGGCCGGCGACACCGTGAGCGTCGGCGATCTGGTCGCGACCATCGAGCCCGCGGACGGTGCGTCGGCGGGCGCGCGGGCCGCTTCCGCACCAGCAACTGCCGCCCCGGCAGCGGCGGCCGCCGCGC
>JAIEPK010000028.1 GCA_019749875.1 Candidatus Binatia bacterium | reverse complement strand
ACCCGGGCCGACGCCATCACCTACTCGGGCGAGCCCGTCCCCGCCGCCCGGCTCGGCGAGTGGCAGCAGCGCGTCACCGCGCTGCTGCAGGCGCTCGACGCGCCGACGCGAGGACGACGATGAGCCCGCGCTGCGTACCCCGCCCGGCGAGCGATGCCGTGCGGCGCGGAATCGTTCGCGTCACCTCGCCGGGCGCTGCGGGTCACGCGGGACGACGTCGGACGCGCGCGACCGCCCGCATCGCGGCGCTCGCGTGCGCGCTGCTGGGGGTCGGCGTCGTCGCAGGCGCACACGCGAGCGCGGCCGAGTCTGCGCGCGAGCAGGTCTTCGAGAGCGCCAACGCCGCCTTCGCGGACGGTCGGTTCGACGACGCGCGCGGCGCGCTCGCCGAGCTCGCCCGCAACGACGGCGCATCGCCGGCCGTGCTCTACAATCTCGGCAACGCGGCATTTCGCGCCGGCAAGCCGGGCGAGGCGATCCTCGCCTACGAGCGCGCGCTGTGGCTCGCACCGCGCGACCAGGACGTGCGCGCCAATCTGCGCCAGGTCCGCAAAGCCGCAGGCTTGCCGGAGCCCGACGACGGTCCGTGGCTGCGTCTCGCGCGCGCGGCGACCGCGAACGGCTGGGCCTGGCTCGCGAGCGCCGGTCTCTACGTCGCCTGCCTGTCGTTGCTGCTGCGGCGACTGGCCAGCGGCGATGCGCGCGGCCGGCCGCGGCGCGGCGTCCTGTCGGTGAGTGCGGGCGTCGGTCTCGCGCTGCTGCTCCTCGCCGGTGCCGCGTGCGCAACGCGGCTCGGCGAGCGCGATCGCGGCGTCGTGCTCGACGGCGACCCGAAGCTGCGCGTCGCGCCGTACGCGTCGGCGACGGTGTCGAGCGAGCTCGCGCCGGGAGAGATCGTCCGCATCGAGCGCGGCCACGAGGGCTTCACGTTGGTACGCACGGTCACCGGCCGCTCGGGTTGGATGACCGGCGACGCCGTGGGCCGCATCGCTCCGGACTGACCCGTCCGCCACTCGACCGTCCGGCTTCGCTTCGGCCCCCGGCGCGCCCCTGCACCCTCCTCTGCCGGCCGCACCGGCGTCGCGACGCGAGGCCATGCGGACCGTGCCCGAGCGTTCCTCGGCCGACCGGCGTCCGCACCGGCTTCGCCGGCCACCAAGGATGGAACCCGCAGGGTGTCCCGCTGACGCGAGTCATCAGGCGCACGGTTGACTGGCATCCATCCTGCAAAGCGTTGCAGGCACGATGCGTCGCGCACGTGCAGAGCATGCGAAGTCCGGCTTTCTCGGGCTCGCGCAAGAGGCTCTGCCGCTCATTCGGGCAAGGCACTGCCGCTCGCATGGGCACGCGACGCCCAGGACCGGAGCCTGATGGAAACCAAACACCTGCGTACCCTGGTCGCGATCGTCGAGCTGTCGAGCTTCACTCGGGCGGGCGTCAAGCTCGGCCTGTCCCAGTCCGCCATCAGCCAGCAGATCGGCGCGCTCGAACGGCAGCTCGGCGTGCGCTTGCTGCGTCGCACCGGCACCGGTGCACGGCCCACGCCGGCCGGCGAGCTGCTCGTCAATCATGCCCGCCAGATCCTCGCACGGGTCGACGCGGCGAAGCGCTTGGTGTCGGACTTCGACTCGTCGTCGAGCGGCATCCTGCGCATCGGCGCCGGCGGATCCGTGTGCCACCACATCCTGCCGGGCGTTCTGAGCGTGCTGCGCGAGGCGTTCCCGCGTCTCGAGCTGCACGTGCGCAGCGGCCACACCGATCTCACGGTCGAGCGGCTGCTGGGCGGCGAGATCGACGTCGGCATCCTGACGTTGCCGGTGTCGCAGCCGAAGCTTCGTCTGGTCGAGGTCGGCGACGACGAGCTGGTGCTGATCGTCGGCCGCGACCACCCGCTCGCGACGCGCAGCCGGGTCGAGCCGGCCGACCTCGTCGAGGAGACCTTTCTGATCTGCGAGCGCCGCAGCCGGACCTACCAGCTGGTCGAGCGGGTGCTGCTCGAAGCCGGGGTGTTCCCGCGCGTCGCGATGGAGATCGACCACCAGGAAGCGGTCACCGCCATGGTCGCGCGCGGCCTCGGCGTCGCCGCGGTGCCGCGCTGGGCGATCGCTGCCGAGGTCGAAGCGGGCCACGTGGTCGCGGTGCCGCTCGGCGAGAGCGGGCTCGCACGGAGCTGGGCGATCGGCTTCCTCGAAGAGTCGCAGCCGCGTCAGGCGTTGCGCGCCTTCGTGCGGCTCTGCGGCGAGCGCATCCCCGCGGTGCTGGCGAGCGCCGCGACGACGCCGCCGCCCGCGCGCGCCGACGCCTCCTGAGCTTCGGGATCGAGCTGCAGCAGATCCGCGAGCGTGGTGCGCGACAGCTCGTCGCGACGCTCGCACTCGAGCGCCCGCAGCAGGTGCGCGACCCGCCCGTCGGCGCCCTCGGGTGCCCGCGCCTCGCCGAAGCGGTCGGCGAGCAGCGACAGCGAGATCGTCGCCGGGTCGCGCGCGAGCACGAAGCACTCCTGATCGTCACCGGTGGAGGCGACCGTGCCCGCCTCGCACAGGCGTTGCACGCACTCCGCGACCAGCTCGCTGTCCACCTCGAGGTCGCGCGCCACCTCGCCCAGCTCGAGCGGCCCGTGCCCGGCGCGGAAACGATCGGCCGCACGCACCAGGACGTGCAGCGCCACCGCCCAGCGCGACACGTCGCGCGCGCGGTCGTCGTCCGGCTCGGGCCCGAACTCGATCACCGCGGCGAGCTGCGCGCCCGCGAGCACCACCGCCCAGCTCACGTAGATCCACACCAGCGTCACCGGCAGCTGCGCGAGCGCACCGTAGATCGCGCTCGCGCGCGCCACGCCGATCTGCAGCGAGACGTAGCCGTTCTGCACCACCTGCCAGACGCAGCCGGCGAGCAGCGCCGCGATCACGATCGACTTCGCGTGCGGGCGGCGATTGGGCATCACCGCGTAGAGGATGCCGAGCGCCACGACGTTCATCGCGATCGGCGCGAGCCCGAGCACGAACAGCACCACACCGTGCACGACCTCGACCGACAGCAGCGCGCGCAGGATCGCCTGCTCGCGCAGCGCGGACGTGAGTCCCACGGCGAACAGCAGCAGGAACGGGATCAGCAGCACCACCGAGACGTAGTCGGTGACCTTGCGCCACCACGAGCGCCCGTGGCGCACGCGCCACACGACGTTGAAGATCGACTCGATGCTGCCCAGCACCGAGATCACGGTGAAGATCAGGAAGACGGCCCCGAGCGCGCCCAGCGTACCGACGTTGGTGTGGTCGATCCATTCCAGCAGCCGCGCCGTGACCTCCGGATCGAGCGACAGCTTCGAAAGCAGCAGCGGCTCGAGGCGGTGCTGCGCACCGAGCCCCTTCAGCACCGCGAACATCAGCGCGAGCAGCGGCACCAGCGACAGCAGCGACGTGTAGGTCAGCGCGGCGGCGGCCTCGAGCCCCCGGTCCGCGTAGAAGCGCTTGACGGTCGCAACGACGATCGCCACCCAGCCGGGTGTCCGCCAGCGTGCGCCCTCGTTCGCCGCACTCGTCATCGCGCCTTCATTGTGCACGACGGGTCCCCCGTGTCACGACGGCCCCTGCCCTATGGCGTCCGCGCCGCGGGTCCACGCGCGCGCTTCAACGCCAGGCGAACAGCGGCTGCTCGTAGTGCGCGACGCGTGTTGCGCGGCCGTGCAGCGCCACCTCGCGGAACTGGAACACGACCGCCGCCGTCGGCGCATGCACGTCGGTCTGCACGGTGCCGCCGAGCGGGATCGAGATCAGCGGGCGCTGGCTCTCGGGGATGCTCCGCAGGCGCGGCACGTCCGGCCCGTCGAGCTCGTGCAGCGGCACCCGGTGCACGGTCGCGACCTCGCGCGGATCGGGCCGCAGCTCGCACGCGGCACCGCCCCAGACGACGACCGGCGTGATCACGAAGCCCGAGCGGGTCGGATAGTCGTCGAGCAGCCCGAGCACGCTGTCCTCCGGGCACGCGAGGCCGACCTCCTCCGCCAGCTCGCGCAGCGCCGCCTCGACCGGGGTCTCGTCGCCGTCGACGCGTCCGCCGGGCAGCGCCCACTGTCCGCCGTGGCTCGCGAGCCGCGGTGCACGCCGCGTCAGCACGAAGCACGCTTCGCCCTGGCCATCGTCGACCAGCGTGATGGCGACCGCGGCCCGTACCAGCGCGTCGTGCTCGGCCGCCGCGCGCAGCGGCACGAAGGCGTCGAGATGACGCCGCACGCGGGCGCGCAGGGCGCCGTCGAGGGCGATGGCTTCGAGGTCGGGCACGTCGGAGGGATCCGGTCGCTCGGTAGCACGCGCCGGCAGCGCCTGCCGCGGCACGCCGCCGCCGGGCACGGCGCGGTCGAA
>JAIEPK010000534.1 GCA_019749875.1 Candidatus Binatia bacterium | reverse complement strand
CTCGCCGCCGATCGCCAGCGCCGCGGCCGATCCGGCGGCACAGAGGAAGCGGCGACGGTCGAGCCGGTGCTCGTCCGCGGCCGACACGGGGAAGGTCGCTTGGGCTTCGCCGTTCAATCGCACAACGCCTCCTCGAGCTGCAGCTCGGCGCGCGAGCGCGCCGGAACGTTCCACGCACCGACCTCGACCTTGGCGGTCGGCGCCGGGACCATGACGGCATTGCGGGTGCCGATGACGTGCTCGCCGAAGGCGAAGACGTCGAGCGGGCGCGCGAGCCGGCGGTCCTGGACTTCTTCGTGCGTGCCGTAGAAGAGCGCGCCCGACGGGCACACGGTCGCGCACATCGGCGCCTTGCCGATGGACGTGCGGTCGTAGCAGAGGTCGCACTTCATCATCAGCTCGCGCTGCACGTCGATCTTCGGCACGCCGAACGGGCACGCGAGCGCACAGTTGCCGCAGCCGATGCAGCGCTCGACGGCGGCCGACAGCACGACGCCGTCGGGGTCGGTCTTGATCGCGTCCGCCGGGCACACGCTGGCGCACGCGGGGTCGGCGCAGTGCATGCAGACGGTCGGTGCGGTCTGCACCGAGGTCGCGCGCGCGACGTGATCGAGGTGGATCATCGAGAAGCCGCCGTGACCCGGACACTCGCTGCACGCCTCGACACAGGCCCGGCAGCCGATGCAGCGGTTGCCGTCAATGAAGAGCTGCTGCACCGGGTGCCTCCAGCTTGTCGATCCGCACCGCCGCGACCTTGAACTCGGGGATGCCGGCGACCGGATCGTAGGCGCGGTGCGTGAGCAGGTTCGCCGACTGCGCACCGGGCCAGTGGTAGGGGATGAACACGGTGTCCGGACGGATGGTCGCGACCACGTGCGCGGGCAGCTCGAGGGCGCCGCGCCGGCTCGACACGCGGACGCGTTCGCCGTCGCGCACGTGCAGCCGCGCCGCGAGCTTCGGATGCATCTCGACGCGTGGCTCCGGGTACTGCTCGACCAGCGGGCCGATGCGCCGCGTCTGCGTGCCGGAGAGGAACTGCGAGACGACGCGTCCCGTGGTGAGGATGAGCGGGTACGCGTCGTCGGTGGTCTCGGCGGGCGGGCGGTACTCGACCGCATGGAAGCGCGCGCGCCCGTCGGCGTGCGCGAAACGCCCGCCCTCGAACAGGCGCGGCGTTCCGGGATGATCGGGCGCCGGGCACGGCCAGAACACGCCCATCTGGCGCTCGATCTTCTCCCAGGTGATGCCCGAGTAGTCGGCGACGCCGCCCGCCGAAACGCGTGCGAGCTCGCGGAAGATCTCCTCCGGGCTCGCGAACGCGAAGCGCTCGCCGGCTCCGAAGCGGTGCGCGAGGTCGCACACGATGCGCCAGTCGGCGCGCGCCTCGCCGGGCGGCTCGACCGCCTTGCGGATGCGGATCACACGGCCTTCCGCGCTGGTCACCGTGCCCTCGTCCTCCTCTTGCAGCGAGCCCGGCAGGACGAGATCCGCATGGCGCGCGGTCTCGGAGAGGAAGAAGTCGATCGCGGTGTAGAACTCGAGCCGCTCGAGCGCCTCGCGGGTGAACGTCGCGTCGGGCAGCGACACCAGCGGGTTGAAGCAAAGGGAGATCAGCCCGCGGATCTCGCCGCGATGAATCGCCTCCATGATCTGCGGCGCGGTGTAGCCCTTGCCCGGCAGCGTGTTCGCATCGACGCCCCACATGCGCGCCACGTGCGCGCGATGCGCCGGGTTCTCGATGTCGCGCGCACCGGGCAGCTGGTTGCAGCGCTGGCCGTGCTCGCGCCCGCCCTGCCCGTTGCCCTGCCCGGTGATGGTCGCGTAGCCGCAGCCCGGCTTGCCGATCTTGCCGGTCGCGAGCACCAGATTGATGCAGGCGAGGACGTTCTCCACGCCCTTGGTGTGGTGCTCGATGCCGCGCGCGTGCAGCAGGAACGTCCGCGGCGCCTGCACCCACATCTCGGCGGCTTCCACGATGCGCGCGGCCGGGATGCCGACCTCGCGCGCGACGGTCTCCGGCGTGTAGCGCTCGACCGTGCGCAGCACCTCGTCGAAGCCGCTGGTGTGCTGCGCGACGAAGGCGTGATCGACGCCGCCGCGACGGATCACGACGTTCAGGATCGCGTTGAGCAGCGCCGAGTCGCGCCCCGGACGCACCGGCAGGTAGAGGTCGGCCGTGCGCGCGATCGGCGTCAAGCGCGGATCGACGACGATCAGCTTCGCGCCGCGGTCGCGCGCGCGCCAGATGTAGTCCGTGGTGATCGGGCTGCACTCCGACACGTTCGAGCCCAGCACCAGCACGAGGTCGGTCGCCGGGATGTCGGCCCACGGGTTGGCCGCGCGGTCGATGCCGAACGCCTTCAGGTTCGCGGCCCCGGCCGCGACCATGCAGAGGCGTCCGTTGTAGTCGAGGTGCCGCGTGCCGACCGCGAGGCGCGCGAACTTGCCCATCAGGTAGGCCTTCTCGTTGGTCAGCGAGGCACCGGACAGGATCGCGACCGAGTCCGGCCCATGACGCGCCTGCAGGCGCCGCACGCGCTCGACGACGAGGTCGAGCGCCTCGTCCCACGGGATGCGTCCGAAGCCGTTGCCGGTCCGCACCAGCGGCTGCAGCAGGCGGTCCGGGTGGTTGTTCTGCAGGTAGCGCTTGACGCCCTTCGGGCACAGCTTGCCGCCGTTGAACGGGAAGTCCTCCCACGGCTCGACGCCGACCACGCGCTCGTCCTGCACCAGCAGCTGTACGCCGCACTGCTGGCCGCAGAAGCAGCAGTGCGTCTTGACCTTCCGGTCGGGGTGCGCGCGCGCGGCGAACCCTCCGGGCGGCTCGTACGAGCGATGCGGGCCGTAGCGGTCGATGAGCTCTTCCAGCGGTGCGCTCGGCTTCGCCATCACGCGGCCCTCCGTGTCGGGTCCGGCATCGCGTGCGTGCCGAGGACGGGTGGATGAAACTGCGCGCCGACCAACGCCGCCTGCGTCGTCGCCAGGCGCAGGCGGCGGCACGACGGACAGCAGTCCAACGCGTCGACCGCGAGGCCACGCGCCTCGAGCAGCGTGCGCACGGCGTCACGCTGCGCGCGTGGCGCGAGCGGTCCGCCGCAGACCGCGCAGGCGACGCGGTCGCCTGTACGCTGCACGACGCGCGCGCCGAGCTGCAGCGGCCGGATCAGCACGTGGTGCAGCTTCGAGAACGGGATCGCCGCCAGGAGGACGATCACCGCGACCTCGTGCGCCGCCGACGCGACGTCGAACAGGCGCGGCGCGTGACGCGTCGCCGGCAGCGCGAGCCCGGTCGCGGCGACGATCAGCAGCAGCACCAGCGGGGCGAGATGGAAGCTCGTCGCGACGCCCGGCAAGGCACGCTGGCGCAGGCGCAGCGTCAAGAAGACGAGCGTCCCGACCAGCACGGCGCTCCCCGCGAGGCTCAGGCCGTGGAACGCGAGCCAGCCGACCGCCCCTTCGACCGCGAAGCTCGCGGTCGGCAGCCCGAGCACGACCGCGCGATAACGGTCCGGCCCGGCGGCGGCGAAGTGGAGCCAGCCGAACACCAGCGGCAGGGTGATCGCGAAGCTCGCGAGCGTGCCCAGCGACAGCAGCAGGTGCCCGATCCAGCGCACGCGCGCACGCCGCGCGACGAAGCTCTGCGCGAGCAGGTCGGACGACGCGGACTGCAGCACGACGCGCAGCGCGGACGGATCGCGCAACGCGCGCAGCAACGCCGCAGCGAGCATTCGCGCGTAGAACGCGGACGGAGGTCGCCGCCAGAAGGCGCTCGCGCGGTAGGTCGCACCGGCGAATGCGACGACGCTCGCACCGAGGTAGCCGAGCAGCGCGCGGTCCAGATGCGCGAGCCGTCCCGAGCCCACGTAGATCGCGAGCAGCAGCGCGGCCGTCGCAGCGGCCGCGTCGCGCAGCGGCTTTCTCATGCCGACACCGCCGGGCGCGCCGCGGCGGCGCAGGTCGCGGCGACGGCGCACGGGGTCGTCGCGCGCAGCAGCTCGGCCGGCGGCAGGTGCACCCAGACGTCACCATCGCGCAGCTCGACCGGGAAGGTTCGCACGGCATACTGCGGGTCGCTGAGCCCCGCGCCGGTGACGAGGGAAAAGGTCTTCTTGTGCATCGGGCAGGCGACCTTGGGCTCCTCGCCGTGCGTTCCGAGCAGGCCTCGCGCGAGGACCGCGTCGCGGCGGTGCGGGCAGGTCGCCTGGGTCGCGTACCAGGCGCCCCGGGTCGCGAGGTTGAAGACCGCGACCTGGTAGCCCTCGTGGTCGTAGGTGATGCCGCCGTCGCGCGGCACGTCGGCCGCGTCGGCGACGCGCACCCACGAGCCGCCCTCTTCCGGCAGCGCGGACACCGGCTCGG
>JAIEPK010000113.1 GCA_019749875.1 Candidatus Binatia bacterium | reverse complement strand
GAGGACCGGCGCGGCGAGCGCCGCCTGCTCGCGTTCCCGCGCGGCGCGTCGCGCGCGCGATTGCCGCAGGGCGATCTCGCTTCGCACGAGCTCGCGAGCGGCTGGCAGCTCGCGATCGACGCACCGAACGCGCGCTGGACGGTCCAGGCGTCGCTGGCGACGCTCGAGCGACCATTCGCTCCTTGCGCCGTCACGTGGCAGGGCGCGCGTCTGCCCGACGACAGGTGGTCGTTCGACCAGGAGGCGGGCATCCTGCGCGCGGTCGTGTCGGGATCGGGCGAGCTGCGCGCGCTGCGCGCGTGCTCTTGACGTGACGGCAGCGTCGCCGCCTCCGGCGGGCGTTCAGGCGGACGAGCGGCGGGCGGCGACGTGGCTGCCGGGCGCCGTGCCGGTCCAGCTCTTGAACGCGCGCTGGAACGCGCTCGGCTCCGAGTAGCCGAGCCGCTCCGAGACGTCGGCGACGCGCAGGCCGCGTCCCAGCAGTGCGATCGCGAGGTCGCGGCGCAGCTCGTCACGGACCGCCGCGAAGCTGGTGCCGATGCGCTGCAGGTGACGTGCGAGCGTCGGTCGCGACATGCCGAGCCCGCGTGCGACGCGCTCGATGGGCAGCGACGCGAACGGCGTCGCCGCGGCGAGCGCGGCACGGACGCGGCGCTCGACGTCGTCGCCGGCGGCGGCGAGCAGGAAGCCCTGCAGCGAGCCGTGCAGGTACGCATCGACGTCGGCGGGTGCGCGCACCACGGGCAGCGCGAGCTGCTTCGTGTCGAAGCGCACCGATGCCTCGTCGCCGAACGTCGGGGCGATGCCGAAGAGAAAGCGCGTCTCGTCCGCGAAGCCGCGGAAGCGCGCCGGCAGCACGACCGCCGTCAGCGGCAGCGGGCGGCCCACGAGCCACGACGCGGTCCGCCCCGGTGTGAGCAGCATGCTGTGCACGTAGAGGATCGAGGCGCGCTGCACCGGGCGCGGCAGGCGGAGCTTCAGGCCGGTGATGGCGCGCTCGCGCTCGAGCTCCCAGCCTCCTTGCGGCTCGAACAAGCGGTAGAAGCGGTCGGCCTGCGCGAGGCACGCCGCCAGATCGCCGCACGTCGCCAGCGCGCGGACGAGGAACGCGTAGCTGCCCGGCGGTGTCCGGTAGGTCGCGTAGCCGAGCGATTCGTCGCGCGCGGCGCGGATCGCGCCGCGGTAGACGGCTGCGAACTGGCTCGCCGTCAAGCGTCGCGTCGCGGCCGGCCGCGACGCGATGCCGGCGGCGTGCAGGATGCGCGCGCGCTCGGCCTCGGGGAGGCCGAGCCGTGCGGTGGCCTCGTGCGCGTAGCGCTCGGGGATCGTCGCCGCGTCGGGAGCGTCGGGCTCGAGCCGTTCGGTCATGCGAATTGAGCTGCTCGGTCATTGCCGGCGCGCTCGCGGCAGCCGATCTTCCGCACACCAAGGAGGTCACGCATGGGCGACGGCATGTTCGAGGACGTCCGCGCATACGGCAAGGCGGATCTCGCCGGAACGCACCGCTCGACGGCCGGCACGCAGGCCGCCGCGGATCCGGCACTGCTCGACCGGCTGCTCGGGGACGTCCGGCGCCAGGGCTTCGTCCTCGTGCCCGACGTCGTGCCGATCGAGCGCATCGAGGCGATTCGCACCGACGTCCTGCAGCGGCTCGACGCACGCGTCGGACGCAACAACTTCGAGGGCCTCGCGACGCGGCGTCTGTACGCGGTGATCGCGAAGACGATGGTCTGCAACGAGCTGGTCGAGCACCCGCTCGTGCTCGGCCTGCTCGACCGCCTGCTCGAGCCGAATTACCTCCTTTCTCAGCTGCAGGTGATCGACATCCTGCCGGGCGAGTCGGCGCAGCCGCTCCACCCCGACGACGGCTTCTACGCCTGGCCGCGCCCGCGACCGGCGCTCGGCGTCGCGACGATCTGGCCGCTCGACGACTTCACCGCAGAGAACGGGGCCACCGTGGTCGTTCCCGGCAGCCATCTCTGGGACGACCGGATGCCGACCGACGAGGAACGGGCCGCGGCCGTGCCGGCGGTCATGCCGAGGGGCTCCGTGCTGCTCTTCCTCGGCACGCTCTGGCACGGCGGTGGGGCGAACCGGAGCGATCGTGCGCGCGCCTGCGTCACCGCGCAGTACTGCGCTCCGTGGTGCCGCCAGCAGGAGAACTTCGCCTTGTCGGTGCCGCGGGAGCGCGTGCGCCAGTGCAGCGAGCACGTGCAGCGTCTGCTCGGCTACAGCATCCATCCGCCCTTCATGGGCTTCGTCGACGGGATGCATCCGAAGCGTCTGCTGCAGGACGCGGCCGGCGACGACGCCTGAGCACGCGGACGGGGACGCACCTGCCGCCGGGTCGCGCTGCGGCATCAGGCCCATCGGCGCCGGCGATCGACGCCGGCGATCGAGGCTTGCGCCCACGGCCTCGCTGCGTCATTTTGCCGCGTCCCTGCCCGCCGCCGCGCGTGCGGGTTTCACCCCGAGCCGGAACTCCGGCCGCGACGAGGACCAGCCGCATGCTCTCGACCCTCCGCCCCCGTCCCGCAAGCGCTCTTCGTGCGCTGCTCGTCCTCGCGTCGGCCGCGACGCTCGCCGCCTGCGGCAACTCGTCCTCCGGCGGTGGCGGCCAACCGACGACGCCCGGCACCCCATCCTGCGAGGCGGGGACCAGCTACGACAGCACCTTCGCCGCGATCCAGGACGTCATCTTCGAGAAGCACGGCTGCACGCAGCAGGTCTGCCACGGCAGTGCCGCATCGGGCACGCTCGACCTGTCGCCCGCGGTCGCCTACGGCAACCTGGTCGAGGTGCCGTCGTTCAGCACCGGGATGAACCGGGTCTCGCCCGGCGACAAGGACCGCAGCTACCTGTGGTTGAAGCTCGCCGCGAGCACCAAGCCGGGAACGGTCCAGATCGGCGGATCGCCGATGCCGCTCGGCCTGCCGCCGCTGTCGGAGAACGAGCTCGAGGCGCTGCGTCTCTGGATCTACGCCGGCGCGCCGCAGACGGGCACGGTGATCGGGACCGAAGGCTTGCTCGACGCGTGCCTGCCCGATCCGAAGCCGATCACCATCAAGCCGCTCGATCCGCCGCCGGCGGGCGAGGGCGTGCAGCTCGTCATGCCGCAGTGGCCGCTGCCCGCGAGCAGCGAGCACGAGGTCTGCTTCGCGTCGTACTACGACATCACCGACCAGGTGCCCGAGCAGTTCCGTGATCCGAGCGGTCGCTTCTTCCGCTACGACCGCGAGGAGCTGCGCCAGGATCCGCAGAGCCACCACCTGATCCTCAACTACTCGATCGTCCCGGTCGAGGACATCCATGATCCCGGCTTCGGCGACTGGACGTGTCGCGGCGGCGAGCGCGACGGTGAGAGCTGCGAGCCGACCGACCAGACGTCGTGCGGCAGCGGCCTCTGCGCCGCGAAGATCCGCGACGGCTTCGCCTGCACGGGCTACGGGCCCGCCGTGCAGGGTGGCCTCTCGTACTACCAGATCGGCGGTGCGCAGCAGGCGCAGCAGCGGACCGAGTACGTGCCCGGCGTGTTCGCGCAGATCCCGATGAAGGGCATCCTCTACTGGAACTCGCACGCCTTCAACTTGACGACCGAAGGCCACGACATGCACGCGCGGCTCAACTACTGGTTCGCACCGGCGGACCAGCAGAAGACGCCGGTGCAGGGCATCTTCAACGTGAGCCGCATCTTCTCCGCCAACGCCGAGCCCTACGCGACGCAGACCCTGTGCCAGGATCACGTGCTGCCGCAGGGGGCGCGGCTGTTCAACCTGTCCTCGCACACGCACAAGCGCGGCAAGCACTTCACGGTCGACCTGCCCGACGGCTCGCGGATCTACGAGAGCTTCGTCTACAACGATCCGGTCAATCAGAACTTCGAGCCGCCGCTGGCCTTCGACTCGCCCGATGCGAAGGAGCGCACGCTGCACTACTGCTCGCTGTACAACAACGGCGTCGCCGAGGACGGCTCGCCGGATCCCGAGACCGTGACCCGTCTGTCGCGCCTGCCGGCGAGCGTGTTCATCCCCGGCGTTCCGGGACGCTGCACGCCGAAGGCGTGCGCCGCCGGCAAGGTCGGTGCGGCGTGCGCGGGCGCCGACGACGATGCGACCTGCGATTCGTCGCCCGGAGCCGGGGACGGCGACTGCGATGCCTGTCGGATCACCGGCGGCGAGAGCACCGAGAACGAGATGTTCATCCTGCTCGGCAACTACTTCGTGGACGCGGCCGCGGCCGGCGACTCGGCCGCGCGGACGGCGTCCACCGCGAGCAGCACCGGGCGGTCGGACTTCGTCGGCGTCGCGGTGCCCGCGGCGCGCGGCTGCGCTGCCTCGCAC
>JAIEPK010000503.1 GCA_019749875.1 Candidatus Binatia bacterium | reverse complement strand
CTCGGCACGCGCGCCGCGTGCTCGATCTCGGCATCGTTCCGCGGCGCCGCCCCCGGCGGCGGCAGCAGCGTGCCGGTCGCGTAGCGCAGCTGCACGATCGCGTTCGCGTAGTTGAGCTGTCCGGACAGGCGCGCGCTCTGCGCCGACGCGAGGCTCTGCTCGGTGGTGGTGACGTCGACGATCGACGCCATGCCGAGCTTGAAGAGCTCGCGCTGGTCGCTCACCGACTGCCGGAACAGCGTGAACGCCTGATCGAGGCGGACCAGCTCCGCATAGGCGCGCGCGAGGCCCTGTGCCGCGTCGACGACGCCGGTGCTGATCTGCGACGCGAGCAGGCGCGCGCTGTCGAGGCTCTGATCGACGAAGCCCTGCTGCGCCACCACCTGTCCCTTGGCGGCGTTGTTCTCGACCGGGAACGAGAAGGTGATCGTCCCCTGCGCCGCGAGCCCGTTGACCTCGGCGTCGCCGGGCACCAGGTCCTTCGCTTGACGGGCACCCTCGGTCATGCCGCCGAGGCCGCCCGCGAGCTGCAGGTTGAGCTTCGGCAGCAGCTGGTTCTGCGCCGCGACGAGCAGGATCCGGTTGGACTCGACGCTCTGCTGGGCCGCGCGCAGGTCGTCGCGGCGCTCGAGCGCGAGGTCGACCAGGCGCTGGATCGTTGCGCGGTCGAAGGCCGGGACGGTCTGCTGCGTGGGCAGCGGCTCCGCTGCGCGCGGCGCATGCGCGACCTGGTCGTTCGGCAGGCCGATCAGGACGGCCAGGCTCTGTGCCGCCTCGGTGAGCTGCTGCTCGGCGGCGATGCGGCTCGCGATCGACTGCTCGAGGCTCGCGCGCGCCTGCGTGATCTGCGCCGCGGGCTGGATCGAGCCCTTGACCAGATCCTCGGTCATGCTGACCAGCTCGCGGTAGCGGCTCTCGACCTCGACGTCGATCGCGAGCTGCTGCTCGGCGGCCTCCAGCGTCCAGTACGCCTGGATCACCTGCAGGAGCTGGGTCGCGGTGACGTAGCGCAGCTGGTGCTCCTGCGCTTCCAGGTTGGTGAGTGCGGCGCGCTGCGGGGCGGTGACGACGTCGGTGCCGAGGCCCTGCAGCAGCGGGATCGAGAACGCGAGGCCGACGATCGACTGCGTGTAGGCAACGTTGCCCGACAGCTGCTGCTCGGCCTGGGCGAGCGGTCCGACGGTCACGCCGTTCGGCAGCAGCTTCGAGACGCCGGCCTCGTAGGTGACGGACTCCTGGCGGTCGGCCTTGCCGTAGGTGCCCTGGAGCAGCGCCGACACCGTGTAGTCGAAGGCACCGTTCGCCTGCTGCAGCAGGCCCTCGTTGATCGCGACCTGCGAGGCTTGAAAGCGGATGGTCGGGTTGCGCTCGATCGCCGAGCGGATCGCCTCGGCGAGCGTGATGCGCGGCACGTCGCTCGTCCGCGACGACGACGCCGGTCGCGTGGACGTCGCGGATCGCTGCGCGGCGGCAGCGGCGCGATCGCCGCTCGCGGGCGTCCTGTCGGCGCGCGCCGGCGCCGTGCTGGCGGTGATGACGAGCGCGCTCACGGCTGCGCACAGCCCGCATCTCCAGCGTCCGATCAACCCGGCCTCCATCCGTCCGCCCTGTCCGCCACGACCTCGCAAGGTCTATCGGCGGACGACGCCGGAGCCTTAGGGTGATCCCGTGCACCTGCCCGAGCCGCGCTGCCGCGGTGGCGCGACTCGGGCGTTCAGGGCGTCGGCGACGGGCGGGCGGCGGCGCGCAGTGCGGCGAGCTCCGCCTGCGCCTCGGCGTTGCCCGGCTCGAAGGTCGTCACCTGCTCGAGCAGGTCGATCGCGTCGTCGTCCCAACCGCGCCAGTGCGAGATGCGCGCCTGGCGCCGCATGCGCCGGATCTCGTTCTGCTCGACGGCGAGCGCGTTGTCGCGCGCCCGCCGCGCGCCGTCCGGGTCGCCGGTCTGCTCACGCGCCTGCGCGAGCAGCAGCCAGCCGTCCTGCCAGCCGGGCCGCACCTCGTGCAAGTAGGCTTCCAGCACGGCGGCGGCGTCGGCGGGTCGGCCGGTCGCGAGCAGCAGCTCGGCCTGCGCTTGCGGCAGCGTCCGGAAGTAGGTCGCGTGCGAGGTCGCGAGCAGCGCGGTGTACGCGTCGAGCGCCTCGGCGTCGCGGCCGAGCGCGCGCAGGGCACGGGCGCGGATCTCCAGCGCGCGTGGGTCGTCCGGTGCGACCGTGGTCGCGCGCTCGGTGTCGGCGAGCGCGGCATCGTAGCGCTCTGCCTCGAGGCGCAGCTCGGCGCGGATCAAGCGCGGCTCGAGCGCAGCCGGTGCCGCCGTGACGGCCTGGTCGATCGTCTCCAGCTGGTCGTCGATCGTCATCTTGCCTTCGCTGTCCATCGCGCGCGCGAGCAGCAATGCCGCGGCGAGGACGTGCGGCGTGCCGCCGCCCTTCGCCGCGATCTCGAGCAGCGCGGCGGCGACCGTCGGGTCCTGGCGCGCGCGCAGGTACGACAGCGCGAGCGCGCCGATGCGATCCGGCCCCATCGGCTCACCGGCCTGACGCAGCAGCGGCAGCACACCCTGCTTGAACGGCGCAAAGGCCTCCCAGTTCGGCGCCACCGTGTCGTCGCCTTGCATCGCACCGAGCAGCCACGGCGTCGCGAGCTCGATGTGCAGGTTGTCGTCGCGATTCACGAGCGGCGCGTGCGCGACCAGCGCGTCGACGTCGGCCGGCAGCAGGCGGACCAGGCTCCACAGGTCGCTGGTGGAGAACGAGCCGATGCGCCGCAGGTCGTACTTGACGCCGTCCGGCAGCTTCTCCCAGTGCGGCAGGTCCGCCCGGCCGAGCGGCTGCTGCGTGCCCAGCAGCAGCAGGTCGGGCTCCTCGTTGCCCTGTGCGAAGGCGTAGACGAACGGAAACTCGGCCCGCATCGCGGCGAGGATCGCGTACAGGTCCTCGGGCGGCATCGCGTACAGCTGCACCCACTGCAGCAGGCGACCGCCCGGACGCAGCGCCTCGCGCGCGACCTGGAAGAACTCGCGCGTGAACAGGTTCGAGACGCCGCTCATCCACGGGTTCGAGGGCTCGGAGATGATGACGTCGTAGGTCCGAGGGCTCGCCGCGAGGTGTGCGCGACCGTCGTCGAGCACGACGTGCACGCGCGGGTCGTCGAGCGGGCGACCGTTCGCGTCGTGAAAGAAGCGCTCGGCCTCGAGGATCGCGGGCTCGATCTCGATCACGTCGATGCGCTCGACCGGATGGCGCGCGACCGAGCCCGCGGTGACGCCCGAGGCGTAGCCGATCACGCCGACCCGCGCCGGCGGCGGACCGAACAGCAGCGGCAGCTGGCCGAGCAGGATCTGCGTCGACATGTCGTCGCCGGTCGACGCGTCGGCCTTGCCGTTCACGCGCAGCTCGCGGACGCTCTCCTCGCGGTGGACGGACACGGTGCTGTTCATGCCGTCGCGGTAGAAGAGCACCTCGCGCTTCGGCGCGCCGTCGAGCGGCATGTCCGGGATGCCGAAGTCCAGCACCAGCTCCGGGCCACGGTACGATCCGCGGGTGAGCGCGGTCGCGTCGAACGGCAGCGGGACGATCAGCAGTGCCACGGCACACGCCGCCGGCACGAGCGCCGCCGCACGCGACGCACCGCCCAGCACGCGTGGTGCTGCCATCACCAGCGCCGCGCTCAGCAGGTTGATCGCGGCCGCGAGCGCGAGCGTGTCGCGCAGGCCGAGCGTCGGGACGAGCACGAATCCGGCGAGGAACGCACCGAGCGCACATCCCACGGTGTTCGCGAAGTAGACCCGTCCGACCGCCGTACCGGCAGCGGCTCCGGCGGCCGCGACCAGACGCGTCAAGAGCGGAAAGAGCGCGCCCAGCACGAGCGTCGCCGGAAGCTGCACCACGACGCACAGCAGGACCTGCAGCAGCACGAGCCGCGTGCCGATCGGACCCGTGCGGCGCAGCATGCCCAGGAATGCTTCGGGCAGCAGCGGCAGCGCGAGCGTCACCACGAGCGACGCGACGCCGAGCGCGATCAGGCCGGCGATCAGCAGCGCGACCGGCCTGCGGCTGCGGTCGACCAGCCCGCGCGCGGCGAGGCTGCCGAGCGCGATGCCCGCGAGGAATGCCCCGAGCATCGCCGAGAACGCGTAGATCGACGAGCCCAGGACGAGTGCCAGGGCGCGCGTCCAGCACACCTCGTAGACCAGCGCCGTGAAGCCGACCAGCGCGTAGGCGACGAGCAGCACGCCGACCGGCGGCAGGTCGCCCGGCGTGACGCCGGTCGGCTGCGCGTGCGCGGAGGGCGTCGCCGCGGTGCCGTCCGCGCACGCCGC
>JAIEPK010000609.1 GCA_019749875.1 Candidatus Binatia bacterium | reverse complement strand
GCCGCTCAACGCGACCTCCGCCGTGCGCGCGCTTCGTGCGCACGCGCGAGCGCGATGCTTGCGACCACGTGCGCGCTGCTTGACGATGCTGCGGCGGTGGGGCGAGCTCGCTCGATCACCCGCACGCCGGCACGCATCGCGGCGACGCTACCATCGCTTCCGGCGGCAGGCGAACGCCGCCGGCGCCGGCGCCCACGCGCGTCGAGACGAGCCGCGGGCATGGTATCGCGGCGCGGCAGCGTCGTTGCCCGGATCGGTGCGCAGACGCTAAGACGGCGAGGCTCCGGTCGGACCGCTCCGCCGGACGATCTGCATGAGCGTGAAGCCCGCACAGCCACCGGCCGCCGAGAGCCGGACCGCGCATGCGCCCGGGCGCATGACGTTCGAGCCGGCGCTCGAGGGCCTGCGCGGCTTCGCCCTGATGGGCATGCTGTGCTTCCACTCGCAGTTCAGCTGGGCGATCGGCGGCTTCCTGCCGATCGCGACCTTCTTCACGCTGTCGGGCTACCTGATCACGTCGCTGTTCCTGGTCGAGTGGCAGCGCAGCGGCACCATCCGCCTGGCGCCGTTCTGGGCGCGGCGCTTCCGCCGGCTGATGCCGGCCGCCCTGCTCACGCTGGGTGCGATGCCGCTCTGGGCGGCGCTGTTCGCGACGCCCGATCAGCGTGCGCGGCTCGCCGACGACGTGCTGTGGGCGCTCTTCTACCTCGCCAACTGGCACTTCTACCTGACCGACACCGCGTACGCGGCGCTGTTCCGGGCGCCGTCGCCGGTGCAGCACTTCTGGTCGCTCGCGATCGAGGAGCAGTTCTACTTCGTCTTCCCGCTGGTCGTGTTCGTCGGCCTGCGTCTCGGCGGCGGCTCGCGCGCCGTGCTCGCCGCCGTGCTCGGCGGACTGTCCGTCGCGGCGATCCTGTGGTCGATCTGGTTGATGCGCCACGGCGCGTCGATCGACCGCGTCTACTACGGCTCGGACACGCGCGCGCCCGAGCTGCTCGCGGGTGGGCTGCTCGCGCTGCTGCTGCACGGTCGCGTGATCGCGTCGCAGCCGCTGCGCCGTCTGATCCGCTGGCTCGGGTTGCCGGCGCTGCTCGGTATGGTGTGGTTGTGGGGCACGGTGCACCTCGAGGATCGCTGGGTGTACGAGGGCGGCTTCTCCGCGTACACGCTGCTGACGATGGCGGTGATCGCGGCAGGGCTGCAGGACACCGGACCCGTGCGCCGGCTGCTGTCGAATCCGGTCATGCGCTGGACGGGTCGCGTGTCGTACGGCGCGTACCTCTTCCACTGGCCGGTGTTCCTCGCGCTGTCGGCGGAGCGCACCGGGCTCGGTCCGGCGGCGCTGTTCGTGCTGCGCGTCGTCGTGACGTTCGGCCTCGCGCACCTCTGCTACGAGCGGCTCGAGGTGCCGATCCGTACCGGACGTTGGATCACGGGATGGCGGCCGTACGTCGCGACGCCGGCCGCGTTCGCCCTGGTCGCGCTCTTGACGACCACCATCGCGGCCGGACCGACGCTTGCCGACGACCGCTACGATCCGCACGCCGACGTGCCCGCCGCGACGACGCGCATCCAGAGCTTGATGGCGAGCGCGCCGCCGGCATCTTCCGATCCGCCGCGGCGCGATCGTGCGGTGCCGCGCGTCGCGGTGTTCGGCGACTCGACCGGAGCGGTGCTCGCGGTCGGGCTGCACCACTGGCTCGGCGAGCGCGGCAGCGGCGAGCCGCGGCGCGGCGTCGCGCAGCTCGGCTGCCCGCTCGCGACCGAGGGACGCTACCGCTTCCAGGGCAAGGAGATGGGGCCGCCCGAGCACTGCAAGGACTGGCACGACGCCTGGCCCGAGGCCGTCGAGGACTACCGGCCCGACGTGGCGGTGGTGCTGCTCGGTCCGTGGGAGGTCTGCGATCGCCAGCTGCCCGGCGATCCGACCTGGCGCCATCTCGGCGATCCGAAGCTCGACGAGTACTACCGGCGTGAGCTGCTGGCCGCGGTGGACCGTCTGTCGGCGGACGGGGCGCTGGTCGTATGGCTGACGCACCCGACGATCGAGGTGCGCGATCCCAAGACCGGAGCTGCACCCGCCACGCCGTACCCCGAGTCCGACCCGAAGCGCATGGCGCGCCTCGACGAGCTGATCCGCGAGCTGGAAGCCGAGCGGCCGGACAAGGTCCGCGTGCTCGACTTCGCCGGCTACCTGAAGTCCCTGCCCGCCGGCGAGATGGACGCGCGCTACCGTCCCGACGGCACGCACCTCAGCGGCGAGGGCTCGCTGCGCCTCGCGCACGACTGGCTCGAGTCGGAGATCCTGCGCTTGTACCGCGAGTCGTCGAAGGGGGGTGCCGCCGGCGTCACTGGTGTCGCGTCGCAGTCGGTGGCGGTGCCGGGGCCGACCGCGAGCCCACCGTGACGTCGCACCGCTGACGGGCTCGCACGAATCCATGATTGACTCGCCGGTCCGGCGAGGATAGGCCGCGCGCATGCGGACATCGCGCGCGCCGTGGCAGCTCGTGGCAATGGTCGTCCTCGTCGCCCTGTCCGGCTGCGGCGGCAGCGGTGGCGATGCCGGCGGGCCGACGCCGACGCCGGTGGCGACGCCCACCGCCGCGCCCACGCCGAGCGCCAGTCCGAGCCCGTTCGTCATCGTCGCAGGGGTGGCGGGCGACACGTTCCCCGAGGTCGCGTTCGCCGCGGATCGCTACTTGGCGACGTTCAGCCAGCCGGGCCCGGGCGGCGGTCGCGACGTCTACGGCGTCCGGTTCGCTTCGAGCAGCGGCGTGCTCGACGCGGAGCCGCTGCTGCTGAGCGACCTCGATCCAGGCGTGTCCGATCTCGCGGGTGCGTCGTACGAGGGATCCTCGGTCGCCGGCGGCGCCGGCTTCGGTGTGTTCTTCGCGGGATACGGCAGCCTGAGCGACTCCGGCGTGCCCGCGCAGGTGGTCGGCTTCAGCTCGGTTCCACCGAGCGGACCGCCGATCCGTCCCGCGACACTGGTCGACAGCCAGATCAGCTTCAGCATGGTGCAGACCTCGATCACCGGTGTCACGGCGGCGACCGGGTCCGGGCAGCGCTCCACCGGACTCTACGGTCGCGGCACGACCGCGGCCTTCCAGCCGATCTTCATCGGGCAGGTCGACGGCGCCGACGTCCTTGCCGGAGACGGTGCCGTCACGGTCGACGACACGTACGTCCTCGGCGCCGGTGGCGTCGTCGACGGCGTGCTGCACAGCGCGGGCAACGGCAGCATCGCGAGCGCCGGACCGATCCAGCTCGCCGTGTGGTTCGATGCCGCGATCGACACCTCGCGTCCCGCGCCGCCGATGGTGCGTACGATCACGCTTGCCGGTGCGCAGCGTACGCCGGCCGGGGTCATTCCGCTCACCCTCGCCGACGTTCCGGACGAGCCCGGCGGAACGGCGGTCGGCAGCGACGGCGCCGCGTTCCTCGTCGCCTGGAGCGTCGCGACGGTCAGCACCAACCCGCCGAACGAGATCCGCGCGCTGCGCTACCGTGCGGGGGACGACGGCGCGCCCGGCTCCGTCGACCCGCCCGGCGGATTCCTCGTCGCCGACGGCCCGAGCGCGAAGACCGTCGTCGGCGTCGCGCACGCCGCCGGCACGTGGCTCGTCGCCTGGCTCGACGAGGGCATCCTGCACGGCGCCCGGATCCCGGCGGACGGCACGACGGTCGCGCCCTTCACGATCTTCCCCGACAACGTCAATGCCGCCGCCCTCACCACCGACGGCGCGCGCTTCCTCGTCGTCGCCGAACACCCCACCGAGCCCAGCATCGACCTCATCGGCTTCTTCGTCCCTGCCGCCGACTGACGACCCCCACGCGCGCACCCGAGGTGAGTGAGCGCTCGTCGCAGGCTCCGCCAGCGTAGGCCAGCGCCTCCGCGCGCGAAGCGCGCGGCCGAGCGAGAGCGAGCGCGGGGAGTGGACTCCCGGCGAGCTTGGCTTGACGTGGCGAGGGGCGCGTGCCCCGCGGGGTCTGCCGGCAGCGTAGGCCAGCGCGTCCGCGCGAGAGCGATCGCGGGGAGTGGCGCCCCGTCAAGCTTCGCTTGACGGGACGAGGGGCGCGTGCCCCCACGGGGTCTACCCGCAGCGTAGGCCAGCGCCTCCGCGCGCGAAGCGCGCGGCCGAGCGAGAGCGAGCGCGGGGAGTGGGGCCCCGTCAAGCTTTGCTTGACGGGGCGAGAGGGCGCGTGCCCCCCGCGGGGTCTACCGGCAGCGTAGGCCAGCGCCTCCGCGCGCGAAGCGCGCGGCCGAGCGAGAGCGAGCGCGGGGAGTGGGGCCCCGTCAAG
>JAIEPK010000066.1 GCA_019749875.1 Candidatus Binatia bacterium | reverse complement strand
GGGCTGCGCCGCGCCGGTCCCGCCGACGGCCTGCAGCGCCCGCCTCGCGCCGCGCCGTGCCTTGCGATCACGCGATCACCGCGATAGCCGACGCACCGGCCATGGCTCGTGATGAAACAGCCGCGCCGGGATCGCGCGGCACCCGCTTCGTCTTTCTCGACCGCGACGGAACGCTCGTCCACGACGGCGGCTACGTGCACCGGGTCGAGGACTACCGGCTGCTGCCCGGCGTGATCGAGGCGCTGCAGGCGCTGCGCGACGCGGGCTTCCGCTTCGCGATCGTCACCAACCAGAGCGGGATCGCGCGCGGGCTCTACACCGAAGCGGACTTCGAGCGCTTCCAGCGGCGCCTGCTCGACGATCTGGAGGCGGCCGGCATCGCGATCGAAGCGACGTACATGTGCCCGCACCTGCCCGACGCGCGGTGCTCCTGCCGCAAGCCGAGCCCGCAGTCCGTGCTCGACGCGCGCGACCGCTTCGCGATCGACCTCGCCGACTCCTGGGTGATCGGCGATCACGCGGTCGACGTACGGCTCGCAGCGAACGCCGGCTGCAGCGGCATCCTGCTGCTCACCGGCCACGGGAATGACGAGCGCCACAAGCTCGGCGACGCGCCGGTCGCGGCGATCGTCGCCGACCTGCCGGCCGCTGCCGACCACATTCTGACGCGGGCGCGCGACTCCCGCTCCTGAGCAGGCGCAGGCGCGCGACGCCCGCTTCTGAGCAGGCGCAGGCGCGCGACGCCCGCTCCTGAGCAGGCGCAGGCGCGCGACGCCCGCGCTCGAGCGGACGCCGCGCGCACGCCGATCGAGCGTCAGACCACGAGACCGGTGCGCGCGCCGGTGTACTTGCCGTCCTCCCACACGACGGCGCCGTTCACCACGACCTTGTCGATGCCGGTCGCGTGCCGCACGTAGCGATTCGCGTCGCCGGGCACGTCGCGCACGAAGTCCTCCGTGCCGCGATCGATCGTCTGCGGGTCGAAGATCACCAGATCCGCCGCCTGTCCCGGCGCGATGCGGCCGCGTCCCTCGATGCCGAAGGCGTCGGCGAGCTCGCTCGTCAAGCGCTGCACGGCGCGCTCGAGGGTGAACGCCTTCAGGTCGCGCACCCAGCGCGCGAGCAGGTAGCTGGTGTCGCCCGCGCCGCAGAACTGCGAGATGTGCGCGCCCGCGTCGCTCGCACCGACGTGGATGTTCGGATCGCTCAGGATCGCGGTCACGCCCTGCGGGTCGACGTGCAGGAAGTTGGTCAGCGAGAACTCGGTCTCGAGCCCCTCCGACACCGCGATGTCGAGCATCGCGTCGACGAGGTCGCAGCCGCGCTCGGCCGCGACCTCCGCGAGCTTCCGGCCCTCGAGCACCTTGTTCTCCGCGCGCGCGACGCGGCCGACGGTGAACACCTCGTCGAGCATCGGGATGCCGAAGCGCAGCATGACGAACTGGTTGCGGAGGTCCTCGCGGCGCTTGGGATCACCGAACGCCTGCGCGCGCTCGGCGAGCGGCAGCCGCATGCACTCGTTCCACGCCGGCATCGCCATCAGCAGGAACGACGTCTCCGAGAGCCGGATGTTGATGTCGAAGGTACGCGGCATCGACTGGCCGTAGACGCGCGCGCCGTTCGCGTTCTCCTCGGCGAGGAGCTTCAGCGAGTCCGACCACAGCGTATTGGTGGTCGAGTGCACGATCGGTGCGACCGTGCACATGACACCCGCCTGGCGCGAGATCTCCGCCATCTCCTTGATGTTCTCGAGCTGCTGCGGCGGGTTGAAGAACACCGGCACGGTCTGCACGATGCCGCGTCCGACGGCCTTCATCGCCTTCGCGAGCGCGATGATCTCGTCGCGGGTCGCAAACCGGCTCGGCACCGGCTTCATGTTCTCGTCCATGTCGACGTACGACGTCGACAGCCCCGCGGCGCCGGCGCGGATCGCGTCCTGCAGGACGCCGCACATGCGCTCGATCTCCTCCGGCGTCGCGGCGCGCTCCTGCGATGCGGCCCCCATGACGTAGCTGCGCAGCGCCGAGTGCCCGACCAGTCCCGCGACGTTGATGCCGAGATCCTTGCGGATGAAGTCGAGGTACTCGGGGTAGGTCTCCCACGTCCAGGGCACGCCCGCGGCGAAGGTCGCGAGCGGGATGTCCTCGATCTGCTTGAACATGCCGGCGAGCGCGCGCTGGTCTTCTTTCTTGACGGGGGCGAGCGACAGCGAGCAGTTGCCCATCAGGATCGTGGTCACGCCGTGCTCGATGCACGGCGTCGCGAGACGGTCCCAGCAGATCTGCGGATCGAAGTGCGTGTGCACGTCGATGAAGCCGGGCGCGACGACGTTGCCCGCGGCGTCGATCTCGCGCGTGCCCGCGGGCAGCGTTCCCGGCGGCACGTCACCGACCGCGACGATCTTGCCGTCGCGCACCGCCACCGAGCCGTCGCGCGCCGGTGCTCCGGTCCCGTCGACGATCTTCGCGTTGCGGATCAGGAGGGTCGTGCCCGTGCCGTTCGCTGCCATGCCTTCGCTCCTTGCTAGAATAAAAGTTCTAGGACGAGGGCACAGTGAACCCGGAAACGCGCCGCGAGGCAAGCACGATCCGGGCGGATCGACGGCTTTCAGCGACCGCTGGCGTCGCGGAAGGGCTGGTTGCCGTAACGATCCACGTGCACCACCTCGCCCACCGGACGCCGCGTCGTCGGCCCGTAGCGACCCTTGGGCCAGCCGATCGGCACCACCGCGCAGGGCGTCACGCTCCACGGCAGCCCGAGCGCACGTCGCGCGAGGAAAGTGCTCCACAGCGGCAGCGTGATCAGCGCCGCACCGAGACCGGCCGAGCGCGCGGCGAGCAGCAGGTTCTGCACCGACGGGTAGATCGAGCCGTAGTAGCTGCTCGCCATGACCGGCGGGAACGGCAGGTGCGGCCCGCGCAGGCACGCGACGATCACGACCGGGATCTCGGCGAAGTGATCGGCCTGCCACTGCACTGCGTCCATGAGGCGCAGCATCTTGGGCTCGTTGCGGTTGAGCCAGCGGCCGATGCCGCCGTACACGCCCCAGGCGCGGCGGTTCAGCGCGCCGAGACGCTCCTTCACCGCGCGGTCGCGCACCACGACGAACTCCCAGTTCTGCGCGTTGCTGCCGGTCGGCGCGCGCAGCGCGAGCTCGATCAGCTGCAGCACGATCGCGTCGTCGACCGGATCGTCCTTGAGACGGCGGATCGCGCGTTGCGTGCGCATCGCCTCGTCGAGAGGCATCGAGAAGAGCGACGACGTGCCGCCGGCCTGCTGCTCCGCGGATCCTGACATGATCGGGTTCCTCCCGCCGCTTGACCTGAGGGCGCGATCCAAGCACGGAGGACCGGACCATGCCACTACGCGAGCGCAGCGAAGGAACGCCGACCCCGGGCCTCGGCAACCTGCGGCAGATGATGCCGTACCTGATGCCGACCAGAAACGAAGCCTTCGTTCTGTTCTCGCAGGAGATCGACGCGGCACCGACGCGCGCGTTCGCCGACGCGCTCAACGCGCAGCGCTCCCCCGACCGGCCGGTGACGCAGTTCCACATGCTGCTGCGCGGCTTGACGCTGGTGCTCGCCGAGTACCCGCGCCTGAACCGCTTCGTCGCCGGCGGACGCCACCACGACCGCAACGGCATCTGGCTCGCGTTCAGCGCGAAGATGCGTCTCGACCTCGACGCGCCGGTGTTCGCACGCAAGATGCGCTTCTCGCCCGAGGAGTCGCTGCTCGAGATGGTCGATCGCATCTACGAGGTGCTCGGCGAGGGCCGCTCGGGGCGCGAGTCGGCGAGCGACAAGGAGGTGCACGCGATCCTCCGCCTGCCCGGTCCGCTGCGCCGTCTGGTGATCCGCGTCGGACGCTGGCTCGATGCGGCAGGACTGCTGCCGCAGGCGATGATCGACAACGACCCGCTGTACGCGTCGGCGTTCGTCGCGAACCTCGGCAGCGTCGGCCTCGACGCTGCCTA
The DNA here is from genome assembly GCA_019749875.1 of Candidatus Binatia bacterium. GTDB lineage: Bacteria > Desulfobacterota > Binatia > UBA12015 > UBA12015 > VGTK01. The sequence continues at coordinate 318 of JAIEPK010000066.1, read as the reverse complement.
CCACCACCTCTTCGAGCACGGCACGACGCCGGTCTTCGTCACCATGGGTCGCGTGCACCGCGCCCCGTACGTGCGCGACGACGGCAGCGTCGCGTCTCGCGAGATCTTCGCGCTCAAGTACACCTTCGACGAGCGCACCGAGGACGGCTTCTACGCGGCACGCGCGCTGGCGCGCCTGAAGGTGCTGCTCGAGGATCCGGCGCTGCTCTGAGCCGGCGCCGGGCGCGCCGTTCTCCCATGCCCGGCACGAGCGCGCGCGCCCCTGGCAGACCGGCGCGTTGCCGATCGCGCGCAGTGGGGCGCCACGGCGCACGGCGC
>JAIEPK010000224.1 GCA_019749875.1 Candidatus Binatia bacterium | reverse complement strand
GCCGATGCCGGTGACCTCCCGCCGACGGCAGCAGCGCCGGCACGAGCCGCGGTCGAAGCCGCGCCCGGGGCGCGCGCGGAGCCGCGGACGATCGACGAGGCGCCGCTCGCCGAGCCGGAGACGATCGTCGTCCCCGAGCCGGCGACGAAGCCGGGAACCACGGCGACCAGCGATCGACCCACCGACGACGTCAGATGAAGACGCTCGGCGCGGCTTCATCCCTTCGTGGTCGGCGAAGCCGATGCGGAGGTCAGTCGGTGAAGCGGATCAGCGTGCCGCGCAGCTCGTTCACCTCCTCGACGTTGGTCGTGGTGGTGTCGGTGTACTGCGTGTTCTTCTTGTTGCCCTTCTTCTTGCTCGTCGCCTGGCCCGTCGTGGTCGAGGTCGATGCGACCTGACGCGAGGTGATCGAGCCCAGGATCACGGCGTTCGCGCCGCGGCTGCGCGCCTCGGCGAGCAGCTTCTCCTGCAGCTGCTCGGCCGGGCTCGAGAACGGCAACGCCTCGACCTGCGCCCGCGCCTCGCCGATCACCTCGTAGGGACGCTTCACGTCGGCGGGGCTCATGTAGAGGTCGACCGACGCCGTCGGCGGGTAGGACTTGCCGACGTAGTCGACCGACACGCACCCCGCGGCGAGGGCCGCGAGCAGGACGAGGGTCGCGAGGCCGCTCCGGATCTTCATCCCCGGCGCTCTACCGCGCACGGAGCGGCGGTGGAAGCGCCGCCCGTGGTCGCCGGGCGATCGGCGGGCGCGACGTGCGATGTGCGCCCGCGGTTGGCATAACGGCGACCGCTTGGGACGGAAACGCATTCGCGGGCTCGCACCGCTGATCAGCCTCGCCGCGCTGGCGATCGTCGCGTGGCTGCTGAACGACCAGCTGAGCGGGCACAACTACGCCGCGATCCGGCGCAGCATCGCCGCGATCCCGTCGGCAAAGGTCTTCCTCGCGATCGTGCTGACGGCGCTGAGCTACGCCGTCGTGACCGGCTATGACCGTCTCGGGCTGCGCTATCTCGGTCGCGCGACGCCGTACGCACAGACGGCGCTCGCGTCGTTCCTCGGCTTCGTCTTCAGCCGCAACATCGGGCTCGCGCTGCTCGGACCGTCGGCGCCGCGCCTGCGGCTCTACGCCGCCTGGGAGGTGTCGCCGCTCGAGATCGCACGCCTGATCGCCTTCACGTCGCTGACCTTCTGGCTGGGCGGCATCGCCCTGTTGGGCACGGCGCTGCTGTTCTCCTCGGCAGCGCTGGTCGGCATCGGCATCTCCGCGGACGTCGCGCGGCTGATCGGCGCGCTGCTGCTCCTGCTTCCGCTCGGCTACCTGATGCTCACGGTCCTGCGACGGTCGCCGCTGGTGGTGCGCGGTGTCGAAGTCGCGGTCCCCGAGCCGGGGATCGCGGCCGCGCAGGTCGGGCTCGCGGTGCTCGACTGGGTGATCGCGGCGTCGGTGCTTTACGTCCTGCTGCCGGGCAACGTGCACCTCTCACCCGGCGCCTTCGTGGCGGTGTTCGTGACCGCGATGGTCGCGGGCGCGGCGAGCCAGATCCCGGGCGGGCTCGGGGTGTTCGAGTGCATCGTGCTCGGCAGCCTCGCGTCGCGCACGACGGTGCCGGCAGCACTCGCGGCGCTGCTGGTGTTCCGCGCGGTGTACTACCTGCTGCCGCTCGCGGTGGCGCTGTTGCTGCTCGGCGGCGTCGAAGCCGCCGAGCGACGCGGCTCGCTGCTCCGTCTGGGCAATGCGCTCGGCCGCTGGATCCCGCTGGTCGCACCGCGCCTGCTCGCCGTGTCGACGTTCCTCGGCGGCGTGCTGCTGCTCGCGACCGGTGCGCTGCCGGCGCGCGAGACCCGCCTCGGCTGGCTCGCGGCGATCGTGCCGCTGCCGGCGGTCGAGCTGTCGCACTTCCTCGCGAGCCTGGTCGGGCTCGGCCTGGTGCTGCTGGCGAGCGCGCTGCAGAACCGCCTCGACGCCGCGTGGGTGCTGAGCGTGATCCTGCTGGCGAGCGGATCGGCGCTGGCGCTGCTGCGCGGCCTGCACTGGGAAGAAGCGTCGATCCTGCTCGCGACGCTCGCAGCTCTCCTGCCTTGCCGGCGCCTCTTCTACCGGCGCGCGCAGCTGCTCGGCGACCTCTTCAGCCCGGGCTGGATCGCCGCGGTCGCGGCCGCCGTCGGCGGCAGCATCTGGCTCGGCATGTTCGCCTACCGGCACGTCGACTACAGCCACGAGCTGTGGTGGGAGTTCGCACTCTTCAGCGGCGCGCCGCGATTTCTGCGTGCGACGGTCGGGGTCGTCGGGCTCGCGATCGCCTTCTCGCTCGCCCACCTGCTGCGCCCGGCGCAGGCGGTGGCGACTGCACCGGACGACACGACGCGCGACACGGTCCGCGCGATCGTCGCCGCGTCGCCGTCGGCGATGGCGAATCTCGCCCTGCTCGGCGACAAGTCGTTCCTGCTGAGCGACAGTGCGCAGGCCTTCGTGATGTACGGCGCGAGCCGCGGCTGCTGGGTCGCGATGGGCGATCCGGTGGGTCCGATCGCGGAGCGCACCGAGCTGGTGTGGCGCTTCCGCGAGCTGTGCGACCACTACGACGTCCATCCGGTGTTCTACGAGGTGTCGCCGACGAGCCTGCCGCTGTACCTCGACGTCGGCTTGACGCCGTTCAAGTTCGGCGAGTGCGCGCGCGTGCCGCTCGCAGCGTGGTCGCTCGAGGGTCCGCGGCGCAAGGGCACGCGCTACGTGCTGAAGCGCCAGGAGCGCGACGGCTCGACCTTCGAGGTCGTGCCGCCCGAGGGCGTGGCGGCGATCACTTCGGAGCTGCGGCGCGTGTCGGACTCCTGGCTCGAGAAGCGCAACACGCGCGAGAAGGGCTTCTCGCTGGGCGCGTTCTCCGACGACTACGTGCGCAACTTTCCGGTCGCGATCGTCCGCCGCGACGAGCGCATCGTCGCGTTCACCAACCTGTGGTGCGGCGCGGGGCGCGAGGAGATCGCGCCCGACCTCATGCGCTACGCCGCCGACGCGCCGCCGGACTCGATGGAGTTTCTGTTCGCGAAGGTCATGCTGTGGGCGCAGGCCGAGGGCTACCTGTGGTTCAACCTCGGCATGGCGCCGCTCGCCGGGCTCGAGGGGCGCGCGCTCGCACCGTTCTGGCAGCGCGTGGGCGCCTTCACCTACCGGCACGGCGAGCACTTCTACAACTTCCAGGGCGTGCGCTCGTACAAGCAGCAGTTCGATCCACAGTGGGAGGCGCGCTACCTCGTCGTCCCCGGCGGGCTCGTCCTGCCGCGCGTGCTGGCGAGCGTCGGCGCGCTGGTGTCGGGCGGATTGCGCGGGCTCGTCACCCGGTAGGAGCGGCCTCCGTCGGCTCCGGGGCCGGCGGCGGTGGAACGGCGCCCGGCGCGCGCTTCTCGATGCCGTCGAGGATGCGCTGCGCGAGCGCGTCGTAGTCGCCGTCGAAGTGATGGCCGCCCGACGTGCGAATCACCTCGGCAGAAGCGAGCGCCGGCAAGCGGCACAGCGAGCCTTCCTCGTCCTCACCGTAGAAGCACTGCACGCGCGACAGATCGAGCTTGAGGAGCTCCGGCAGGACCTCCGGCGCGGACTCGTCGGGCTCGCGGCCGAGCCAGCCGGTGAAGTGGATCTCGAAGTCCGCGCGCGCCTCGACGCCGAGCAGCGAGATCAGCACGATGCGCGCGCGATCGGCCGGCGGCAGGTGATCGATCGCGAACGGCAGGATGCCGGCGCCGAACGAGTAGCCGACGAGTACCACGCGCTTCGTTCCCCAGCGCTCGCCGTAGGTTTCCATCAAGTCGGCGAGGTCGGCAGCCATCTCCTCGGGGGTCTTCGTCGACCAGAACGAGCGCAGACAATCCACCCCGACCACGGGCAAGCCGCGCGATGCGAGGTACTCGCCGATCTGCTTGTCGAGGTCGCGCCAGCCGCCGTCGCCGGAGTAGATGATCACGAGCACGTCGGAGCGGCTCTCGCTCGGATACTCGACCACGGCGAGACCGGTCTCCTCCGCGGCATCCTCCGCGCCGACCGCATCCGCGACCGTCGCCACCAGCCGGTCGACCGCCGATGCGCCCGGCGCGGCGGTCTCGACCACCGCGGGGCTCGGCGGTGGCGCAGTCGATCCGGCGGGCAGCGACACGCGCCACCAGCCGGGCAGCTCGGAGAGCGCCCCGTACGCGAAGCCACCGCCCTCCACCGGCGTCGCGGGCGCACCCGGGCAGAGCGGCTCGCGCGTCACGAGCGACGCGGCCGGGTCGATGCCGACCGCGCC
>JAIEPK010000202.1 GCA_019749875.1 Candidatus Binatia bacterium | reverse complement strand
CTCGCCGAACCAGCCGCCGACGGCGTCGTGCGCGCCCGCGACGGTGAACTGGACGCCGTCGTCGCGCAGCGCGGGATCGAACTCGCTGGCCGCTCGGCCGGCGACATGGCCGGCCAGGTCGACCACGCGCATCGAGTCGGCGTGGCTCGCCGCGACCTCGCGGATCATCTCGTTCAGCGTCCAGCCGGCGACGAAGCCGCGACAGGCGACGCGCTGGGGCTGCCACAGCCCGCGGTTCTCGATCTGGTGCACCGCCGTCGAGCAGTCCGCAGCCGAGCTCGATGTCGCCGCAGACGGGCAGCGTGTCGTCGCGCGCCGCGAGCCATGGCACGAAGCCCTTCTCGAGCGCGGCGGCGGTCGAGTCGCCGAAGGTCGCGACGCGCAGCTCCACGAATCGCCGCGCAGCACGCTCTGCGGGGCGGTCAGCGGACGGATCACGCGCGGCGCCATCGCAGCGCGCAGATCGCGGCGAGCATCCGCGTGCCGCCGCGGCGCAGCACGGGACGAAACCGGCGAGCAGCGGGAAGACGACGTACCGCGCCGAGGCACGCGCCGCGCAGGCCGTCGAGCGCCGGACGATGCTCGAGCGGGGAGCGGGGGGTGTCGCCGGTCGTGGTGTCGCTTGCGACGGCCGTCAACGCGTCGCTTTCACCAGCCCGATCGTGCGGCAGCCGCCGCTGCCGCCGGGCAGCCGGCACGTCGTGCCGGCGCCATTCTCCGTCGCGGGCAGCACCGGGGCGGCCGGCACGCGGATCACGCCGCCGTCGGGCGCCTCGCGCACCGGCAGGCGCAGCTCGAGATGGCGCACCGTGACGTCGAAGGTGCCGTTCGACGCACGTCCGTAGGGCACGCTCTGGCCGAGCAGCTCCAGCTTGGCCACGTGACCGGCGCGGAAGTGCCAGCCGTTCGGATGGATCTGGAAGACGTCGCGGCGGTGGTCGTCGCGCGGACGGTAGAGATCGTGCGCCACCAGCGTCTGCGTGCCGTCGGGTGCCACGTCCCACAGGCGCGCCGCGATCTCGGGGTAGCGTCCGCGGATCGAGAGATCCGCGAGCACGGTGGGCGCGCCGAGCAGCGTGTAGCCGTCGCCTTCGGCGGCGGGCAGACGGTAGGTCGCGGAGTTGGGCTCGTCGATGGCGTCGACGGTGCGGCACGGGGGGCCGCTCAGCGGATCGAGCGCCGCCGCGACCGCGGGGTCGCCGCCCTGCTCGTCGAAGTGCCTCGCCCGGCCGTCGACCAAGCGCACCTCACCGGGGTGCAGCTCGTCCCACGACGACGCCGTGAACGGTCCTTCGACCGCCGCGCCGCCGCACGCCTGGGTGTAGGTCTCGACCCCTGGTGCAGGCTCCGTGTCGCGCCCGAGCAGGTGGCGGGCGAAGAAGTCGTCGATGCGTGCCTGGACGACGGCCACGTTGCCGCCCAGCGCCGCGCGCGGGTGGCCGAAGCCGTCGGCGAAGTGCAGCGCGATCTCGGCGTCGGGGTGCTTGACGCTGCTGCGGCGCCAGTAGCGCACGGCCTCGTCGGCCGGGAACAGGTCGTCGGTCCAGGCGTTGTAGATCAGCAGCGGTGCCGGCGGGACCGAATCGTCGATGCCGTACGCCGAGTGGAAGGTCGACAGCTCGCCGGTGATCTGCCGGACGTCGGGGTCGCCGTCGTACGGCTCGCCCGCGCCGACGCGCGCGTTCCAGTGGATCAGGTCGGCGGACGGATCGGAGCCATCCGGAACGTAGTACCCGGTGAGGAGGCCGGCGCCGTAGAGCGTCGCGTTCCACGACTGCTTCTGCACGCCGGCGCGCGCGCCGTACGGGTTGTCGACGCGGTAGTCGAGCGTGCGTCCGTTCGGTGCGAGCGCCGCCGCGAGATCCGACCACGGTACGATCGGCGCGGCGGCGGCGATCCTCAGCGGCACCCCGGCAGGGCTGCGCCACGGCACGAGGCGGCCGTCGGGCAGCATCGTGCGGTCGTTCAACGCGGCGAGGATCAGCGACTGGCCGCCGCCGTACGAGGCGCCGGTCACGCCGATGCGCGCGCCGTCGGCGATGCCCTCGTCGACCAGCAGGCCGACGAGGTGCTGCGTGTCGTGCGCTTCCCAGCGCGCGTCGGCGAGGTGCGTCCAGCCGCGCTCGGTGCAGACCTCGGGATCGGCGAGCGACGGATCGGGCGCACGCGACGCGGCGGATCCGCACGAGCCGTGGAAGCCGCGCGCGGAGTACGCGAGCACGGCGTAACCGTCCTTCGCGCGCGCCGTGATCGCGCCGCCGCTCTTGCCCTGGCTCCAGCCGTGCAGCTGCACGATCAGCGGCCAGGGCCCCGACGTCGCCGCGGACGGCAGGGTGACGTTCACGTCGAGCGGCACGCCGTCGAAGCTCGCGACGCGCGTCGCGACGCTGCCCTCACAGAACTGCACGCCGCTCTGCTCGACGCAGGGGATGCGCCCCCCGAAGACGCTGGTGACGCGCGCGGCGTGCGCGGGCAGGGAGAGCGCCAGCGCGAGCAGCACGGCGAGACCGACGACGGGGAAGTACCGCAGCATGTAGGATTCTCCTCGGCGGCGAGCGTTACACGCATGCAGCGTCGGGTACCAGACGCGAATGCCGCCCCGGGAAGGGCGGGTCGGCCATGGCGCGCGGCATGGATCGTGCGTCTCCAGAGCGCCGTGCGAATTGCCGATCAGGACGGCATGGCGACGATCAGCGGGTTTCGCTCGGCCGCGTTCCTCCTGGTGACGATGATCCTGCTCGGTGCGGGACCGAGTGCAGCCGATCCGCTGCGCGCGCCGCAGCCGGTCGCGTACTACGACGTCGACCGGGTGGTGCGCGAGGCGCAGGCGCTCGATCCGCAGTGGCGCGAGGTCGCCGCGGTGGAGGAACGCTGCGACGCCGAGTCCGCGTCGCTGCGCGCCGAGGTCGACGAGCTTCGCACGCTGCTCGCGGATCGCGCGGTCGTCGATCCGCAGCGGCGCGTCTTCGAGACGCAGCTCGCCGAGCGGACGATCGCGCTGCTCGTCCTGCGGTCGGACGGGATGCGCGAGATCGCGCGCGCGAGGACGACCGCCATCGGCGACGTCGAGCGGCGCATCAATGCCGTCGTCGGACAGCTCGCGCGCGACGAGGGCTACACGGTGGTGATCCGCACCGATCGCGCGACGCGCGTCCTCGACGCGGACGCGATCGATCTGACGCCGCGCGTGATCGAGGCAATCGATCGCACCGCCGCCGGAACGCAGGAGACGCGCGAGCCGGCGCCCGCACCGCAGGATCCCCGACCGAGCGAGCGGCGGCGCCGAGCGCTGCAGTCGTGCGGCGCCGATGCGGGCGCGTGTCCGCCGGCCGACGCCGGATCCTGACGCGCGAGCGGCGTCCGCACGCGCTCCGGCGCGTCAGGCTCGCGGGGCGAGAAGGTCCTCGAGGAAGAACGCCGACAGCTCGGCACGGCCGCCGAGTCCCGACTTCGCGTACACCGCGAGCGCCTGCTGCCGCACGGTGCGCTTGCTCGCGCTCCGTACCGCCGCGATCTCCTTGAAGCTGAGGCCCTTCAGGAGCAGAAACGCGACCTCCCGCTCGGCCGGCGAGAGACGCCACGCCTCGAGCTGCCGATCGATGGCCTCGGCGAGGCCGCGCAGCGACGTCTCGTTACGCTCGCGCCAGTCGCGGGCCTCGGCGCGTGCGCGCTCGAGGCTGTCGCGCGTCGCGTCGAGGGTCGCTTGCGCCCGTGCGTAGCGTGCCCAGAGCAGCCCGACACCGGCGGCCGCGGTCCCAGCGACGATCAGCTCCGTGGTCACGTGCCCCGACGAGCCGCCTCCCGCGAGGTCGGTGAAGGCGTCGGCGCCGACGAGGACCGCGATCAACGCGAGAAGCGCCGTCAGCGCCACGCGCTCGGCGAGCCCCAGAGCGCCGTCACCGCCCGCACCATCATCCGTCATGTGACGCATGCTCGCCTTTTCGTGGGCTTCCGTCACCTGCCCGATGGCGGGCCCCGGCTCCGGGCCCGATGGTCGGAGGCGAAAGGAGGGCATCCGACATGCCTTCGATGAATGCAGCCCAGATCCACCTCGCGCTCACCCACCTGCCGGTCGTCACCGCACTCCTCGCCGCCGCGACGCTCGCCGTGGCAGCGGTCGCGCGCAGTGCGGCGACGCGCCGCTTCGGCCTGGTCCTGCTCGTGGTCGCCGGGCTTGCGGCGATTCCGACGCAGATGAGCGGGGAGGGCGCGGAAGAGATCGTGGAGGACCGGCCGGGGGTCTCCGAGGCGCTGATCGAGCGTCACGAGGACGCG
>JAIEPK010000299.1 GCA_019749875.1 Candidatus Binatia bacterium | reverse complement strand
TGTCGAACACCGCGACCGCGGTGCTGATGGCGCCGGTCGCGCTGAGCGTCGCGGACGAGATCCACGCCTCGCCGTATCCGTTCGCGATGATCGTCGCGCTCGCGGCCTCGACCGCATTCATGACGCCGATCTCGTCGCCGGTGAACGCGCTGGTCGCGGGACCGGGTGACTACACCTTCTTCGACTTCGTCAAGCTGGGCGTTCCGTTCGCGCTGCTCGTCCTGCTGGTCGGCGTCCTGCTCGTGCCGATCCTCCTGCCGCCCTAAGCCGGCTCCTCGACGCGGAACAGGATCGCGTACAGGGCCGGCATCACGAGCAGCGTCAGCACGCACGCGAACGACAGGCCGAACATGATGCACACGGCCATCGACGCGAAGAACGGGTCCTGGGTGAGCGGGATCATGCCGAGCACGGTGGTCAGTGCGACCATGAGCACGGGACGGATCTTCGCGACGCAGCCTTTCAGGATCGCGTCGTACTCCGGCGTGCCGGCGTCGACCTCGCTGCGGATCTTGCTCAGCACCACGATCGAGTTCTTGATCTGCTCGCCGCCGAGGCTCAGCACGCCGAGCAGCGACATGAAGCCGAACGGCATGTTGGTCGACAGCAGGCCGCCGGTGACGCCGATGATCGCGAGCGGCACGATCAGCCAGACCAGCAGCGTCGCGCGCACCGAGTTGAACAGGCAGACGACGATGAACACCATCAGCACGAACGTCGCCGGCAGCGGCCGCGCGAGCGCGCGGCGTGCGCGCGACGAGTCCTCGAACTCGCCGCCCCACTCGAAAGTGTAGCCCGGCGGCAGCGGGATCGCCTCGATGCCGCCGCGGACGCGGTTGAACAGCTCGCTCGGCAGACCCTCGCGCGGATCGGCATGGACCGTGATGGTCGGGAAGCGGTCGCGCCGCGCGACGACCGGGTCCTCCCACGCGACCTCGACGCCGGACACGACCTGCGCGAGCGGGATCATGCGGCCTGCGACCGGGCTCCAGATCTGCAAGCTGTCGAGCGACGCGACGTCGCTGCGCTCGGCGAGCGGGGGGCGGGCGACGATCGGCAGCAGTCGCGACTCCTGCGGGAACCGGCCGCCGCCGACGGCGCCGGGCTCGCGGTAGAAGCCGACCACGCGTCCGCCGAAGCTGGTCTCGAGCGTCGCGGCGATGTCGGCGCGGGTGATGCCGTTGCGGCGCGCCTGCAGCTCGAGCACGTCGGGGCGGATGACCTTCTCGCGTTCGCGCCAGTCGGTGCGTACGCCCTTGGCACCACCGTCCGTCTCGATGACCGCGATCGCCTGGTCGGCGAGCTTGCGCAGCTCGTCCGCGTCCGGCCCGCGGAAGCGCGCCTGAACGCGGCCGCCGCCGCCGGGGCCGAGCAGGAACTTCTTCGCGACGCCGTTCGCCTCGGGGTGGTTCTCGTCGAGCTCGCGCTGGATCGTGGCTGCGAGCGCGTCGATCTTGGCCGCGTCGTCGACCTCCACCAGGAACTGCACGAAGGCGCGGTTCTCGCGCTCGGGCGAGTACACCAGCAGGAAGCGCAGGCCGCCGCCGCCGATGAAGGACGTCACGTGCTCGACGCCCTTCTGCGCCGCGATGAACTTCTCCATGTCCTCGGCGAAGGCCTCGGTGCCGCGGATGTGCGTCGCCGACGGCAGGAACACGTCGACCAGGAACTGCGGCCGCGTCGCCGGCGGAAAGAAGCTCTGCTTGACGCGGCCGAAGCCCCACGCCGAGACGACGAAGAGCGCGATCGAGACCAGGATCACCGTCCAGCGCCAGCGCAGGCACAGCCGCAGCAGGCGCAGGTAGCCCTGGAAGAAGGCACCGCCGTACGGGTCCTTCGGCTCGGCCTTGTCGGCACCCTCGACCGGGTTGAACATCACGTAGCCGAGCAGCGGCGTGATCGTGACCGACGAGATCCAGCTCAGCGTGAGCGAGATCATGATCACCCAGAACAGCGAGTTGGTGTACTCGCCGGTCGAGTCCTCGGAGAGGCCGATGGCGGCGAAGGCCATGATGCCGATCGCGGTCGCACCGAACAGCGGCCACTGGTTCTCGACCACCATGTCGCGGATGACGCCGAGCTTCTCGGCACCCGCCTCGATGCGGACGCGGATGCCCTCGATCATGATGATGGCGTTGTCGGTGAGCATGCACAGCGCGATGATCAGCGCGCCGAGCGAGATGCGCTCCATCAGCAGGCCGCCCATCGCGTACATGACGAGGAACGTCGCCATGATCGTCAGGAACAGGACGAGGCCGATGATCAGGCCCGTCTTCGCGCCCATGGCGATCAGCAGCACGACGATGACGATGGACACCGCCTTCAGGAGGTTGAACAGGAACTCGCTGGTCGCGGCGGCGACCGCCTCGGGCTGGAAGTTGATCGTGCCGACCTCGATGCCGAGCGGCTGGTCGGGCTTCAGCTCCTCGAGCTTCTTGCGCACGCCTTCGCCCATGACGACGACGTTGCCGCCGGGAACGGTCGAGATGCCGAGGCCGATCGCCGGCATGCCGTCGAAGCGCAGCAGGCGGCGCGGCGGGTCCTGCGGGCCGCGCTCGATCGTCGCGACGTCGCGCAGGAAGAGCTGGCGGCCCGATCGGTCGGAGCCGATGACCAGGTCGAGCATCGCGTCGGCGGAGCCGAAGCCGCCGCTCGGGTCGATCGCGAGGTGCTGTCCGCCGACCTCGACGCGGCCGCCGTCGGCGGCGACGTTGCGCGCCTGCAGCAGGTCGTACACGTGCTGCTCGTTGACGCCGAGCTGCGCGAGACGCTGGCGCGAGATCTCGAGGTAGACGACGTCCTGCTGGGCGCCGAAGAGCTCGATCGCCTTGACGCCGGGGACCTGCAGCAGCTCGCGGCGCAGGAAGTCGGCGTAGCGCCGCAGCTCGGCCTCGTTGAAGCCGTCGCCGGTGATCGACAGGAAGATGCCATAGACGTCGCCGAAGTCGTCGACGACGATGGAGCGCCCGCGCACCGACGGCGGCAGCTGCGACTGCACGTCGTTGATCTTGCGGCGCAGCTCGTCCCAGACCTGGGGAATCGCGTCCTTGTGGTAGCGGTCCTTGATGATCGCGGACACGACCGACATGCCGCGCGACGACTCCGACTCGACGCGCAGCAGCTGGCCGAGCGACTGGCACGCGCTCTCGATCGGGTTGGTGACCTCGAGGGCGACTTCCTCGGCGCTCGCACCCGGGTAGGGCGTGATGACCAGCGCCTCCTTGATCGTGAACTCCGGGTCCTCGAGCCGGCCGAGCTGCTCGTAGGCGAGCCAGCCGCCGGCGAGGACCAGCAGCATCGCGAAGTAGACGACGCGGTCGTTCTTGACCGAGACGACGCCGAGATTCACGACTCGCCGCCTCCGAGCGCATCGCCGAGATCGCGCACGGTCATGCCGTCGCGCATCGAGCGCACACCCGCGACGACGATGCGGTCACCCGGCTGAAGCCCGTCGAGTACCTCGACGCTGCCGCCGCTGACGCCGCCCAGCTTGACCGTGCGGCGCGACGCCTTCTGCTTCTCGTCGACGATCCAGACGACCGACTGCGCGTCCTGCTGTCCGACCGAGGCGACCGGAATCAAGATCCGCTCGCCGAGGATCTCGGCGCGGCGGAACGTCGCGGTGACGATGGCGGTCATTCCGGGCAGCACGCGGATGCCGTCCGGCGCGCGCATGGAGACCGTCACCTTGAAGGTCTGCGTCACGGGATCGCCGACCTGCGCGACCTCGCGCAGCTCGACGGGAAAGCGCAGCCCCGGTGCACCGCTGAGCTCGGCGACCAGACTCGTGATGTCGGCGCGGCGGATGTCCGACGCCATGACGGATTCCGGGACGTCGGCGCTGATGTCGACCTCGTCCACGTCCTGGAAGCGGACCACCGGCTGCTTCGCCTGCACGCTCTGGCCCTGCTCGACGAAGCGCTGCGCGATGACGCCGTCGAACGGCGCGCGCAGCGTCGCGTCGTCGAGCTGCAGGTTCGCCTCGACCACGCGACCCTCGAGACCGCGTACCGAGGCCTCCGCGGCCTCGATGTCCTCGTCGCGTCCGACCGCGGCGAGGTCGAGCGTGCGCTTGGCCGCCGCGTACTCCTCGCGGGCCACGCGATACTCCGTCTGCGCGACCTCGAATTCGACGCGCGACACCGCACTCTCGCGCAGCAGCGTGCGGAAGCGGTCGTACTGCGCGCGGGCATTGGTGAGGCGTGCCCGCGCGGCACGCACCTGCGCCTCGCGCCGCGCGCGCTCCTCACCGCGCTCGCCGC
>JAIEPK010000612.1 GCA_019749875.1 Candidatus Binatia bacterium | reverse complement strand
GCCGCGGAACAGGTCGGCGTCGGCGGCCGCCGCACCCGAGCTCTCCGTGCCCGCGATCGGGTGCGCGCCGACGAAGCGCGTGCGGCCGTCGAGCGCGGCCAGGCACGCACGGACGACGTCGGCCTTGGTGCTGCCGGCGTCGGTGACGATCGCGTCCGCGCGGAGATGCGGCGCGATCGCCGCCGCAGACGGTCCCAGCAGCGCACCCGGCGTCGCGAGCAGCACCAGCTCGCAGCCCGCGACCAGCGACGGGTCCGTTCCGGCACGATCGACGATGCCGCGTGCGAGCGCCACGTCGAGGTTCTTCTGCGTGCGTCCGATGCCGACGATCTCGGACACCAGTCCCGCACGACGCAGCGCCAGCGCGAGCGATCCGCCGATCAGCCCGACGCCGACGATCGCGATGCGACCAAAGGGATCCATTCGTCCAGCCGTGCTCACGAGGCGCGCGACGCGGCGTACGCGCCGAGCACCTTGAGCCACACGCACTGCCGCGCCATCTCCGCCATCGCATCGGCGACGCGCTTGTCGCCGAGCCGGCCGCGGAAGTCGAGGAAGAAGAGATACTCCCAGGAGCGGCCGCGCATCGGCCGCGACTCGATCTTGCAGAGGTCGATGCCGCGCTCCGAGAGCGGCTTGAGGCTCTTGAACAGCATCCCGGGTCGGTTCTTGACGGAAAACAGCAGCGAGACCTTGTCGGCGTCGGCGGCGATGCTGGTCGCGGGACGGCCGAGCACGACGAAGCGCGTGACGTTGTGCGGCAGGTCCTGGATCGCGTCGGCCAGCACGCGAAGCCCGTAGCGCTCGGCGTTCTCCGCGCTCGCGATCGCCGCCGTGCTCGTACCGCGCGCCGCCGCCTGCGCCGCCAGCGCGTTGCTCGCCACGTCCACCGTCGGCACTCCGGGTAGGTTCTGCCTGAGCCAGTCGCGGCACTGTCCGAGCGACTGCGCGTGCGAGACGACCTTCTTCACCTGCTTGAGCGACGACGCCTTCGACAGCAGCGCGTGGCGGATCGCGAGGTCGCGCTCGGCCACGATCTGCAGCGGGCTCGCGACGAACGCGTCGAGCGTGGGGCCGACCATGCCCTCGGTCGAGTTCTCGATCGGCACGAGGCCGTAGTGCGCCTCACCGCGCTCGACCTTGCGGAACACGTCACCGATGCTCGGCGCCGCGACGAAGCTGGTCGACGCGCCGAACTGCTCGCGCGCCGCTTTCTCGGAGTACGTGCCCGCGGGCCCGAGGTAGGCGACCGCCAGCGCACCTTGCAGCGCGCGCGACGCGGACAGGATCTCGCCGAAGATCGCCCGCAACGCGTCCGGCTTCACCGGATGGGCGAGCGCTTCGTTGCGCTTCGCGAGCCGGGCGAGCTGCGCGCGCTCGCGCTCCGGCACGTACACGCCGTCGCCGCTGCGCTGCTTGACGCGCTGCACCTCGCGCACGATCTCGTAGCGCTCGGAGAGCAGCCGCAGCACCTCGTCGTCGATGCCGTCGAGCCGCGTACGCAGCCCGGCGAGCGTCCGTCGTGCGTCGTCCTCGGCCGCGCGAGACGGCGCCGACGCGCTCCCCGCGCCCTTCTGCTTCGCTGTCGTACCCACGTTCAACCCCGGCCGCTACCACATGCGGACGCGTCGGACCACGAATCGCGGCGCGCTTTCGCGCGGGCGCTCCGGTGCCGCGTCGATCAACGCACCGCCGCGCGGCCGATCGCGCGCAGGCGTGCGTCGCGGCGCGTGCGCAGCTCCGCCGGACCGAGCGCGTCGAGGCTCGCAAAGGCGCGATCGATCGCCTCACCCGCGAGCCGGATCGCCTCCGCCGGATTGCGGTGCGCCCCACCGACCGGCTCCGGCACCACCTCGTCCGCGATACCGAGCTCACGCAGCCGCGGCGCCGTGAGCGCCAGCGAGTCCGCCGCGCGCGCGATCAGCTCGGGCGAGCGCTGCCGCTCGAGGATCGACGCGCAGCCTTCGGGCGAGATCACCGCGAGGCACGAGTGCTCGAGCATCAGCAGCGCGTCGCCGACCGCGAGCGCCAGAGCACCGCCGCTGCCGCCCTCCCCGATCACCACCGAGACGATCGGCACCGGCAGCCCGGCGAGCTCGGCGATGCAGCCGGCGATCGATTCCGCGATGCCGCGCTCCTCGCTCTCGGTCCCGGGAAACGCACCCTGGGTGTCGACGAACGTCAAGAGCCCGAGGCCCGCGCGCCCGGCGAGGCGGAACACCCGCCGCGCCTTCCGGTAGCCCTCGGGACGCGGCATGCCGAAGTTGCGTCGCACCTTCTCGGCGGTGCCGCGCCCGCGCTGGTGGCCGACGATCGCCAAGGCACGCTCGCCGCGCAGCGCGAGCCCCGCGACGATCGCGGCATCGTCGCCGAACGAGCGGTCGCCGTGCAGCTCGACGAAGTCGGTGCACAGCGCCGCGACGTACTCGAGGGTGAACGGGCGGTCGATGTGCCGCGACATCTGCACGCGCTGCCACGCGGTGAGGTGCGCACAGGTGCGACGCGAGCGCTCGTCCATCTCGCGCACCAGCTCCGCCTCGGTCTCGGCATCGCCCTGGGCGCGCGCCGCGTCGCGCGCGCGGTCGAGGGCGCGCAGCCCTTCCTCGAAATCAAGATACGTGCGCCGCATGCGCTCCTCGGTCCAGGTGGCGTTCGATCCGTCGCAGCAGCTCGTCGTGCGGCTCGTGCCCGTCGAGCCACTGCGCGCCTTGGAGCGCGCGGAACCAGGTACGCTGCCGCTTCGCGTACTGGCGGGTCGCGATCCGCATGCGCTCGATCGCCTGGTCGCGGTCGAGCACCCCGCGCAGGTGCTCCTGCGCCTCGCGGTAGCCGATCGCCTGCAGCGGCTTGAGCTCCGGCGCGAAGCCCGCCGCGAGCACGGCCTCGGTCTCGGCGACCAGGCCCGCGTCCCACATCTGCCGCGCGCGGCGCGCGATGCGCGTCTCGAGATCGACCGCCGGCGGACACAGGACGAGCACCAGCACGTCCCACGGACGGTCGGCGAAGCGGTGCTCCTGCTGCCACGCGGACAGGGTACGCCCGGTGATGCGCACCACCTCCAGCGCACGCCCGATGCGCACCGCGTCCCGCGGCGCGATGCGCGCCGCGGCCTCGGGATCGTGCCGGGTGAGCTCCGCATGCAGTGCCGCGACGCCGTGCACCGCGAGCTCGCGGGCCATCTCCGCGCGGATCGCGGGATCGGCGGGTGGAGCCGGACAAAGGCCTTCGGTCAGCGCGCGCAGGTAGAGCCCGCTGCCGCCGACCAGGAGCACGTTGCGGCCGCGCGCGAGGATGTCGCCCACGACCGCGCGACCCAGCGTCGCGAAGCGCGCGGCGTCGAAGTCCTGGTCCGGCTCGACCACGTCGAGCAGGTGGTGCGCGACCGCCGCCCGCGCGGCCGCGTCGGGCTTGGCCGTACCGATGTCGAGCCGGCGATACACCTGACGCGAATCCACCGACACGATCTCGGCGTCGATGCGCTGCGCGAGCGCCACACCGAGATCGGTCTTGCCGCCCGCGGTCGGCCCGACCAGGGCCACCAGACGCGCCGGCACTGCCGCCCCTGCGCTCACGCCGCTCACCGCAGCACGCGCCGTTGCAGCTCGGCGCGCGTCAGCTCGATCAGCAGCGGGCGACCGTGCGGACAGGTCGCCGCGAACGGGATCGTGTCGAGGTCCGCCAGCAGGCCGATCATCTCCGCACGCTCGAGCGGATCGCCGAAGCGCACCGCACCATGGCACGCGACGCGCGCCAGCAACGCATCGCGCGCCGTCGCCATCTGCTCGCTGGCGCCGATCTGCTCGAGGTCGCGTGCCGTATCGGCGAGCAGGCGCTCCGCGTCGGTCGCGACGTCGAGCGCGCTCGGGATCGCACGCAGCAGGATCGAGCGGTCGCCGAAGCACTCGAGGTCGAAGCCGGCGTGCGCGAGAGCATCGCGCGCCCCGAGCAGCACCTCGCGCGCCGCCGCGTCGAGGTCGACCACGCGTGGTACGAGCAGTCCCTGGCTCGGGGCCGGAGTGCTCGGCGCCGCCGCGCGCAGGCGCTCGAAGCGAACGCGCTCGTGCGCCGCGTGCTGATCGACGAGCACCAGCGCGCTGCCCGCCTCGCACACGACGTAGCCGTCGAACGCCTGCCCGACGAGGCGCATCTCGGCGAAGGTCGGACGTGCGACCCGCGGCGCGAGCTCCGCGACGTCCTGCGCCGCCGCATCGCGGTCCGTCACCGGCCGCGCGTCCGTCTCTCGCGCAGCGGGCCGTGGCAC
>JAIEPK010000217.1 GCA_019749875.1 Candidatus Binatia bacterium | reverse complement strand
GCGCTCGCGGCCGCCGCGCTCGTCGCGACAGCCGGTGGCGAGGAGCGCCGCCGCGAGCGACGCCATGCCGGCGAGACCGAGCGCCACGTGCCGGTGGCGGCGCTCGTGACGGAAGCTGGCCCAGTGGTGATGTCGCATCGCCTCTCCCATCGTGCGCACGCGACCGCGGACGCCGCGGTCGCCGTGTGGCGCACGTCGGCGGAGCGCTGAGCAGCACACGTGCCAGCCGCTCGGGCGTCCCACGGCCACGCAGCGGCACCGCTTTTCGCCGCGGCGCGGTGGCACGCCGCAAGCCGGCGGCTGCAGGCGCGCAGTCGTGCTCCTGCGCTACGCGCGCATCGCGTCGTGCAGCACCGCGGCGCTCGGCCGCACGCGGCGCTCGCGGTCGAGCAGGCCGAACGGCAGGTCGTAGCCGTGCAGCCACTCGTAGTTGTCGACTCCGGTCCAGTGGAAGAAGCCGCGCAGGTCGATGCCGCGCGCGATCGCGTCGCGGGCGATCGCGAGGCCGTCGCGCAGGTACGCCGCGCGCTCGGCGTCGTCGTGCGTGCCGATGCCGTACTCCGAGATCAGGAGCGGGGTCGACGGCAGCTCCGCGTGCAGGCGGTCGAGGACCAGGCGCAGCCCGTCGGCGTGCACGGCGTAGCCGAGCGGCGACATGCGCGCGCCGTCCGGGTAGGGCACGATGCCGCCGCCCCGTGCGCCGATCGTGAAGTAGTACGAGAAGCCGAGCAGGTCGACGTTGCCCGCGAGATCGGGTCGCTCGACCGGTGCGCGACGTGGCAGCGCGAGCACGCCGTCGCGCAGCAGGCCGAGCCAGCTTCGCCAATTGCAGGCGTCGACGAAGTCGGCGACCTCGGCCGACGCGTCGTCGAGCGCGAGCACGGGCGACAGGGCGTGCACCGACGCGACCGGCTTGCCGGTCTGCCGCAGGAGCGCCCCGGCCTCCGCTGCGGCGAGGTGGATCGCCTCCAGCGCCTCGAGAAACGCGTCGGTGTCGGACTTGCCGGGTGGGAAGCCCAGCCCGAGCCAGCCGAGGAGCGCGTACGCGTTCGGCTCGTTGATCGGCTTCCAGCCGCCCGCGAGATCGCCGAAGCGCTCCGCGACGCGCGCCACCTGCGCGCGCCACGGACCGGTCCTGTTCGCGGCCGAGAGGAAGCCGCCCGATGCGGCGAACCAGTCGGGCAGCGTGAAGTGGTGCAGGCAGATCCACGGCGTGACGCCGCTCGCGTGCGCCGCCGCGAGCACGGCCCGGTAGTGCGCGACCGCGGCCTCGTCGACGCGCCCCGGCTCGGGCTCGATGCGAGCCCACTCGATCGACAGGCGATGCTGCGTCAAGCCGAGCGTGCGATACGCGGCGAAATCCTCTTCGTAGCGCCTCGCGAAGCCGTTGCCGTCGCCGGACACCGGCGCGCGCCCGGCACGCTCCCAGGCGCGCCAGTCGGAGCGCGGGGCCGCCCCTTCGCACTGCGTCGACGAGGCGCCCGTCCCCCAGAGGAATCCACGTGGCCACGGCATCGGGCCGAGCATCGCGGATGCTCTGGCGGACGTCCAGCGGTGGCGCCGATCGGCGCAGGTCCGCGCCGGGACACGCTGCGCGCGCGGGCGATTCCGGGTCGGTCGGCCGGCAAGACGCTCGGATGTCGAGCGCAATTCTGTGCTGGCGCGACTCCGTCGGGTGTGCGATGCCGGTGACGGCAGCACCACGGCCGGTCAACCTGCGTCGAAAGCGATCCCCGATGTCTCGATCTCGTCCCCTCCGTCCGTCGCGGCTGCTGCTCGCCTGCGCCCTGCTGGCCTTCGCGTCGCCTGCGCTCGCCCACAAGCAGGGCATGCACCTGGCGATCGGTCCGGTGTTCGGCAATCCGTCGCCGGTGCAGATCACCAAGGCGGGCGTGCTGGTCGCGCGCCCCTTCGGCGGCGGCAAGCTGGTGTTCAACCTGAAGGCGCTGCGCACGCTCGCGGGCCTGAAGCTCGACGCGCCCGGCAACGAGCTGCGGCTCGGGCTCAAGGTCAACGGAGCGCCGACGACGACCGTGCTGCCGTTCGAGATCCGCGAAGGCAAGGCGACCGTGCGCGCGGCACTCACGCCCGCCCTGAACCTCGTCAAGGGCGACCGCATCGAGGTCACCAGCGTCGGCCTGTACGACCAGGACGGCATCCGCTTCGGCACGGTCGGCGTGCCGCCCGGCACGCGCAGCCCGATCGTCTCGTCGTCGCTGATCTACGCCGTCGAGTCGACCAGCCCGGTGCGCTTCTCGAAGGGCGGCGACACGCGTCTCAAGCTGCGCGACTCGGGCAACTTCAACAGCGGCTTCGACACGCTGCTCGACCCGGCCGGGCAGCGCATCTCGCACCCGGGCGTCACCGTCGAGCTGGGCCTGGTGCGCAACGGCGTGCCGTCGACGTTCGCCTACTCGTACGACATCGTGCGCGGCCGCTCGGTGCCCAACGGGCGTCCGGTCGCCGAGGTCGGCCTCGCGATGACCGAGACGGTCGAGGTCACGCGCCTCGACGTGTTCGACGACACACACCAGCGCTTCGCGACGCTCGGCATGAAGGTCGTCGCGCCGAAGGACTGACGTCCGCACCGGCTTCGCCGACCACGAGAGGATGAAACAGCAGGGCGCTTCATCTGACCGCTTCGGCGCGCGCGCGGGCGCTCGACGGCGCGCCGCGCGGGAGAGGCGAGACGGGAGGGAAGCGGTCTCCCTCCCATCCGTCCGTCAAGCAGCGGCGGCGCGCGACGTGGCGCGCAGTCGCGGCGACACCTCGTCGGCGAAGAGGCGCATCGACGCCTCCGCCTCGGCCTGCGTCATGCCGCCGTACTTGGTGATCGCCAGAACGTCGATGTCGCAGCCCGTGATCTGCCGCTGTGCCTCGATCTTCTCGACGATCTGATCGGGCGTCCCAAACGTATTCACCGAGGCATACATGCTCGCCATCTCGGCGAGCCCGATCGCCTCGATCATCTCGGCGGCGCTGGCGTAGAACTCGTAGCCCCTGGTGCCCTGGAAGTGCTTGCCGTGGATCTCGTAGTGCTCGACCACGGTCGCGAAGTAGTTCTTGACGTAGCGCTCGCCGAGCTCGTGCGCGCGCGCGGCGTCGCGGTCGCAGTAGACCAGCTGTCCGCACACCGGCGGCGGCGGCTCGGTGCCGCGCACCTCGCGCCACTTGTTCTGGTAGGGCACCAGCGCCATGTCGCGGAAGACCTCCCACGGCTGCTGCGCGAGCACCATCAGGCGCGCGCCGAGCACGGCCGCCTGCACGGCGGAGTCGGGCGACACGCCGATCGAGTAGACGCGGTCGTTGAACGTGCGCGTCGGGCGCGGGCGGAGTGCCGCGCGCGGCTGCTTGAAGCACGAGGTGTCGGCTTCCATGTAGCCGCGGTCGAGGGCTTCGACGACGAGCTGCGTGCCCTCGTCGAAGCGCGGCCGCGCCTCGTCCATCGGGATGCCGAACGTGCCGTACTCGCGCTTCGAGAGGCCGCGGCCGAAGCCGAGCAGCGCGCGGCCGCCGGACTGCTGGTCGAGCAGCGCGACTTTTGCGGCGATCCGGTACGGGTCGTTCCACGGCATGATGATCGCGCCCGTGCCGACCTTGATGCGCGTGGTGCGCGCCGCGACGCCGGCCAGCCACTGCAGGTTGTCGGGGCACATCGAGTAGCCGAAGAAGTGGTGCTCGGTCGCCCAGTAGCTGTCGTAGCCGAGCTCCTCGGCGAGCAGCGCGAGCGCGAGCTCGCCGCGCATGACGTCGCCGTCGTCGTGCTCGTCGCGATAGTTCTGGAAGATGGACAGTACCCCGATCTGCATGGACCCGATTCCTTCCTGGTAGGCGGCCGATGTGCCCGGCGGCGCAGAAGGCCACCGGGCCGCGCCCGTGCGGCGCGGCGGTCGGATCATAGGGCCACTCTCCGCCTGCGTGCAAAGCCGGAGCGGCCGCATCGAGAGCGCGGTGGTCGCCGTCGCCGAGCGCGTTCGACGCGGCCCGGCGCGGTCTGTGCGCGGTGCGGCGGGACGCCGCCCTACGACGTGGCGTGCCCGCGCGTCCAGAGCGAACGGTAGAGCGCCGCGTGGTCGGCTCCGACGCGCGCCCAGTCGTGGCGCTCGCGTGCCACCCGTCGTCCTTCCTCGCCCATGCGGGCAGCACGCGCGGGGTCGACGAGCAGTGCGTGCAGCGCGTCGCCGAGCGCCGCCGCGTCGCGCGGCGGGACCAGCAGCCCCGTGCGCCCGTGCTCGACCAGCGCCGGCAGGCCGCCCACGC
>JAIEPK010000651.1 GCA_019749875.1 Candidatus Binatia bacterium | reverse complement strand
GGCCGAGGGCGCCGCCGCGCGCGTCGCCGCGTCTTCCGGAGCAGCGTCCGGAGTCGCGCCGGCCGCCGACGCGGCAGGCGGCACGCTCGCCGTCACGACCGGCCGATCGCCGATCAGCTCCACCCCTTCGACCGCGACCGCACCACGCAGCAGCCACAGGTCGACGTTCGCGACCTTCACGCGTCCGGCGAGGAACGTCTCGCCCTGCGTCTCGATCACGCGCCGCAGCACGTACGGCAACGCGACCCGTACGCCGATCACCAGGGCCACGACGACGTACAGCGCGATCGCCCACCAGCGGCGCCAGCGCGGGCGCCCGCGGACCGGAGCCTCGATCCGCGTCGGCTCGTCTTCCGTCCCGTCCGTCGTCATCGTCGCCCCATCCGCGCCGCGTCACACTGTCAAATGACGCGGCGTGCGCAAGCGGTGCATGAGCCGCACCTTCCGTCCCATCGGCCGCGGCCCATGGCGAGATGTTCCGCTGCGCTTTGCAGGAACGTCCGCGCGCACGGCCGCGAACCGTCGCGCGCCCGTGCTCGACGCGACCTCGGCGAACGGCACGTCGCTTGCGTTCGCGCGCACGCATGGCGGAGCACGCGGCGGAAGGTGCGGGCGATTGCGAACGCCCCGAGCCGCCGAACGACCAGTCGACGCGCGAGGTGCGCCAGGCGGAAGATGCCGCCGCCACCCGCGACGTGCACGCGGGCGCCGCGAGCGGACGGGGACGGGACGCGACCACGCCGTCGCAGATACCGCGCACCGGCTGGCGCGACATCCTGCTGCGCACCAAGCAGGAGGTGTCCGACGACAACGTGTCGCTGGTCGCGGCGGGAGTCGCGTTCTACGGCCTGCTGGCGGTCTTTCCCGGCATCGCGGCGCTGGTGTCGATCTATGGCCTGGTCGCCGATCCGGTGAGCGCCGGACGGCTCTTCGCGAACATGCCGGGCCTGCCCTCCGAAGCGCGCAAGATCTTGACCGACCAGGCAGCACACGTCGCCGCAGCACCCACGTCGACGCTCAGCTTCAGCCTGGTCGCGGCGCTCGTCCTGACCATCTACAGCGCCTCGCGTGCGATGAGCGCGATCATCACCGCGCTGAACATCTCCTACGACGAGAGCGAGACGCGCGGCTTCGTGCGCTTGACGCTGCTGTCGTTCGGCTTGACGGCGGGGCTGCTCGCCTTCTGCATGATCGCGCTGGGCGTGATCGTCGGCCTGCCGGCGATCATCGACGCGCTTCGCCTGCCGGCGTGGATGGCCATGCTCCTCCACCTGCTGCCGTGGCCGGTCCTCGCCGCCTGTGCGGTGGGCGGGCTCGCCCTGCTCTACCGCTTCGGGCCGGCGCGGCGGCCGGCGGAGTGGCCCTGGCTGCGCATCGGGGCGCTGGTGGCGACGCTCCTCTGGCTCGTGGGCTCGGCCGCGTTCTCGTTCTACGTCGCGAACTTCGGCAGCTACAACGAGACCTACGGCTCGGTCGGCGCGCTGGTCGTCCTGCTGATGTGGTTCTATCTCAGCGCCTACGTCGTGATCGTCGGCGCCGAGCTGAACTCCGAGATCGAGCACCAGACCACCCGCGACACGACGATCGGCCGCGACCGGCCGATGGGCGAGCGCGACGCCTACGTCGCGGACACCGTCGGTCGCATTCCTTGACGCCGACGCCGACGCCGACGCCGGAGCCGCAGCCGGAGCCGTGGCCGCCGGCGATCGTCTTTCGCCGCGCGTGACGCTATCGTCGCGCCGGTGACGACCGACGCTCGCAGCGGCTTCTCCGGCCACGGGCTGACGCCGACCGACCCGGCATCCGCGTCCGGCGGCACGAGCGCGCCGCGATGAGTGTCCGCGAGGCGGCGCGCAAGCTCGCCGCGACGTATCGCGACTCCGGTGCGCTGTGGGCCGCGTCGCTGGTCGCCGACCGCGTCCTGCCGCTCGGCACGATGCGCTTCTGGAAGGACGTGCCGGTGCCGCTCGCCGCACTGCGCGCCCAGGTGGATGCGATCCTCGCGGCGTGGGGCCTGTCCGCCGACGCGCGCGCGACGACCCTCGAGCACCTGCTGTACGCCGACCTGCACGGCATCGACTCGCACGGCTGCGCGATGCTGCGCGCCTACCAGCGCGAGCGCGCGAGCGGCCAGTGGCGCGCGGACGCGGTGCCGAGCGTGGTCCAGGAGTCGAACACGACGGCGCTCGTCGACGGCGGCGGCGGGCTCGGGCACGTCCCCGCCGACACGGCGATGCGCCTCGCGATGACCAAGGCGAGCGCGCACGGCGTCGCCGCGGTCGCGGTGCGCAACTCCGGCCACTTCGGGGCCGCGGGATCATACGCGGCGCTCGCGGCACACGACGGTTTGATCGGCGTCGCGACCACCGGCACGCGCGTGCCGTCGCTGGTGCCGACGGCGTCGCGGGACGCAGCGCTGGGCACCAATCCGATCGCGTTCGCCGCACCGGTCTCGGGTGCCGCGCCGTTCCTGCTCGACATGGCCACCAGCACCGCACCGCTCGGACGTCTGGGCCTCGCCGCGCACCGCGGCCGGCGCATCCCGCGCGGCTGGGCGCTCGATCCCGACGGCCGCCCCGAGACCAACGCGCGCCGCGCGATCGACGCACGGCGCTTGACGCCGCTCGGCGGCGAGCGGCTGCACGGCGGCCACAAGGGCTACGGGCTCGCGACGATGGTCGAGATCCTGTCCGCCGTCCTGCCCGGAACGTTCCGTGCGAATCCCGTGGCGGGCGACGTGCCGCGCGTCGGACACTTCTTCCTCTGCCTCGACCCGCGCCGGTTTCGCGGCGCGGACGCGTTCGCGAGCGACCTCGGCGGGCTCGTCGACCGGCTGCGCGCGCTGCCGCCGGTCGACCCGGAGGTGCCCGTGCAGGTGGCGGGCGACCCGGAGCACGCCGTCGCCGCACGCCGCACGCGCGACGGAATTCCCCTCACGCGCTCGGTGATCGAGGACATCCGCCACGTCGCGCGCGCCGCCGGCGCGCCCTTCCTGCTGCGCGCGTGAGCACGGGGGCACTGTCGCGCGAGCTGCGCCGCCTGTACGGCAGCGCGATCATCGCGGCTCACCTGCCCGGGCAGACGCGCGCCCCGTTCGCGCCGCGCGCGACGATCGAGGCGCATCGCGACCGCCGCGTGCGCGCCACGGTCCTGTTCGCGGCGCGCAGCGTGCCGTTCTACCGCGACTGGTTCGCGCGCTCGGGCGTCGAGCCGCGCTCGATCCGCACCGCAGGCGACCTCGCCCGCCTGCCGATCCTCGACCGCGAGCTCGAGCGCGCGCAGCCCGAGCTCTTCCTGTCGGACGCACCGCGCGCACGCGCTGCGCTGCGCTTCGCGACCAGCGGCTCGACCGGCACGCCGCTGCACGTCGCGCACGATCGCCGGTCGCTGCTCGCCAACATCGCATGGGGCGAGCGCGAGCGCGCCCCCGTCAATCAACTCTGCGGCAGCTTTCGCCCGAAGGAGCTGTACGTCGGCTACGAGACCTCGACCTTCAAGAAGGTCACGGCGTTCTACGCCGAGGCGGCGCGCCTGCCGGTCGCGCCGAAGCGGCGCTTCGTGGCGCTCGACACGCCGGTCGAGGAGATCGCGGCACTGTTCGAGAGCGAGCGTCCCGACGTGCTGGTCGGCTACGGCGGCTGGCTCGACCTCTTCTTCCGCACGGTGACCGCGCGCGGCCTCGCGCTGCGACCGCCGAAGATCGTCATGTACATGGGCGAGGCGCTGCCGCACGGCGCGCGCGCGTTCATCGAGGAGCGCTTCGGCGTGCCGGTGCTGTCGCGCTACAACGCGGTCGAAGCGTTCAAGATCGGCTTCTTCTGCGAGCGACGCACGGGCTTCCACCTGCACGAGGACCTGTGCCACGTGCGCATCGTCGACGACGACGGCCACGACGCCCCGCCGGGCACGCCGGGGCGGGTGCTGATCTCGAACCTCGTGAACCGCGCGACCGTGCTGCTGAACCACCCGATCGGCGACGTCGCCGCACGCGCCACCGAGCCGTGCAGCTGCGGCCGCACGCAGCACCTCCTCACCGAGCTCGAGGGCCGCGTCGAGGACGCGATCACGCTCGACGACGGACGCTTCGTCCACCCGCGCTCGGTGTGGCAGGCGCTCAAGGACGACGGCGACGTCCTGCAGTACCAGCTCGTGCAGACCGAGCCGCGCCGCTTCGTCCTGCGCCTCGCGACGCTCGACGATGCGGCATTCGCGCGCGCCCGCGAGCGCGCGCTGGCGGCGCTC
>JAIEPK010000058.1 GCA_019749875.1 Candidatus Binatia bacterium | reverse complement strand
CGCTGCACGCTGGCGCGGGGCGGCCTCCGTCGATCCGCGACGCGGAGCGCTCACCGTCAATCCACGCTCACGCGGCGCAGCCCCTGCCCCACGGTCGGATCGGCCGCGAGCAGGACCGGCTGCATGGCCTTCTTCGGGCGGTTCTTCTCGACCCGCGCGCGCTCGGTGTCCTTGGTCTTGAGGCGGCGTTTGACACGATTGACGCCCGCCTCGACGATGCGTCCGAGCGAGTTCAGGATCGGGCCCGGATCGTCCCACGCCGAGTACGCGTAGGTCCGCTTGCCGCGGTACGACATCAGCCACGACCAGCGCGTGAGCCGCTTCTCGGGCAGGAAGTAGAGCTGCACGGTCTTCAGATCACGCTCCTCGTGGATCCACTTGATGTGCTCCTCGAAGCGCGTCTGCACCGGCATCGGCGGCAGGCCGAGCACGTCGCGGTACCAGATCAGCGGCAGGTTGATGCCCGAGCGCGTCACCAGCGAGTGCGGGAACCACGTGCGCCCGCCGGTCGCCTCGGTGATCTTGAGCTTGCCGTCGCGACGGTCCTGCTTGTACTCGATGACGCCGTAGCCGCGGTGCCCGATCGCCGACAGGATCTGCACCACGCTCTCCGCGATCCACGGCTCGCGCACGCTCTCGGCGAGCGTGGCCGTCCCGAAGCCGCGCGGGTACATGCGCAGCTTGCGCCCGGTCCACACGGCGAGCGGCTGGTGGTTCGCGTCGAGATACGTCACGCCCCATTTCACCTGGCTGTCATCACCCGGCATGTACTCCTGGATGATCAGGTCCTGATGCACGGGATAGATCAGCCCGTAGAGCTCCTTCAGCATCTCGGGCGAGTCGGCGAGGAAGAGCCGCGTGTCGAAGGTCTCGCGCCAGGTCGCGTTGGGCTGGAACGGCTTGATCAGGCACGGGCACTCGATCTCGCGCGCAATCTGCTCGATGTCGTGCTCGCCGTCGGTGAACCACGTCCGCGGCAGCGGGAAGCCGCGCTCGATCGCGAGCTTGTAGAACGACTTCTTGTCGAGGAAGAGGCGCAGCACCTCTTTCGACGGCAGCGACAGGTGGAAGTACGGCTCGAGCTGCTCGCGCTCCTCGGACACCAGCTGGATGTTCAAGTCGCCGCTCGGCAGGATGACGCCCTTCTGCCCCTGGCGCTGGAGCTCGACGCCGAGCTCGACCAGCTGCTCGACGAGCGCCGGGCCGCCCTTGGTGAAGTCCTTGGCGACGACCTTGTGGCAGTACCGGGTCGCAGCACCCGGCTGCGAGAGATCGTCGTCGACGCCGATCACCGGGATGCCGACCCGCCCGAGCGCGCGCACCGTGCCGAGGCCGTTCTGGCCGAGGCCGAGCACGACCGCGGGGGGCTGATCGTATCGCGGGAGAGTCATTCTGCCTCCGGTTCGGAAGTTGAGCGAGGAAGTGGATCGTGGAAGTCGAAGAGCCTTGATGCCCGAAGCGGACGACACGCGAGGTGCCTTCGGTAGAGGCCCGGCATCGGAGTTGGACATGATCGGTCGTCGACGCGTGGAAGGCAAGGCGACACCCGCGTCCGGCCCACGTTCGACGACGTTGCGGACGCAGCCGCACAGCGGCTGCCTTGCGTTCCCCGGATACGGACCGCCGCCGCGTTGCCGACACGCGCGCAGCCCGCTAGCGAGCACCGCCAGCCGGCATGCGCCCCGACGTCCCTTCCCCGGCCGAGCCCGTGCTCGCGCCGTCGCCGCACGACCTCGAGGTGCGGCTGCGACGCCGCGTGGAGCGCGCCGTGGAGGCGCTCGGCACGACGGCGCTGCGCTTCGGCGTCGACGCGCTCGCCCGTCACCTGACGCGGCCGCTGCTGCTCCCTCCCGACCTGCGCCCGCACCGCCACGTGGTGGTGCTGAGCGGCGGCATCCGCTCGACCGGTCGGCTCAACGCGACGACCGTCGCGCGTGTCCGGCACGCCGTCGAAGTCCTCGCGTCGGAGAAGGCCGAGCTGCTGGTGGTCAGCGGTGGCCCGCGGCGGCGTGGACGCCCGAGCGCGGCTCCCGCGATGCGCGCACTCGCGATCACGCTGGGCGTCGCGCCGGAGCGCATCGTGGTCGAGGAGCGCTCGAGCCGGACCTCCGAGAACGCCCGCGAGGTCGCGGCACTGCTCGAACGCGGGACGCGCGGCATCCTGCTCGTCACCAGCGCGCTGCACATGCGTCGCGCGGTGCTCTGCTTCCGTCGTCACGGGATCAGCGCCGCTCCGGCACCGGTGCCGCACGTCCCCGACGAGGACCCGGAGCGCGCGACCGTCGTCGGACAGGTGCTGCACGAGCTGATCGGCCTCGCGTACTATCGCTTCGCCGGCTGGCTGTGAGGCGCCGGTAGCCGAAGCAGCTCACCGTCCGGATCCCGCGCGCGAAGCGCGCGGCCGACCGAAGGGAGCGCGGGGAGTGGGCCCCCGCGCGGCTTTGCCGCGTGGGGCGAGGGGGCGCGTGCCCCCTCGCGTCAACCACCGTAGCCGAGCCGCGTCGCGACCGCCTCGACCTGGCGCCATACGGCTTGACGATCGCTCTCGCTCCAGTCGCCCGCGCCCGGGAAGCTGCCGCGCACCGCGGCGTTGAGCTTCTGTCCCAGGACCTCCTCAACCAGGTCGGTTCGAGGGAAGTCGATGCCGACGAAGCTGAAGATGCGGCGCATGGTCGCCTCGTCGCCGCCGAACAGCAGGTCGGCGCGCAGGTCGAGCGCGCGCTCGGGCGGCAGCGACGCCAGGAAGCTCGCCGCCTCCTCGTTGATCCGCGCCCAGAACCAGCCGCACTTCTCGAGCCGCGGCAGCGCGTCCCACTCCGCGGCGAGCGCCTCGGTCGCGCGCGGGCGAACGCGCGCGAAGTCCCAGTTGTGGCTCTCGTAGTAGCCGCGTCGCATCGCCGAGCGCACCACCTCGTAGGGGTGCCGGTGCAGATGGATGAACTTGCTGTCCGGAAAGCACGCCGCGAGGATCGGCGCGAGGTACGTCAGCCGGTTGTTGGTCTCGACGTAGATCTTGCCGCGACGGTTGGCCTCGCACACGAGATCGTCGCGCGCGCCGTAGACGACCTCGCGCCACTTCTCGCTGGCGGCGAGGTCACCGCCTTCGAGATACGCGTCGATCGACGCCTTCACGAGACGGGGAAACGGCTCGTGCTCCGACACGACGGCAGGTGACAGCGCGAGCAGCGCCGTGAGCGTCTGGCTGCCGACACGACCGGTCGACAGCACGAACACGCAGGGGCAGCCCTGCCAGCCGCGTGCATACGCCTCGCCGAGTCGCGCGACGTAGGGCACGCGCGGCGACTCGCCGACCAGCATCCGGTCGATCTTGCTCGCGACGCGCGTGAGCTGCGCGCGGGTCGCCTGCAGCGCCTGTCTCTTCAAGCTGGGCATTCCTTCCGTTCCTCGGCGTCGTGCTGCTCGTGACCACCGGGTCACGGAGCGCCGAGATGTAGCCGATCGCGTTCCCTTCATCGACCGCTTCCGCGCGGCTCTTGATGGCGCGTCCGTCGCGGGAAAGGTCTTGCTTCGCCTCGTGCGCCATGGCGAAGATTCGGCGAACATGGCGACCATCGAGCTTCCCGGCCGCGGCACCGACCAGTCTCCGCCCAACCGCTTCGAGGAGCTGCGCTTCGAGCCGGATCCCGACCTGTCGCCCGACCCGGACGACGACGCACCCGCCGCTCCGCCGACGCGCCTGTACCGCGACGCGTCGCGCAGCATCCTCGCCGAGAACACGAGCCCCGACGTCGGCTTCCGCTTCAGCGTCAACCCGTACCGCGGCTGCGAGCACGGCTGCGTCTACTGCCTCGAGCCCGACACCCCGATCCTCTACGCCGACATGACCTGGCGACCGATCGGCGGCGTGCGCGCGGGCGACGTCCTGGCGGGCTTCGACGAGTACCCGTCGTCCGCGCGGCGGCGGAAGATCCGGATGTCCGTCGTCGAGCACGTGATCTGGTCCCGCCGGCCGACCATTCGTCTCGCGACCGCGCGCAGCGACGTCGTCACCACCGCCGAGCACCGCTGGCTCGGCGCGAGCGCGCACGGCGACGAGCGGTCGTGGCTGCGTACGGGTCAGCTGTCGCGCGGCCGCCGCCTGCGGCACATGCCGGTGACGCGCCACGAGCCGGTCGACGACGACTACCGCGTCGGATACGTCGCCGGGCTGTCGCTCGGCGAACGCGCCGCGCGTGCAGCGTCGGGCGAAGCGCCGGCGCTCGGCGCGCGCGACGCGACG
>JAIEPK010000355.1 GCA_019749875.1 Candidatus Binatia bacterium | reverse complement strand
TGGGCGGATGCGAATCCCCGTCCTGCTCCGTGCCGGCACCCTTCTCGCGCTCGCCACGACGCTGATCGCGCGGGCGCACGCCGAGCCCGCCCCCGCGGCCGCGCCGGCCGCCACTGCCGCCACCGCGACGACCGGAGCCGCATCCACCGCGACGGTCCACGGCGGGCACGGCATCGCGATGCACGGCGATCTGAAGTACGGCCCCGAATTCAAGAGCTTCGCCTACGCGAACCCGAGCGCGCCCAAGGGCGGCCGTCTGAAGCAGGCCGCGGTCGGAACGTTCGACAGCTTCAACCCGTTCATCGTGCGCGGCAACCCGGCCGCCGGCATCGGCCAGATCTACGACACTCTGCTGACGCCGTCGGCCGACGAGCCGTTCAGCGAGTACGGGCTGCTGGTCGAGAAGATCGACGTGCCCGACGACCGGTCGTGGGTCGCGTTCACGCTGCGTCCCGAGGCGCGCTGGCACGACGGCAAGCCGGTCACGCCCGAGGACGTGATCTTCAGCTTCGAGACGCTGCGCGCGAAGGGCCAGCCCTTCTACCGCGCCTACTACGGCAACGTGGAGAAAGCCGACAAGACCGGACCGCGCACCGTCAAGTTCACCTTCAAGCCGGGCGAGAACCGCGAGCTGCCGCTGATCCTCGGCCAGCTCAACGTCCTGCCGAAGCACTGGTGGGAGTCGCGCGACTTCGACAAGACGTCGCTCGAGCCGCCGCTCGGCAGCGGACCGTACAAGATCAAGAGCTTCGAGCCGGGACGCCGCATCGTCTACGAGCGCGTCAAGGACTACTGGGGCGACAAGCTCGCGGTGAACGCGGGGCGCAACAACTTCGACGAGATCGAGGTCGACTTCTACCGCGACGACACCGTCGAGCTCGAGGCCTTCAAGGCCGGCGAGTACGACTTTCGTCTGGAGAACTCGGCCAAGTCCTGGGCGACCGCGTACGACGTGCCCGCGATCAAGAGCGGGCTCATGAAGAAGGAGGCGATCCCGAACAAGCGTCCGGTCGGCATGCAGGCGTTCGCGTTCAACGCGCGCCGCAAGCCCTTCGACGACCCGCGCGTGCGCGAGGCGCTCGGTTACGCGTTCGACTTCGAGTGGTCGAACCAGAACCTGTTCTACGGGCAGTACAAGCGCACGCGCTCCTTCTTCGACAACTCGGAGCTCGCCGCGACCGGTCTGCCGAGCCCGGCGGAGCTGAAGATCCTCGAGCCCTACAAGGGCAAGATCCCCGAGCAGGTGTTCACCACGGAGTACCAGCCGCCGAAGACCGACGGCTCGGGCGACGCGCGCCAGAACCTGCGTCGAGCGTCCGAGCTGCTCGCCGAAGCGGGCTGGAAGATCGATCCCAAGACGCGCAAGCTCGTCAACGCCGAAGGGCGAGAGATGCGCTTCACGATCCTGCTCGTGAGCCCGCTCTTCGAGCGCATCGCGCTGCCGTTCGTGAAGAACCTCGAGCGCCTCGGCATCACCGCCGACGTGCGCACCGTCGACAGCGCGCAGTACCGGCGCCTGCTCGACGAGTTCGACTTCGACGTCGTGGTCGGCAACTGGCCGGAGTCGAACTCGCCCGGCAACGAGCAACGCACGTTCTGGGGCAGCGCCGCGGCCGATCAGCAGGGCAGCCAGAACTACCTCGGCATCAAGGACCCGACCATCGACGCGCTGATCGAGGGCGTGATCGCCGCGCCCGACCGTCAAGCGCTGGTCGACCGCACGCGCGCGCTCGACCGCGTGCTGCAGTGGGGCCACTGGGTGATCCCGCAGTGGCACATCGCCGACGACCGCGTCGCGTACTGGGACAAGTTCGGACGCCCCGACGTCGTGCCGGACCAAGGCGTTCAGATCGACACCTGGTGGATCGACCCCGCGAAGGCGAAGTCGCTCGAGGCGCGCCAGCCGCGCCCGCAAGGCTGAACGACCCGACGCACGATCCACGCGCCCCACGATGGCCGCCTACGTCCTCCGCCGCATCCTGCTGCTGATCCCGACGCTCATCGGGATCATGGTGCTGAACTTCGTCATCATCAACGCGGCCCCGGGCGGACCGGTCGAGCAGGTGCTGGCACGCGTCAAGGGCACGGCGGTCCAGGCGACGGCGCGCATCGGCGGCGGCGGCAGCGAGGTCGCGGGCGGCAGCGCGTCCGCGTCGAAGCCGCTCGACTCCACGGGCGGCAGCGGCAGCAAGTACCACGGCGCGAGCGGCATCGACCCCGCGTTCATCCAGTCGCTCGAGAAGCAGTTCGGCTTCGACAAGCCGGCGCACGAGCGCTTCTTCCTGATGATGAAGAACTTCCTGCGCTTCGACTTCGGCAACAGCTTCTTCCGCGACCGCTCGGTCGTGTCGCTGGTGATCGACAAGATGCCGGTGTCGATCTCGCTCGGCGTCTGGACGACGCTGCTCGTCTACCTGATCTCGATCCCGCTCGGTATCGCCAAGGCCGTGCGCGACGGCTCGCGCTTCGACGTCTGGACGTCGGGCGCCGTGATCGTCGGCAACGCGATCCCGAGCTTTCTGTTCGCGATCCTGCTGATCGTCGTGTTCGCCGGCGGACGCTACCTGGCGTGGTTCCCGCTGCGCGGTCTCACGTCGGACGACTGGGACACGCTGAGCCTCGGCGGCAAGATCGTCGACTACCTGTGGCACATCACCCTGCCCGTCCTGTCGATGGTGATCGGCGGCTTCGCGGGCCTGACGATGCTGACCAAGAATTCGTTCCTCGACCAGATCAACCAGCAGTACGTCGTGACCGCACGCGCGAAGGGCCTCTCCGAGCGGCGCGTGCTCTACGGGCACGTCTTCCGCAACGCCATGCTGATCGTGATCGCGGGCTTCCCGGCGGCGTTCGTCGGCATGCTGTTCACCGGCGCGCTGCTCACCGAGGTCATCTTCTCGCTCGACGGCGTGGGGCTGCTCGGCTTCGAGGCGGCGATCAACCGCGACTACCCGGTGATGTTCGGCACGCTCTACTTCTTCACCCTGCTCGGCCTGCTGATGAAGCTCGTCGAGGACGTCACGTACGTCCTGGTCGATCCCCGCATTGATTTTGAACGCCGTGATTGACCGGGCGAGTCTTGCGCCTGGCGGCGCGAAGCGATGACGATCTCGCCGCTCACCCGTCGCCGCATCGCCAACTTCCGCGCCAACCGCCGCGGCTGGTGGTCGTTGTGGATCTTCCTCGTCCTCTTGACGATCAGCCTGTTCGCGGAGGTCATCGCCAACGATCGTCCGCTCTACGTGCGCTACGACGGCCACTCGTACTTCCCGTTTCTGGTCGAGTATCCCGAGACCGACTTCGGCGGCTTCTTCGCGACCGAAGCGGACTACACCGATCCCGCGGTCAAGAAGCTCATCGCCGAGAAGGACGGCTGGATCGTCTGGCCGCCGATCCCGTACCGCTACGACACCATCGCGCGCGACCTGCCGACCCCCGCGCCGTCGCCGCCGACCTGGCAGAACTGGCTCGGCACCGACGATCAGGCGCGCGACGTGACGGCGCGCCTGATCTACGGCTTCCGCCTGTCGGTGCTGTTCGGTCTGATCTTGACGCTGCTGAGCTCGGTGGTCGGCATCGCGGCCGGTGCCGTCCAGGGCTACTTCGGCGGTCTCGTCGACCTGCTCTTGCAGCGCGTGATCGAGATCTGGTCCGGGCTGCCGACGCTCTACCTGCTGATCATCCTCGCGAGCGTGGTGACGCCCGGCTTCTGGTGGCTGCTGATCCTGATGCTGCTGTTCAGCTGGATGACGCTCGTCGGCGTGGTCCGCGCGGAGTTCCTGCGCGCGCGCAACTTCGACTACGTGCGCGCCGCGCGCGCGCTCGGCGTCGCCGACCTGCGCATCATCTGGCGTCACGTGCTGCCCAACGCGATGGTCGCGGCACTCACGTTCCTGCCGTTCGTGACCAGCGGAGCCGTGGTCACGCTCACCGCACTCGACTTCCTCGGCTTCGGCCTGCCGCCGGGCTCGCCGTCGCTCGGCGAGCTGCTCAAGCAGGGCAAGGACAACCTGCAGGCGCCGTGGTTGGGATTGACGGGCTTCGTGACCATCGCGCTCATGCTGAGCCTGCTGGTCTTCATCGGCGAGGCGGTGCGCGACGCGTTCGATCCGCGCAAGGCGTTCAAGAGCCTCGAGCGCGCGGCGAAGGACACGCCCGCGGCGCGACCGCTCGACGCGAAGGCGGCGGCCGCGGCGAGCGCGCCGGCGGCTGCTTCCGCGCCCACGGACGCCGC
>JAIEPK010000603.1 GCA_019749875.1 Candidatus Binatia bacterium | reverse complement strand
TGAGCGCGGCCGATCGCGCGCGGCTCGCGGCGCTGTGCGCGCAGCGCTCCGCCGCGGCCGACGAGATCGACGGCTACCGGCTCGGTCCCGACGACCTGCTCGAGGTGCGCATCCCGGATCTGCTCGAGGCGCAGGCGCCGCTGCAGGCGTCCGCGCAGGGCGGCAGCACGGGGCGGCCGGCGATCGGCGGCGCGCCGAGCTTCCAGCAGGGGCTGCGCGTCGACAAGCACGGCAGCATCACCATCGCGACGCTGGGGCTGGTGCCGGTCGCGGGCCTGACGCCGGACGAGGCGGAGGGCGAGATCGCACGACGCCTCGTCAAGGCGGGAATCCTCGACAAGCCGCAGGTGAGCGTGCTGGTCGCGGAGTACCGCAGCCGCGTCGCGGCCGTGATGGGCAGCGTCGAGCGGCCCGGCATGTATCCCGTGACGAGCCGCGACACCTCGCTCGCCGATCTGGTCGCGCTCGCCGGCGGCCCGACGCGCGAGGCCGGCCGGCTGGTGGTGTTCACGCCGTCGGCGAACGGCGGTGCGGCGGCACCCGTGCAGCTCGCGCCGGACGGCGTGCTGCGCAGCGGCGAGGCGCCGATCCGCATGGACCTCGAGGTGCTGTCGCACGCGCAGGGGCAGGGCACCTGCGCGCTCGATCCGCCGGCGCGCCCCGGCGACGTCATCAGCGTCTCGCCGGCCGGAACGGTGCAGGTCACCGGCTGGGTCGACAAGCCCGGCTCGGTCCCGGTGACGCGCGGCCTGACGGTGACCGGGGCGATCGCGGCCGTGGGCGGCAACGTGTTCGCCGCCGACGGCCACAACGTCGCCGTCAAGCGCACGCTCGCGCCGGGGACGGAGGACACCATCGTCGTCGACGTCGACGCGATCGCCGACGGCCGGGCGAAGGACGTCCCGCTCACCGACGGCGACGTGGTCACCGTTCCGTCCGACAATGCCAAGCTGGTCCCGTACGGCGTGTGGAGCTTCGCCAAGGAGATGATCCACGTCGGCGGCTCGATCCCGCTGTTCTGAGGGGAGCACCGATGCCAAGCGATCGTCCCGGGGACGCGCTGGTCGCGCCGGCCACGGCCGCCGTCGGCCGCGCCGCGATCAACCCGCCCGCCTACGACTACGTCGACGCCGAGTTCAGCGAGGTGCGCCGGCGGCACGTCCGCGACTACCTGCGCATCCTCTACAAGTACCGCTGGCTCGCGGCGGCGCTGTTCGTGGTCACGCTCGGCTTGACGGTGCTGGTGACGCTGCTGACGCCGCGTCTCTACACCGCCGCGACGCGGCTCCAGCTGCAGCGCGAGGGGCCGATCCAGCTGCAGCTCGAGGACAACGTCGTCAACCTCGACGGCACCGACCGCAACGTGAACGGTGCGTCGAGCTTCCTCTCGACGCAGGTCGCGGCGCTGAAGAGCCGCGATCTCGCCGAGCGCGTCATCCGCACGCACGACCTCGCGCGCAACGAGACGTTCCTGCATCCGACCGAGGCGCGCTCGGGGCTGCTGTCGGTCGGCGGCCGCCTGCTGTCGTTCCTGCGCCCGCGCGGCTTTCGCGGCGGCGTCGTCGACCAGGGCGTGCAGGACGACGACGCGAGCGCCGGCGAGGTCCCGACCGAGCTGCTCGACCGGTACATGCGCTATCTCGACGTGCGCGACGTGCGCGGCACGGATCTGGTGGAGGTCCGCTTCACCACGCCGAGCCCCGAGCTGTCGGCGATGCTCGCCGGCGCGCACACGCAGGCCTACATGGAGGCCAACGCCGAGGCGCGCCTCGCCAACGACGTGACGGCCAAGGAGTTCCTCGGCAAGCAGCTCGAGGAGGCGCGCGGCCGCGTCGAGCAGGCCGAGGGCGCGCTCAAGGCCTTCGCCACCGATCACCCCAACGTCGCGGTGAACCAGGAGCAGAAGCTCATCGGCCAGCAGATGAACGAGCTGACCACGCAGATCAGCTCGGCCGAGGCGGAGCGCATCGGCTTCCAGACCGAGTACGAGACGGTCGTGCAGCGCGACGATCCGATGTCGCACTTCCTCGACAAGCCGGGCGTCGAGAAGCTGTACCTGTCGCTGCTCGACCTGCGCGCCCAGCGCGCGGCGCTCGATCCGAAGCTCGGGCCGAACCATCCCGAGATGATCCAGCTGCGCGAGCAGGAGAACGAGGTCAAGCGCCAGCTGAACGGCGAGATCGGCCAGCAGACCGCCGGCGTGAAGGCCCGCCTCGACGCGGCCCGCGCGCGCGAGAAGGGGCTGCGCATCAAGCTCGCCTATCTCGAGGAGTCGGCGATCCTGCTGCGCGATCTGGGCGCCCGCTACGAGCTGCTGAAGAACGACGTCGAGAGCGCGGAGAATCTCTACCGCACGCTGGTCAAGCAGGCGATGGAGACCGCGGTCAATGCCCAGCTCGCGGCGTCCAACGTGCGCGTCATCGAGCGCGCCGAGGTGCCCGAGCACCCGAGCCGGCCCAACGTTCCGCTCAATCTGGCCTTCGGCCTGATCCTCGCGGGCGGCGTCGCGGTGGTCGCGACGATCGTCTGCGACGCGTTCGACAACACCGTCAAGTCGAGCGAGGACGTCGAGAGCCAGCTGCAGCTGCCGATGCTCGGAACCGTTCCGAACTTCGCGCTCGCGCGACGCTCGTCGTCGCGCCGTGCAGCCCTCGGCGGCGAGGCTTCCGCGGTGCCCGTTTCGATCGCGGCGGCCGCGGCGACGACTCCCGGTCCGTCGCCGCGCGCCGTCGTCGTTCTGCAGGAGCCGACCTCGGTGATCTCGGAGGCGTTCCGCGCCTTGCGCACCGCGGTGCTGTTCTCGACGCCGGCGGCACCGCCGAAGGTCATCCTGCTCACCAGTGCGACGTCGGGCGAGGGCAAGTCGGTGACCTCGCTGAACCTCGCCGCGACGCTCGCGGAGTCGGGCTCGCGCGTGCTGCTGATCGATGCCGACCTGCGTCGTCCGACCTGCCACCGCTCGCTCGGCACCGGCAACGCGCGCGGCCTGTCGAGCTTCCTCTCCGGACAGGCGACGCTCGCCGAGGTCATCGTGCCGCTCGACAAGCCGCACCTGGACTTCCTGCCCGCCGGTCCGACGCCGCCGAACCCGGCCGAGCTGGTCGGCTCGGCGCGCATGCGCGACGCGCTCGCCGGCTTCCGCGACGACTACGAGTTCGTGATCGTCGACTCGCCGCCGGTCGTGCCGGTCACCGACGGTGTGGTGCTGTCGCGCGAGGCCGATGCGGTCGTGCTGGTCGTCAAGGGCCACGACACGCCGCTCGAGCTGGTGCGGCGCGCGCGCGACCATCTGGGCGTCGCCAACGCGCACCTGATCGGTGCGGTGATCAACAACGTCGATCTCGGCTGGGGCGATCTCTACTTCTACAGCCGCTACACCGGCTACTACGGGCCGGCGGAGGTGCAGGCCGCATGACGACCTCCGACCGACGCGTGCTGCGCGTGCTGCAGGCGCTCGTCCTTGGCCTGCCGCTCTTCCTCGGCGGGCGTCACCCGCTCGGCGTGACGCTCGGCCTTGGCACGGTACTCTCACTCCTCGCCTGGACGTGCCGCGAGCGCGCCCGTCGCCCGTCGCCGCCGGCGCCGGTCGGGACGGTCGCGCTCGCGGCCTTCGTCACCCTCGGCCTGCTCACGACCGTGCCGCTGCCGCCGGCACTGCTGTCGGTGCTGTCGCCGCGCGCGTACGAGCTGTACCGCGACATGCTGCCCGGCTGGCCGGGCGCCGGCGGCTGGGACGTCTGGCGTCCGCTCGCGCTCGACGCGCACGGGGTGTGGGTCGAGCTGTGCAAGATCGGCATCGGCCTCGGCGCGTTCGTCGTGCTGGTGTCCTACCCGTGGACGTCGGAGCTGCCGGAGGACGACCCGCGCGAGGACGTGTTCGCGACCCTGCTCTTGACGCTGGTCGCGGGCGGTGCCGCGCTGTCGCTGGTGGCACTCCTGCACGGCGTCACCGGCAGCGAGCGCGTGCTGTGGATCTTCGATCCGGTGCGCACGGTCGGCCGCGCGAGCGGTCCGTTCGCGAACCCGAATCACTTCGCGGCGTGGCTCGAGATGGTGATCCCACTCGGCGTCGCCTACCTCGGTGCGGTCGCCCTGCGTACCGGACGTCACGTCGCGCGCATGGCGCGAGCGTCGCAGAGCATGGGCGTGCAGCCGCGCCGCGCGTGGGCCGGCGCGCTCGCCTCGCACCAGCGGAGCTTCTGGCTGCC
>JAIEPK010000179.1 GCA_019749875.1 Candidatus Binatia bacterium | reverse complement strand
TCTGCTCGACGCGGTCGAGCGCGACCTCGGCGATCGCGCGACGGTCCTCGGCGAGAGCGCCGGGCTGCACGTGCTGCTGCGCCTGCGTGCGCTGCCCGCGCGCGACGTGCCTCGGCTCCGCGCGGCGTGCCGCGCGCTCGGCGTCGGCGTCTATCCGGCGGCGCACTTCTATGCGACGCCGCCCCGCACCGCGGAGCTGCTGCTCGGCTACGGCGGGCTCACCGAGCGCGCGATCCGCGACGGCATCCGGCGTGTCGCGCAGGCTCTGGACGCACTTTCGGCCTGACCTGGCGGACGAATGCGCGGGCGTCCCTCACGGCGCTTGCATTCGAGCGGTGCGTCGGACTCTGCTCGCCCTGCCCCGCACCAGCGCGGACGAGGAGGACGACATGCTGTTCATGTGCCACGGCACGGCGAAGCCCGGGCTCTCGGCGGACGATCGTCAGAAGGTCCTGCAGATCTTTCGCGGCTGGACCCCGCCGGCGGCGATGCGCGTCGAGGCGCACTACGTCGACGTGAGCGGCCACGACTACGTGGTGATCGAGACCGACTCGGCGGAAGCGCTGCTCGAGGCGACCGGCGTGTGGGCGCCCTACATCGACTACACGGTGACGCCGATCGTCGCGGCGCCGGCCGCGGTCGAGCGCATCGCCAGCGCCGAGCAGACGCGCCAGCAGATCCTCTGACGCGCGGCACACGGCCCTTCGCGACACGAGCCAGCGACACGCCGACGCGCGCCGGATTGACGCGGGCGGCACGTCGGACCTACACCGTCCTGGACGGCCGGACGTAGCGGGGCTCCGTGCCGCTCGAAGGAGGTGGAGCATGGGCGGTTCCGGGTGGACGCGGAGATTCGCCGCGGTCGTGTTCGCGATCGCGGTCGCCGCACCGGCCACGCACGCGCGCGCACAGGCGCCGTCGGGCTCGACGCTGTCGCCGGACTTTCGCAGCTACATGGTCAACAAGGACCTCGGCGACGAGCGCTGGTCGATCGACCTGAATCTGTACTCGACCGATCCGGCGAGCATCATCAGCATCACCGGCAACATCTTCCGCAAGGACGGCGGTCCGGCGAGCTTCGTCGCGTGCTTGATCCGCGACGACTCCACCGGCAGCCTGACGAACCCGTCGAGCACCTTCCGCCTGTCGTGCAGCGGCGCCGACGCATGTGCGACCACCGCTCGGCAGTGCGCACGCGAGAGCTGGACGCTCATCGACGACGACGTGCGCGTCCCGGCGAGCTTCTTCCTGCCGCCGGGGGGCAACGGCGCGAGCGCCGCGCAGGACGCGAGCGTGTCGGACGCCCTGCTCGCGAAGCTGCGCGAGCTTCTCGCGCGCACCCGCGCGTCGTCGCTGGTGCGCGGTGTCGCGGCACTCGCCGGCCCCGCACGTGCGCTGGCGCAGGGAACGGCCGCACGCGGCGCGACCCTGACCATCGACTCGCTGAGCCACCTCGTCACCAAGGACGTCGGCAGCGAGCGCTGGGCGATCTCCTACACGCTCGAGCCCTACGTGACCGAGCAGGGCGGCGTCGAGAATCGCTTCCTGAGCTTGACCGGCAACGTCTACCAGTCGGACGGCGCACCACCGAGCTTCGTCTTCTGCACGCAGCGCGACGACTCCACGGGCTCGCTGTCCGATCCGAGCAGCACACTGCGCTTCGCCTGCCAGGGTGCGGACGCCTGCGAGAACGACGCCACCACGTGCGCGCAGAGCAGCTGGCGGCCGATCTCCGAGGACGTCGCGTTGTCGGCGAGCTTCTTCCTGCCGCCGCTCGGCCTGCCGGCCGCACCGCAGTCCGATCCCGAGATCGTGATCATCGGCCGCACCTCGGATCCGCCGTCGATCTTGACGCCGGGCAACGCCGGCACCGCGGGGCTCACGGCGGGCAGCACGAGCGCCCGCTACGACACGACGACCGGCGCATGCCCGGTCGGCGACACCTGCGCGATCGCGAACGTCGGCCGCTGCGCGAGCCTCACCGGCGAGGTGGTCGACGATCCGGCGGCGGGCTGCCGCTGCCTGCTGCGCGAGGTGCCGGACTCGTGCATCCGCTGCGGTGACGGCGCCACCGGCCAGTGCGGCGGACCGTGCACCTACGCCGTCGGCGGCGCGACCGCGCGCGGCCAGTGCCTGCCGTCGTCGTCGCAGAGCGAGCAGTGCATCTGCTGGGCGATCGGTGCGGGACGCAGCGATCCGACCGAGGGCTGCGGCGGCGTGCTCGGCGTCGTGTGTCCGGGCGACCGCTGCTGCGCCAACGATCCGCGCAACTCGTGCGATCCGCTCGGCGGACAGATCGCATGCTCGGGCGTGTGCGTCGACGCGAACGGCTGCGACCCCGAGGTCGAGCGCTGCGGGATCTGCTTGACACCGCCCGACCTGCCGACGCCGACCCCCCGGCGCACCGCCGTACCGACGCCGACACCCTGCCTCGCGCAAGGGAGCCGGTGCAGCGTCCAGGGCGCGCCGTGCTGTGCGGGAACGGTGTGCCAGCTGTCGCCGCTCGGCGATCGGTCCACCTGTGTCCCGCTCCTCCGGTGAGCGGCGGTCCCGGCACGGAGCGAGCGTCCGCGGAGCCGCCGCGATGAATTGACGCTGCGCTGGAAAAGCGCTCAATAGCGGAGCGCGAGCACCGGCGTTCGCGGGTCGTGGTGGGGAAGTCGAGGAGGAAGCCGATGCCTGGGTCCGCGCTGCTGCGCAGGTTTTCGTTGGTCGCTGCCATGTGCGCGCTCGCGGGTGCCGCACCTGCGTTCGGGCAGTCGTCCTCGGGTGCGACGCTGTCGCCCGACCGCCAGAGCTTCATGGTCAACAAGGACATCGGCCAGGAGCGCTGGACGATCACCCTCAACCTGTTCTCGACCGACCCGAAGAGCGTCATCAGCGTCACCGGCAACATCTTCCGCGCCGACGGCGGACCGGCGAGCTTCGTGACCTGCCTGGAGCGCGTCGACTCGGGCGGCGACCTGCGCGTTCCGAGCAGCATCTTCCGCCTGTCGTGCAGCGGTGCCCCCGCGTGCTCGAGCAGCGCCGCCGCGTGCGCGCGCAGCGGCTGGACGCTCATCGAGGACGACGTGCGCGTGCCGGCGAGCTTCTTCCTCCCGCCCGACGGCCTCGGCGCCGCGTCGTCGACCGCGGCCACGGAGTCGCTGCTCGACGCGCTGGTGGCGCAGCTGTCGGGGGCGCTGGCGCGAATCCGCAGCGAGCGCGTCTTGACGCGCGGGCTCGCGCTGGTCGCACCGCGCAGCGCGCTCGCGCAGGCGGACGGCGATCGCGGCGCGACGTTGACCTTCGATCGTCTGAACCATCTCGTCACCAAGGACGTCGGCAGCGAGCGCTGGGCGATCTCGTACAGCCTGCAGCCCTACACCACCGATCAGGGCGGTGTCGGCACGCGCTTTCTCAGCGTCACCGGCAACGTCTACCAGCAGGACGGCTCGCCACCGAGCTTCGTGTACTGCACGTTGCGTCCCGACTCGACCGGCACGCTCGACGACCCCGCGAGCGAGCTCCGCTTCCTGTGCCTGGGCAGCGACGCGTGCGAAGGCACGGCGCGCGCCTGCGCGACGAGCGGCTGGCGAGCGATCGCCAACGACGTCCGCTTGCCGGCGAGCTTCTTCCTGCCGTCCGGCGGACAGCCGGCACCGCCGCAGTCCGACGACGACGTCGTCGTCGTGGGGCGTCCGTTCGATCTGCCGCTCCTGATCGCACCACAGCTGGAGAACGAGAGCGTCGATCCTGCCACCGCCGCCGACGACTGCCAGGTCGGCGCGGAGTGCATCGTGCCGCGCCTCGGCTCCTGCAACGACGTGCCGGGCATCGTCGTCAGCGGGCCGGGGATCGGCTGCCGCTGTCTGGTCACGAGCGCGCCGCCGTCGTGCACCGTGTGTGGCGACGGCGCGAGCGGACAGTGCGGCGGGGACTGTGCGTTCGCGGTCGGGGATGCGACCGCGCGCGGCACCTGCTTGCCCTA
The DNA here is from genome assembly GCA_019749875.1 of Candidatus Binatia bacterium. Classification (GTDB taxonomy): domain Bacteria; phylum Desulfobacterota; class Binatia; order UBA12015; family UBA12015; genus VGTK01. The sequence continues at coordinate 230 of JAIEPK010000179.1, read as the reverse complement.
CGACGCCGGCAGCGAGTCGTGCGCCTGCTACGCGATCGGCGCCGGCCAGCAGCTCGCGACGCAAGGCTGCGGCGGCGTCCTGCAGACCGCGTGCGCCGACGATCGCTGCTGTGCCGTCGACCCGCGCGGCGCGTGCGATCCGCTCGGTGGCGAGGCGCCTTGCCCCGGCGTGTGCGTCGCGGCGCACGGCTGCGATGCAGAGGTCGAGCAGTGCGGGATCTGCGTCACGC
>JAIEPK010000440.1 GCA_019749875.1 Candidatus Binatia bacterium | reverse complement strand
GACCGCGCCCGAGCCGAAGCGGCCGAACGTGCTGCTGGTCACGCTCGACACGACACGCGCCGACCATACCTCGGCTTACGGCTACGCCCGTCCGACGACGCCGCGCCTCGTGCAGCTCGCGAAGCAGGGGGTGCGCTTCGAGGCCGCCTACGCGCCGATGGCGACCACGCTGCCGTCACACACGTCGATGTTCACCGGCCTGCTGCCGCGCACGCACGGCGCGCTCAAGAACGGACTGCCGGTGAACCCGAAGCTCACGCTGCTCAGCGAGACCCTCGGCGGCGCGGGCTACCAGACCGCGGCCTTCCTGAGCTCGTTCGCGGTCTCGAGCCGCTTCGGCGTGCAGCGCGGCTTCGCGAGATACGACGACGACTTCAAGAGCGGCCAGTGCAAGTGGGAGGTGTCGCGCTGGGAGGGACAGGACGTCGAGGGCGAGTTCTGCCGGCGCGGCGACCTGACACGCGCCGCCACCGTCAAGTGGCTGCAGGACTCGGGCTACCTGCCGGCGACCAAGGACGCCGCCAGCGGCGCCACGTCCACCGCCGCGCGCCCGCAGAAGCCGTTCTTCGTCTGGATCCACTTCTTCGACCCGCACAACCCGTACGATCCGCCCGCGGAGCAGGCGAAGCTCTTCCCGCCGCTGGGCGCGAACCCGAGCGAGCTCGAGCGGGACATCGCCAAGTACGACGCCGAGATCCACTTCGCCGATCAGGAGATGGGCAAGCTCTTCGACGCGCTCGCCGCGGGCGGCATCCTCGACGACACGCTGGTGATCGTCGTCGGCGACCACGGCGAGGGGCTCATGGACCACGGCTGGATGCTGCACGGGCTGCAGATCTACGAGGAGGCCGTGCACGTGCCGCTCGTCTTCCGGTGGCCGGCGAAGCTGCCCAAGGGCACGACGATCGCGGAGCCGGTCGAGCTCATCGACCTGACGCCGACGATCCTGGCCTTGTCCGGCGTCCCGGCGCCGGCGACGTCGCCGGCGGTGGAAGGCATCAGCCTCGCGCCCGCACTGACGGGCGGCGCGAAGCTCGACCCGCAGCGCCCGATCCTGCTGCAGCGCCGCCACTACGCGCGCGGCAAGGAGAAGGATGTCACCGTCAAGGGCGTCAAGCACGGGCTCCGCGTCGGCGACTGGAAATACATCGTCGCAAAGGACGAGAACACCGTCGAGCTCTACGACCTGAAGAGCGATCCGCACGAGAAGACCAATCTCGCCGACGCGAAGACCGCCGAGCGCGACGCGATGGCGGCGCGCCTCGAGAAGATCCTCGCCGCCACGCCCGCCGCGGAGAAGACCACGCGTACCGTCAGCGAGGAAGACGCGCGCAAGCTCGAGGCGCTGGGCTACGTGCAATGAGAGGGCCGCTGCGCGCGGCGCTCGCCGTCCTCGCCATCGGTGCGCTGGTCGCGGGCATCGCGCTCGCACCGGCAGCGCGCAGCCAGCCGAACCTGATCCTGGTCACGGTCGACACGCTGCGCGCGGACCACCTCGGCTTCGCCGGCTATCCGCGCGACACCTCGCCGAACCTCGACGCGCTGGCGCGCGAGGGCACGTGGTTCCCGGCCTGCTTCTCGCAGTCCGCGACCACCGGTGCCGCGCACGCGTCGCTGTTCACCTCGCTGCCGCCGAAGGACACCGGCGTCACGGCGAACAGCCAGCACTTCCCGACGGACGTTGCGTCGATCATGAGCGCTCTGCACGGCGCGGGCTACGCGACGGCGGGCTTCGTCTCGAGCGTCGTGGTCGGCCGGAAGTCGAAGCTGCAGGACCACTTCGACCACTTCGACGACGAGCTCACCACGAAGGAGCAGAACCGTCAGGAGCGTTACGAGCGGCCGGCGGACCAGACCGTCGCGGCGGCGCTCGAATGGATCGCGGCCGCACCGAAGGACCGGCCGTTCTTCGTGTGGATCCACCTCATCGATCCGCACGGCCCGTACGCCGCACCGGTCGATCCCGACCGCTACGTCGGCGACGCCTACTACGGCTCGATCGAGAGCTCGATCCCGCTCTCCGACGCCGACTGGCAGCCCGGCACGATCCCGCACTACCAGGCGCTCGGCGGCAGCACCGACCCGCGCTACTACGTCGCACGCTACGACGCCGAGATCCGCTTCATGGACGCCGCTCTGGGCACGCTGGTGAAGACCCTCGCCGCCGACGGGCTCGCGACGGACACGCTGCTCGCGATCACCGCCGACCACGGCGAGACGCTCGCCGAGCCTGGCCACCGTCACTACTTCTCGCACGGCGTGATCACCTACGACGAGACCGTGCGCATCCCGCTGGTGATCCGCGAGCCGCGCGGCGAGCGGCGTCTCGATGCGATCGAGCGCACGCGGCCGCTGTCGTCGCTGGATCTCGCGCCCACGCTGCTCGCGCTGCTCCGCGTGCCGATCCCGCCGGCGTTCCAGGGCCGCAATCTCTTGCGGACGCCTCTCGACCCGGCGGCCGCCATCGTCTCCCTCGGCGGCTACGGCACCGACAAGCTGGAGCAGCAGATCGGCACGCAGTTCAGCGTGCGTCGCGGTCCGCTGCGATTCATCGTCAACTCCAAGGACGGCTCCGAGGAGCTGTACGACGTCGCGAGCGATCCCGGCGAGACCCGGAACCTGATCGCCAGCCCGCCGGCCGAGCTCGCGGCGTTGCGTGCGCCGATCGACGCGACGCTCGGCAAGAGCCGGATGGGCGCCCCCGAGCAGCCGCTCAGCGATCAGCAGAAGGCGGCGCTGAAGGCGCTCGGCTACGTCGAGTGATCGCGGGCGCGGAGCGAGCGGGGCACGGGCGCGCCGCGGGGTGGAGATGACCGTCGCACCCGCCGCCGAAGGCAGCACCGACGGAGCCCCGCGCATCGCGCACGCGCGGCGGCGACCGCGCGGGCCGTACTTCGGCTTCGTGCTGATCGCGGCACTCTTCGGCTGGCAGCTGCTCCTGCAGGGGCGCGTCCTGCTGCCCACCAACCCCGCCACCATCGCGCCGTGGTTCGGCGACGCGAGCGCGGAGTCCGCCGCGGTGCCGTCGAACGGCCTGATGATGGACACGCTGATCTTCACGTGGCCGGCACGGCTCTACAACGGCGCGATGCTGCGCCACGGCGAGATCCCGTTCTGGAACTCGGCGGTGTTCGCGGGATACCCGCACCTCGCGATGATCCAGAACAACGTGCTCTACCCGGGGAGCACGCCGTTCGACCTGATCGAGCCCGTCTCGGGCATGGGCTTCAGCATCCTGCTGCACCTGGCACTCGCGGGCTGCTTCATGTTCGCCTTCCTGCGCTCGCGCGGCCTCGCCGACGACGCGGCGTTCCTCGGTGCCGCAGCGTTCGAGCTGAACGGCATGTTCCTGATCCGCGTCAGCGCACCGAGCTACGTGTTCAGCGGCACCTGGCTGCCGTTGCTGCTGCTCGGCGCGGCGCGAGTCGCCCGCGGCGGCCTGCGCCGCGGCTGGGCGGTCACCGTCGCGACGGCGCTCAGCGTGCTCGGCGGCCACCCGCAGATCACCTCGCTGTGCTTGACGATGGCCGGCGTCCTGCTGCTGCTCGACACGATCGGCACGCATCCACGGCACGGCGCGGCGTTCTGGTCGCGTCTCTTCACGCGCATCGCCGCGTTCGGCGCGCTGGTGGTGCTCGGCGTGGCGCTCACCGGCTACCAGGTCCTGCCGTTCCTCGAGCTGATGGCGAGCTCGGCGCGCGGCAGCATCCCGCTCGCGGCGTACCGCAAGGCCTCGATGCCCGTGACCGGTCTCCTGCAGGCACTCGTGCCCGACCTGTTCGGACACCCGATCGAGATGGACTACTGGTTCCCGGACAAGGCGCAGCTCGTCGACGGCATCACGTCGCGCGAGCGCATCTGGGCGCTGAACTTCAGCGGCGAGAACGTCTACACCGGCCTCGTGCCGCCGGTGCTCGCGATCGTCGCGGTGCTGCGCGCGCCGAGACGGCGCGACGTACTGCTGTTCGCGGGGCTCGCGCTCTTCGCCCTGGGCGTGATCCTCGGCACGCCGCTGATCGACGTCGCCTACGCGGTGCTGCCCGGCTTCCGCTACTCGCGGCCGGACCGCATCCTGTTCGTGTACATGACGGCGCTGTCGGTGCTGACCGCGCACGGCTTCGCGGCCTTGCGCCACGGCCGCGGGCACGCGCGCGGCGCGTGGCCGGTCTGCGCTGCGGCCGCGCTGATCGTC
>JAIEPK010000131.1 GCA_019749875.1 Candidatus Binatia bacterium | reverse complement strand
ACACCGGGGCACGTTGCGCTCGCAACGCCGCCGCAACGCCGCCACGCAACGCGACGCTTCGTGCGCGCCCCACGGCGAGGCTCCGCGGACGCCGGCGCGCGGGCATCGCCGTTGCTCCGTCGCGCGACATGACTGTGCTACGCGTCCCGTCATGGTCGGAGCGTCACGCCGCGCGACGTACGAGGACCTGATGCAGGTCCCGGACACGAAGGTCGCGGAGCTCATCGACGGCGAGCTGTTCGTTTCGCCGCGTCCGGCGTCGCCGCATGCGCACGCCGCGTCGCTGCTAGGGGGAGACATCGTCGGCCCGTTCCACTGCGCTCCCGGCACGCCGGGTATGCCTGGTGGCTGGTGGATCCTCGTGGAGCCGGAGCTGCACTTCGGGGACGACGTCGTGGTCCCCGACTGGGCGGGCTGGAGGCGCGCGCGGCTGCCGGTGCTGCGCGACGTGCCGTTCTTCGAGCTGGCACCCGACTGGATCTGCGAGATCGTCTCGCCGTCGACCGGGCGTCTCGACCGCAGCCGCAAGATGCGCGTGTACGCGCGCGAGGGCGTCGCGCACCTCTGGATCGTCGATCCGCTCGTGCGGACGCTCGAGATCTACCATCTCGGCGACCGCCTGTGGACGCTCGAGGCCGTGCACGCGGCCGACGAGGTCGTGCGCGCGGCGCCGTTCGACGCGCTCGAGCTCGCGCTCGAGCGCTGGTGGCTGCCCGAGGAGCCTGCCGCACCGTGACCGTGCGCGCGCGTCCGACGTCGCTGGAAAGCGCGCCGGGTGCGAGGTAGAGGCCAGCGGTGCGCTTCACCCAGCTGCTGGTCCCCACCCTGAAGGACGACCCCGCCGACGCCGAGGTCGTGAGCCACAAGCTGCTCGTGCGCGCGGCGATGATCCGTCAAGTCGCGCGCGGCATCTACGACTACCTGCCGCTCGGGCTGCGCGTCCTGCGCAACGTCGAGCGCATCGTTCGCGCCGAGCTCGACGCGGCCGGCTGCCAGGAGATCCTGATGCCGGCGGTCTGTCCCGCCGAGCTGTGGCAGGAGAGCGGCCGCTGGGAGCGCTACGGCAAGGAGCTGCTGCGCATCCAGGATCGCAACGACCGCGACTTCTGCTTCGGCCCGACGCACGAGGAGGTCGTGACCGACATCGTGCGCAAGACGGTGCGCTCGTACCGCGACCTGCCGAAGAATCTCTACCAGATCCAGACCAAGTTCCGGGACGAGATCCGGCCGCGCTTCGGCCTGATGCGCGGCCGCGAGTTCCTGATGAAGGACGGCTACTCGTTCCACGCCGACCGCGCCGACTGCGAGCGCGAGTACCGGCACATGTACGAGACTTACGAGCGCATCTTCGATCGCTGCGGGCTGCGGTTTCGAGCCGTCGAGGCCGATACGGGTGCCATCGGCGGCAGCATGAGCCACGAGTTCCAGGTGCTCGCCGACTCCGGTGAAGACGCGATCGTCGCCTGCACGAGCTGCAGCTACGCGGCGAACGTCGAGAAGGCCGAGCTGCCGCCCGACGCCGGCCGCGCGCACGCGCAGCAGGCGCAGAGCCGCGCCCTCGAGCGCGTCGCGACGCCGGGACAGCGGACCATCGAGGAGGTCTCCGGCTTCCTCGGCATGTCGCCGGACCGCTTCATCAAGACGCTGGTGTTCGCGACCGACGACGGCGGCGCGATCGTCGCACTGGTGCGCGGCGACCACCAGATCTCCGAGGCGAAGCTCAAGATCGCGCTCGGCGCCCAGTGGGTCGCGCTCGCGGACGCCGAGACCGTGCACCGCACGACCGGCGCGTCGGTCGGCTTCGCGGGACCGGTCGGCCTCGAGGCGCGCATCGTCGCGGACCACGCGCTGAACGGCATCCGTGGCGCGGTGACCGGCGCGAACCGCGAGGACGAGCACCTGGTCGGCGTCGAGCACGGACGCGACTTCGGCAAGGGCGTGACCTTCGCCGACCTTCGTCAAGCAAACGCCGGCGATCCGTGCCCACGCTGCGGCAAGGGCACCTTCGAGGAGCACCGCGGCATCGAGGTCGGGCAGGTCTTCTACCTCGGCACGAAGTACTCGAAGCCTCTCGGTGCCACGTTCCTCGATGCGGGCGGCCAGGAGCACCCGATCGAGATGGGCACGTACGGCATCGGCGTGTCGCGCACCGTCGCCGCCGCCGTCGAGCAGAACCACGACAAGGACGGCATCATCTGGCCGCTCGCACTCTCGCCCTTCCCGGTCGAGGTCGTGCCGACCTCGGTCACCGACGAGCCGGTCCGCGAGGCCGCCGAGAAGCTCTACGGCGACCTGCGCGCGCAGGGCGTGGAAGCGCTGATCGACGACCGCGACGAGCGTCCCGGCGTCAAGTTCAAGGATGCCGACCTGATCGGCTTCAGCTTGCGCTTGACGGTCGGACAGAAGGGGCTCGCGAAGGGCGTCGTCGAGCTGCGCGAGCGCCGCGAGAAGACCAACCACGAGCTGTCCGTCGCCGACGCAGCGGCGCACGTGACGAAGATCGTGCGCGAGTCGGGCCGCATCGCGTGAGGCAGAAGACGCACACCGCGGCGTCACAGAAAGCGGGCGTGCGCTCGCGGCTCATCGTCGGGCTCGACGTCTCGACCTTCGACGAGGCGAAGACGCTGGTCGAGAAGCTGCGCGGCGAAGTCGGCGCCTTCAAGGTCGGAAAGCAGCTCTTCCTCGCCGCCGGTCCGGCGGTCGTGCAGATGATCCAGGAGCACGGCGAGCGCGTGTTCCTCGACCTCAAGTTCCACGACATTCCGCGCACCGTCGCGCGCGCCGGTGTCGAAGCGACCCGACTGGGCGTCTGGATGTTCAACGTCCACGCTTCGGGATCGTTCGAAATGATGCGCGCCACCGTCGACGAGGTCGCCACCGCGTGTCGCACGGAAGGGCTCGCGAAGCCGAAGCTGCTCGCGGTGACCGTGCTGACGAGTCTGTCGCGCGACGACCTGAAGCTGGTCGGCGTGCAGGCGGGGCCGGAGTCGCAGGTGGTGCGGCTCGCACGTCTCGCGCGTGACGCGAAGATGGACGGCGTGGTCGCGTCGCCGCACGAGATCGCGCGCATCCGTCGCGCCTGCGGACCCGACTTCCTGATCGTGACTCCCGGTGTCCGTCCGAAGGAAGCCGGCTGGGACGACCAGAAGCGCGTCATGACGCCGGCCGAGGCGATCCGCGCGGGTGCCGACTACCTGGTGGTCGCGCGGCCGATCATCCAGGCGGACGACCCGGTGAAGGCTGCGCGCGACATCGTCGCCGAGATGGAGCGCGCGTTCGCAGCGCGGCGTCCGTCGGGGCGTCGGCTCGCCGCGGTACCGGCGTCGCCCTCGACCGCGTCCTGACGCGTCCCGAACCGCGCACACGGTCGATCGCAGGATTTGTCGGCCGTGCCACCGTGACGACGTCCGTGGAGCGCGGCTTCCGCAGCAACCGTCGAAGGGCTACGATCTCGGCCGATGGTCGGCCCGGGAACGCTCCGGACCACCCCGAACGCATTCGCGCATGTACCGACCGAGCCACTTCACCGAGGATCGCATCGAAGTCCTCGCCGCTTTGGTGCGCGAGCATCCGTTCGCGACGCTGGTGTCGCTCGCGGACGACGGTCTGATCGCGACGCACCTGCCGCTGCTGTGGGACCTGGATCGCACGCCGTACGGAACCCTGCGCGGACACTTCGCGCGCCCGAATCCGCACGCGCGCATCACGACCTCGCCGGTGGACGCGCTCGCGGTCTTCGTCGGGCCGAACGCGTACATCTCGCCGTCCTGGTACCCGTCGAAGGCGGAGCACGGAAAGGTCGTGCCGACCTGGAACTACGCCGCCGTGCACGCGTACGGCACGCTGCGGCTGATCGACGACGTCGAGTGGCTGCGCGCGCTGATCACGCGGCTCACCGAGCGCGAGGAGGCGACCTTCCCGAACCCGTGGCGCCCGACCGACGCACCGGAGGCGTTCCTCGACGCCGTCCTGCGCGGCATCGTCGGCGTCGAGATCGAGATCGCCCGGCTCGAGGGCAAGTGGAAGCTCGGGCAGAACCGTCCCGAGGCGGATCAGGACGGCGTGATCGACGGGCTCGCGGCACGCGGCGACGCGGGATCTGCGGCGCTCGCCGCGCTCGCGCGCGCACACCGCGACGAACGCCGTCGCGGCTGAGCCGCCGACACGGCCGCGACCGC
>JAIEPK010000132.1 GCA_019749875.1 Candidatus Binatia bacterium | reverse complement strand
GCCCGCCGCGCGCGGCTACCGCTACCGCGACCGCGCGCGCAGCGGCGGGCCGTGCTTCGCCGCCGATCTCGCGGCCGGCAAGCTGAGCGTCAAGTGCGGCGGCAGCGACGGCTTCCCGCTCGACGCCGCGAGCCAGGGGGCCGTCGTCGTCGCGCTCGAGGTCGGCCACGAGAGCGTGCTCTGCACCCACTTCGGTGGACGCGTCGACGAGGACCGCGGTCGCGCGAGCGGCCGGCGCGGCCGCTTCCGCGCCGCGGGCGCACCGGCACCGCCGTGGTGTATGTTGCCCTGATGAACCGTCCGACCGTCGCGCCCGCGCTCGTCGTCCACTCGCTCGTCCTGTCGCTGGTCGCCGTCACGATGCTCGCGGTCCCCGCCCGCGCCGCCGATCCGCACGCGAACCCGTGGTGGAAGGCCGGGCACGCCGCGGCCGAGCGTGCCCGCGACGAGAGCGGCGTCAAGGGCCGGGCGAAGAACGTGATCCTCTTCGTCGGCGACGGCATGGGCATCGCGACCGTGACCGCGGCGCGCATCCTCGCAGGCCAGCGCGCCGGCAAGACCGGCGAGGAGAACCGGCTGTCCTTCGAGACGCTGCCGTTCACGGCGCTGTCGAAGACGTACAACACCGATTTCCAGGTCCCGGACTCCGCCGGCACGATCAGCGCGATGACCACCGGCGTCAAGACCAGGATGGGCGTGCTCGGTATCGACGAGACCGTACCGCGCGGCGACTTCGCCGCGGCGGCCGCGGGCAGCGTGCCGACGATCCTCGAGCAGGCCGAGGACCGAGGCCTGTGGACCGGGGTGGTCACGACCACCACGGTCACCCATGCGACACCCGCCGGCACCTACGCGCACACGCCCGAGCGCAACTGGGAGGGCGACGCGAAGCTGTCCGACGCCGCGCGCCAGGCCGGCTTCCCGGACATCGCGCGCCAGCTGATCGAGCAGGCGCACGGCAACGGCCCCGAGGTCGTGCTGGGCGGCGGCCGCGCCTTCTTCCTGCCCGCGGACCGGGCCGATCCCGAGCGCCCCGACGTGAAGGGCACGCGGCTCGACGGCCGCGATCTGGTCGCGGAATGGCAGAAGAAGAATCCCGGCGGCGAGTACGCCTGGAACGCGGCGCAACTCGAGCAGGTCGACGGCAAGACGGCGCCCAAGATCCTCGGGCTGTTCGACCCCGGCCACATGCAGTTCAACGCCGACCGCGCGAAGGATCCCGGCGGCGAGCCGACGCTCGCACAGATGACCGCCAAGGCGCTCGACGTCCTGCAGCGCGCCCCCGAGGGCTACTTCCTGCTCGTCGAGGGCGGCCGCATCGACCACGGCCACCACGCCGGCAACGCGTATCGCGCCCTCGACGAGACCATCGGCTTCGCCGACGCGGTGCAGCTCGCGCTCGAGCGTACGAACCCCGCCGACACGCTGATCGTCGTCACCGCGGACCACAGCCACACGCTGACCATCTCGGGCTATCCGAAGCGCGGCAATCCGATCCTCGGCCTGGTCGTCGGCGCGCTCGGCGAAGACAAGGTCAGCGACCAGCCGGCGCCCGACTTGACGGGGCGCCCCTACACGACGCTCAACTACGCGAACGGTCCGGGCTACACCGGCAAGTCGGACGCTCAGCCGGCCGGCGTCAAGCACTTTCCGCACCTGCCGAAGTCGTACGAGGGCATCACCCAGGGCCGGCCGGACCTCTCGACCGTCGACGTGACCTCACCCGACTACCTCGAGGAGTCGACCATCGCGCTCGGCAGCGAGACGCACGGCGGCGAAGACGTCGGCATCTGGGCGCGCGGTCCGGGCGCGCCCGCGTTCCACGGCACGCAGGAGCAGAATTTCATCTACCACGCGATGGCGCAGGCGCTGGGCTGGGACTGACGTCCGCGCCGGCTTCGCCGGCCACGAAGGATGGAGCCCGCAGGGCGTTCCATCTGACGGCCGCGCCGAGCTCGCGGCGCGGTGCGCGAGCTCGGCCGATCCGTCCGACGCCGCGCCGCCGCTCGCTCAACGCACCTCGAGCAGCGTCATCATTCCCGACTCCGCGTGCTCGAGCACGTGGCAGTGCGCCATCCACACGCCCGGATCCGCCGGCACCGTCACGACGTCCACCGTCTCCTGCGGATGCACCAGCACCGTGTCGCGGGTGAACGGCTCGTCGACCGGCGCGCCGTTGCGCGCCAGCACGCGGAAGAACATGCCGTGCAGGTGCATCGGATGGAGCCGGTACGACTCGTTCACGAAGCGCACGCGGCTCGGCTCGTTCAGCGGCAAGGGGTAGCGCGTGTGCGCGTGCTCGTGGTGGTCACGATCCATGGCCTCGCCGTTGATCGTCCACTGGATGCCGAGCGGTCCGCCCGCGACCGCGTTCAGGTGCAGCTCGAGACGCGGCGGATCGGCGCTCGCCGCCGGGAAGTCGGGCGCGAGCCGTTTCGCCGCCGGGACGGCGACGTCGGCGTTCGCGATCGCCTGCTCGCCGACCACGATCGTCGCGAGCTCGATCTCGCGCCGCGTGAAGCGGTCCTTGACGGTGATGCGCGAGCCCGCGAGCGACGGCGGCGCCGACAGGTCCAGATCGACGCGGTTGCCGGGCGCCATCTCGAAGCTGCCGATCGGGAACGGCTTCTCGACGTACTGACCGTCGACCGCGATCACGCGCGCGTCGAGCGCGCCGAAGTCCGGCTTCAGCACGCGTCCGTTCGAGGTGTTGAGCAGGCGCAGCCGAACGTGCTCGCCGGGTGCCAGCCCGAGCTCCGGCGTGCTGCGTCCGTTCACCAGCACGAGGTTGCCCCAGCGGCCGTCGTGCGCGAGGTCGTGGCGCGTATCGAACTCCGGGTAGATCTCGCCGTCGGGGCCGAGCAGGACGTCGTCCAGCACCCAGGTCTCGTCGCGCGCGAACTTCGGCGGCGCGGCGTCCTCGACGATCAGCACGCCGTAGAGCCCGCGCTCGACCTGCTCGCTCGCACGCACGTGCGGATGGAACCAGAACGTGCCCGCGTCCTTCGGCGTGAACTCGTAGGTGAACGACGCGCCGGGCTGGACGGGCGGCTGCGTCACGCCGGGCACGCCGTCCATCGCGTTCGGCACGCGCACCCCGTGCCAGTGGATCGTCGTCGGCTGCGGCAGGTGATTCGTGAAGCGCACGCGCACGGTGTCGCCGAGGCGCACGCGCAGCGTCGGGCCCGGCACCGTGCCGTCGTAGGCCCACATCTTGGTCACGCGGCCCTCGCCGAGCGGGACGTCGGCCGGCGCGGCGGTGATCGAGAAGTCCTTGACGCTGCCCCGCTTGGTGTCGCAGCCGGCGAGCGCGAGCGTCAGCGCGAGAAGGACCGCGGTCCCGGCGAGTGGCCGCGCCGTCCGCGCCGTCGCGCGCACCGCGTCGCCTCCCTGGAACATCCGGTAGAGGCCCGGCAGCACCAGCAGCGTCAGCGCGGTCGACGACAGGATGCCGCCGATCACCACCGTCGCGAGCGGCCGCTGGACTTCGGCGCCGGTGTCGACCGCGAGCGCCATCGGCACGAAGCCGAGCGCCGCGACCAGCGCCGTCATCAGCACGGGCCGCAGGCGTCCGAGCGCGCCCTCCGCGATCGCCTCGTCGAGCGGCATGCCGTCGCGGCGCAGCTTCTCGAAGAAGGTGATCATCACCAGACCGTTCAGCACGGCGACGCCGGAGAGCGCGATGAAGCCGACGCCGGCCGAGATCGACAGCGGGATGTCGCGCAGCCACAGCGCGAGGACGCCGCCGGTGAGCGCCATCGGCACGCCGGTGAACACCAGCAGCGCGTTCTTGACCGAGCGGAACGTCGCGAACAGCAGGGCGAAGATCAGCAGCAGGGCCACCGGCACGACGATCTGCAGGCGGCGCGTCGCCGACACCAGCTGCTCGAACTGCCCGCCCCAGGTGATCCAGTAGCCGGGCGGGATGCGCACGTCGCGCGCGATCGACTGCTGCGCCTCCGCGACGAACGAGCCGAGGTCGCGCCCGCGGACGTTCGCGGTCACGACCACGCGGCGCTTGCCGTTCTCGCGCGAGATCTGGTTCGGGCCTTCCGTCTGCTCGATGCGCGCGACCGCGCTCAGCGGGATGAACGACGCGCCGCCGGGGTCGCGCACGGTGCCACGCGCGATCCCGGTGCGCGTCGCGCCGCCCGCCGTGCGCGCGTCGTCG
>JAIEPK010000192.1 GCA_019749875.1 Candidatus Binatia bacterium | reverse complement strand
TCCTCCGCGGCAAGCGATGGTGCCGCGGCGTCGCCGGCGTTGCGCGGCAACACCACCAGCGGCGGCAGCGCGCCGTCCGACGCGGGCAGCGCGGCCGCGATCGCGGCGAGCTTCTCGGCGACCACGCCGGCGCTGGGGATCCGCTGGTCACGGTCCGGCGCGAGACAGTGCGCGATCAGATCGACCAGCTCGACCGGCGGCGGCTCGTCGTACGTGAGCGTCGGACGCCACGCCGCGTTGAAGCCGACCTCGCTCAGCACGTCGCTCTCGCTGAGCCCGGCGAGGAACTTGTTCCCCGACACCATCTCGTAGAGCACCACGCCGAGCGAGTAGACGTCGGCGCGCGCGTCGATCGCGACGCCGCGCAGGTTGCGCAGCTGCTCGGGCGACGAGTAGCGGTAGGTGCCGAGGAACACGCCGGTGCGTGTCGCGGCGTCGGCCTCGTCGGGCACGCGCGACTTGGCGATGCCGAAGTCGGTGAGCACGGCGCGCAGCGTGCCCGCCTCGATCAGGACGTTCGCAGGCTTGATGTCGCGGTGCACGAGCCCGGCCTTGTGCGCGCAGTCGAGCGCGGTCGCGATCTGGAATCCGATGCGCACCGCTTCGCCGAGCGGCAGCCGGCCGGTGCGCCGCATGACGGCGCCGAGATCCTCGCCGTGCACGAGCTCCATCGCCATCCAGGAGCCGACCTCGGGCTCGGCGTCGATGTCGAACACGCGCGCGACGTTGGGGTGCGACAGCCGCGCCATGATCTCCGCTTCATGGCGGAAGCGCGACACGATCTCGGGCTCGTTCGCGAGGTCGGCGCGCAGCTGCTTGAGCGCGAACGAGCTGCGCAGGCGCTCGTGCAGGACCTCATAGACGTTGCCCATCGCGCCGCGGCCGAGCAGCCGGACGACGCGATAGCGGCCCTTGATGGTCTTGCCGATCAGGTCGGCGCTCGGCCCGGTCGGGCTGTCGGTCGCTGGCGGCACGTGTCGATCTCGCGGGGCGCGCGTCCGCCCAGAGGTCGTCTGGTGCTCGCGGGCACGGTCCACCCGCAGGAGCTTTCGGCGCGCGCGCGCCGCGGCTTGAGGTGCGGCGTCCGCCAGCGCGCTGCGCGACGAACCCGGGACGTGCGTTCCCCGCCGACGCGCGGCGATCACGCGCCGCGGCCGCGTCGCGGAGAGATCACGCGGTGCGGCCGGCGGTCGAAGGAATCACGCCGTGCGGCCGGCGGCCGGAAGCATCACGCCGTGCGGCCGCGTCGCGGACGCGCCAGCGCGGCGACGTACTGCCCCGTCCACCAGCGGGTGGGAAGGTGCGTGAGCGCCTCCGCCGCGCACGCGGTGCGGAGCAGCCGACCGGCGACCCGCGATCCGAAGACGCGCTCCGCACCGACCAGCGCGAGACGCGGAAAGTGATGCACCGCGGAGAGCTCCGCGACGACGAACCCGCCATCGACGAGCGCGCGCTCGAGCCCGTCGCGGCCGTGCGTCGCACCCACCGCGTAGGGGACCAGACCAACGCGGCGCAGCAGCGGGGACAGCGTGTTGCGTACGCGCAGCAGCGGATGGCTCGGGTTGTCGAGCGTCACGATCAGCACGCCGTCGTCCGCCAGCACGCGCTCGATCTCGTGCAAGGCCGCCGCGATCTGCGCGTGGTCGGCGAAGTGGTCGAGGGTCGAGTTCGACACCACCACGTCGAACGCGCCGGAGCGGAACGGCAGACGGCGCACGTCGCCCGCGACGGCTCGCACGCCGCTGCGCCCTCGCGCGCTCGCGGCGATCACCGGCGAGACGTCGATGCCGATCACGCGGTCCGCGCGCGCAGCGAGCGTCGCGACCAGGCCTTCGCTGCAGGTCTCGTCGTAGAGATCGGTCTTCAAGAGGCGGCGCGGCCGTCCGACCGGCAGCCAGCGCTCGAGCAGCGCGCGCGTCGCGAGATCGGCATGCCGGCGCCACAGCGGCGCGCGGGTCGCGTCGTTGGCGCGCGCCACCGCGTCCCAGTACGCCGTCGGCGCGGACGCGTGATCGTGGTCGTCCGCGGCGCGGTGCGCGCGGGTCATTCCTCGGCCGGTCCCGGCAGATGTCCAGGGAGCTGCCACACCTCGGCGTGCAGCCGGTCGACGGAGTCGGGATCGTTGAACACGATCCGCTGCTCGCGCGGCGCGAGCGCGGCGGTGCCCTTCGCGAGCAGCCGCTCGACCAGTGCGAGACGCGCCGCGCGCACCGTCGCGCGGACGTTCCGCGGACGCCGCAGCAGCGCGCGGTGCAGCGCATTGACGTACGGATCGACCACGGCGCGCACGAGACCGTTCTGCTGCGGGCGCGGCAGCGTCGCCTGGGCCGCGAGGTCGTGCTCGTGGATCGCGGCGAGGTCGCGCAGCTCCTGCGGCGGATGGATCTCCTCGGGGATCACGAACAAGCCCATGCGCCGTGCCGCGTCGCCGACGCTCACGCGGCTCGACACCACCGACAGCGGGATCGACACCAGCAGCGCGCCGATGATCGGCGTGACCCACCAGAAGTAGTCCGGGTTCAGCCAGTAGAGGCCGAGCCCCCAGACGGTCGCGAACAGCGTGTCGAAGCCGTGCTTGCGCAGCGCCTCGCCCCAGCCGGTCTGGTTGTCGTCGCGGCCCTGCGAGGTCCACGAGACCGTCCGGCCGAGCAGGTTCTGCACCACGAAGCGGGTGTGGAAGACCATGCGGATGGGTGCCAGCAGGCTGCCGAGCAGCGTCTCGACGACGATGCTCGCGAGCAGCCGCACTGCACCGCCGAACGGCCGCACGCCCTCGCGCTTGACGATGAGCAGCAGCACGCTGAGGAACTTCGGCAGGAAGAGGATCGCCGCCGTCACCGCCATCAGCGAGAACGCCCAGTCCGGACGCCAGATCGGCCAGTCGGGAAACAGGCTCGGACCGTCCGGGAAGTAGTTCGGCTCGCGCAGCACGATCTCGATCGCCTCGACGGTGCTCAGCACCAGGAACGCGAACCACAGCATCGCCGAGACGTACGACAGCACGCCGTTCACGAACAGCGCGCGGTGCGCGCCGAACAGGCCCTCGCTGAACAGCAGACGGAGGTGCTGCAGGTTGCCCTGGCACCAGCGCCGGTCGCGCCCCATCTCCTCGAGCAGCGTCGACGGCACCTCCTCGAACGAGTCGGGCAGATCGAACGCGAGCCACAGCTCCCAGCCCGCGCGGCCGAGCAGCGCTGCCTCGACGAAGTCGTGGCTCATGATCTCGCCACCGAGCGGCGGCTTGCCCGGCAGGCGCGGCAGGCCGCAGTTCGCCATGAACGGGGCGATGCGGATGATCGCGTTGTGGCCCCAGTACTGGCCGTCGCCGAGCTGCCAGAAGTGCAGGCCCGCCGCGAACATCGGCCCGTACACGCGGCTCGCGAACTGCTGCACGCGCGCGAGCAGCGACCTGCGATTGACGGCAGTCGGCACGGTCTGGATCAGCCCGACCTTCGGGTTCTGCTCCATCATGCGCACCATGTGCGCGAGCGTCGGCCCCGACATGATGCTGTCGGCGTCGAGCATGATCATGTAGCGGTACTTGCGTCCCCAGCGGCGGCAGAAGTCGGCGACGTTGCCGCTCTTGCGCTTCAGCCGGACCTTCCGGCGCCGGTAGAAGATCGCGTCGAACGCCTTCTCGTCCCGGCACCACGTGGCCCACGCGGCCTCCTCGCGCGCCGCGGTCTCGACGGTCTGCGTGTCGCTCAGG
Source organism: Candidatus Binatia bacterium (assembly GCA_019749875.1). GTDB lineage: Bacteria > Desulfobacterota > Binatia > UBA12015 > UBA12015 > VGTK01. Next base: position 448 of record JAIEPK010000192.1, on the reverse strand, counting down.
ACGAAGAAGTGGAAGTGCTCGAGCACGCCGGCGCGCTCGAGCGAGCGACGAATGGCCTTCAGGCCGGCGAACACGCGCTCGACCGGCTCCTCGCAGATCGGCATGACGATCGCCGTACGCGCCTCGGGCGCGATCGGCGCATCGGGGTTCTCGACGATGCCGTTGGTGATCGCGAAGCGGTCGCGGCGTCCCACCAGCGTGAAGAAGCCCAGCGTCGCGGTCCAGAAGCCGATCGAGATCCAGCCGAAGAGCGCGCCGAACAGGAGGACGATCGCGACTTCCAGCGGCGTGCGGCCCTGATCGGGCAGCACGTTGACCATGAAGCCGCTCGCGATGACGCTCGGGATCAGGACGAGGAACGCGAGCAGCCAGCGTCGCCGCCGCGCGACCCGCGGCCACGGCAGCCGGCGCCGCTCGGCGCGCAGGTCGGCACCGAAGCGCGGCTGCT
>JAIEPK010000041.1 GCA_019749875.1 Candidatus Binatia bacterium | reverse complement strand
CGATCGCAGCGGCCCGGCATGCGGCGGACGTGGCGCTTTGCGCGCGGGCCGTGCGGGTCTCGTCGCCGTCGAGCACGCCGTCCGCATCGCGATCGATGCCTTCCCGCATGCCCCAGCCGACCGGCACGCAAGTGAAGGTCCGCTCTTGCCCTGCCCGTCCCGCCTGCGCGCGCAGCGTCGCCAGGCCGCTCGCGGGCTCGGACGTGCGGTCGGGGCGGAAGCCGTGCGCGGCAGGATCGTACAGCCAGCCACGTTGCCGGCCGTGGAGCACGCCCTTCACGATCAGGTCGCAGTCGCGGGCTTCCGCCCGCCCGATCAGGAGTGCGATGCGCGCCGCGACGCTCGGCTCCGCGAGCGCGCCATCACCGAGCGTCACCTGCTGCCCGACGATCGGTGCGAGGTCGGAGTCGAAGGCGAGCACGTACTGCTCGACCTGACGGCGCTTCTCGTCGCCCGCCGCGTCGAGCGTGAAGCCGCCGCGGTTCGCGCGGCTGAAGTTGAAGCCGCGCGTGTGCAGGAAGCGGTAGATCGTGTCGACGCTGCCGTCGTGCGTGAAGCCGAAGCCGCGGATCTGCTCGCCCTGCGCGCGGTGGTCGGTCGCGTTGAAGCCGAACTGCGCGAGGCGGCCGGGAACGTGCGGCATGCCGAACATGCCGACCTTCTGGTACGCGGCGCGCAGACCCGGGATCTTCATCGCTCCCTCGGGCACGATCACCGAGTGGCCGTCGGTGCCGTAGAGCCCGCGTGCCGGGTCGACCACGTGGCAGAAGGCGCACGGGCCGCTCACGTCCGACGGATCGGACTCGAAGAAGAACTTCCGCCCCGCCGCCTGGTCGGGCGTCAAGCTGCCGTCGAGGTTGCGGATCGGGTTCGGCGGCTGACGGATCGCGAGCACGAAGTCCGCGAGCGCCTGCATGTCGGCCTCGGGCAGCGGCTCGGCGCGTCCGAGCAGGCCGACGAACGCCGCATCGAACTTGAGTATGCCCGCGCGCTCGTCGTACGCGCCGCCGCCGGGCGCGGTGCTCGGGGCATCGAGTCCGCCGGTGCGGTCGCCGCGCCAGTGCAGCGGGCCCTGTCCCGCGAGGCCGCGCAGGGTCTGCGTCGTCATCGGGCCCTTCATCGGGTGGAAGTCGGGACTCTGCTGCAGGCCCGGGTGGCGCGGATTGCGGTTCTCGACCACGGGGGCGTCGGGGTTGCCGAGATCCCAGGCGAGGCCGTCGGTGTCGCCGAACACGTGACAGGCGGCGCACGACGCTTCCCCGTTGCTGGACGACCGGCGCGCGTCGTAGAGCAAGCGCCGTCCGTGCTTGACGGCGTCCGGCTCGGGATCGTGCATCGCGACGTGCGCGATCTCGCCCCGAGCGCGCGTGTCGACGACCGACACGCCGTCGTCGAAGCGCGTCAGCACGTAGAGGCGGCCGCGTGCCTCGTCGAGCGCGATCCCCGACGGGCCGCCGCCGCGCAGCTCGATCTGGCGCGACGCGTCCGGCACGAACGAGTCGTCGACCAGCGCCCGCGTGTCGTACACGCCGATCTTGCTCGAGCCGTACGCCGCCACGTACGTCGTGGCACCGTCGGCGCTGATCGCCAGCGCGACCGGGGTCGCGAGGCTGCGCTGCGCGACCCCGGCTCGGCTCGGCACGCGCGCGTCGTCGACGTGCTTGTTGAGCCGCCGCGGGATCGCGCGGCCGTCGCGCTCGACGACCGTCACGCGCGCCTCGTGCAGGCGGCCGCGCACCGTCGAGCCCGCGGTCGTGCCGGGGCCCTCGAAGCGCACCTCGTTGCGCGCTTCGGTGTTCGCGACCAGCAGCCTGCCGGTCACGGGGTCGACCACCATCGCGAACAGGATCGTACCGACGCCGCTCGCATACGGTCGTGCCGTGGGCGGGTCGGCCGTCGCGTCGATCGCGAACACGTCGCGGTCGGGCAGCGTGAAGCGCACCGCGTTGCTCCAGTCGCGGCCGATCCCGTCGCGCCAGCGCACGCCGTCGTGCTTGACGATGAGCCCGACCTCGGGCTGTGCCACGCCGTCGCGGTTCGCGTTGGGCGCCGGCAGGCCGCCGGGCATGCGGTGGCCGCTGACGTCGCACGGCGGCGCGCTGGCACCACCGTCGCACACCAGGCCCTCGTGGATCGCGGTGGTGCGGTTGCCGGTGTGGAACCCCGCCGCGTAGACCGTCGCGCCGTCCGGTGACACCGCGAGGGCGCGCGGCGTGTCGGTGAACAGCGTGACGATCGTCTCCGGAGTGCCGCCGAGCGCGGCGCCGGGTTCGGACGCGTCGAACACCCACACGTCGGCACGTCCCACGCCGGGAGTGGTCAGCTGCGGATCGCCGGGCCGGTTCTGGCCGCGGTGCGCCGTGGTGACGAAGGCCCGACCGCGGCTCCGTCCGGCGAACACGACGTCGCGCGGCTCGTCGCCGACCAGCAGCGTCCGCCGCACGCGCGGCGGTGACGATGCGACGTCGACGACCGACACGCTGTCGGACAGGTGATTGACGACCCAGACCTCGCCGTCGTCGCGCACCGCGACCGCGACCGGCTCGAGGCCGACGGGCACACTGTCGACCGGCTGCAGGCCACGCTCGTCGACCGCGAAGATCTCGAGCCGGGCGTCGGGCGTGTTGACCACGTAGAGGCGATTGCCGTCGGAGGACAGCGCGAGCGGGCGCACCTGTCCGCTCTCGAAGGTCGCGTTCTCCGCACGGGCCGCCGCCGGCACGACGAGCGCGAGCAGCAAGAGGAGAAGAGCCGTCTGGCGGGGCATGATCGGGCGTCGTCGAGCGGCACGTCGCGTGCCGCCGTCGCGATCGAGCCCTCGAGCAAGCCCGGTGCCGCGGCGCCGTGCGGGAATCCCCACGGCGCGGGCCGTCTCGCGCACGGCAGACCCGAGGCGGCTGGGGGATCTCGCCCACGCTGGGCGAACTGCCCCGCGTCCAGCGACGAATGGCCATCGCTGCCATGCCGAGGCTGCGCGCGACAAGCGATGCTGGGCCCGTGATCGCGCTCGACACGCTTGCGTACGCGAGACGGCTTCGCCAGGCTGGCTTCTCCGAGCAGCAGGCCGAAGGTCAGGCCGAAGCGCTCGCAGCCGTCATGGTGGACTCGCTCGTCACGCGCCCCGATCTTCGCGAGATGGACCTGCGCATCGAGGCCCGCTTCGCGCACATCGACGAGCGCTTCGCACGAATTGACGAGCGCTTCGCACGGATCGACGAGCGCTTCGAGCACCTCGAGCGCAAGATGGACATGCGCTTCGCCGAGCAGGAGGCCCGCTTCGACGCGAAGCTCGCCGACCTCGAGCGCCGCCTGACGATGCGCCTCGGCGGCATGATGATGGCCGGCATCGGCGCCGTCTCGGCGCTGGTCAAGCTGCTGTAGACGCCGCGCTCAGGCGTCGACCGGGACGTTGCGCCCGTAGCGCGCGAGGCGCAGGAAGTCGCTGCTGACCGTGCCCGGCCTGGTGTCGTACGCGAGCAGCGCCACCAGCCGCGACGTCGCGCCGCGGATCGGCGTCACGCGGTGCAGCGAGTGCCGTCCCTGGAACAGCAGCAGCGTGCCCGGTGTCATCGGCACGTGCTTGACGCGCGACGGGTCGCCGTCGAGGACGCGGCGCACGTCGTCGTAGCGCTCGTCGTCGGCGCTGCGCACGTACGGCGCGTACTCGAAGTCGCCGCCCTCGTCGGCGTCGCGCAGCGCGATCGAGACCACGAAGTCGGTCTGGTCGAAGTGCCAGGCGAGCTCGTCGCCGTCGCGCATCACCGCGACGTTGAGCGCGCCGAACGGATCGGCGTAGCGGTAGAGGCGCTCGTATCCGAGCACGTCGGCGAGGAAGGCCATCAGCGGATCCCACTCGAAGAGCGCGCGCAGCGCGTGCGCGCGCGGAACGAGGTCGTACGCCACCGCCGCGAGCGACGAGCGTCCGAGCCAGCGCCGCGGGTGATCCGCGGGCAGGCTCGGGTCGGCGACGTCGAGGTAGATCGTGATCGGCCCCTCGGCGTGGTGCGCGACCGGCACCAGCGTGTCGGACTCCGCGACCATGCGCGCGGTCGCTTCCGGCGTCACGAAGCCGGGCAGCTCGCACGCGCCGTTCGCTGCGAGCTGCGCGCGACAGCGCTCGACCAGCGCCGCACGCGCCGG
>JAIEPK010000007.1 GCA_019749875.1 Candidatus Binatia bacterium | reverse complement strand
CCGCGCTCCCTTCGGTCGGCCGCTCGGCTGCGCCTTCGCAGAGGGGGCGGTGCTGGACGGACGGTTGCGTTGCGGGGCTTTGCCCGAGGCTGCCGCGCTCCCTTCGGTCGCGGCGCTCGGCGTCAAGTACGGCGGCGCGCCAGGGTGCGGCGGACGAAGCTCGCGTAGCGGTCCTGCAGGAGGCGCGTGATGGTGCCGGGCTTACCGGTCGCGACGCGCTGCCGGTCGACGCGCACCACGGGCATCACCTCCAGGGTGCTCGCGGTGAGGAAGACCTCGTCGAGCTCGTGCAGCGTCGTGGCCTGCAGGGCCATGGTCTCGTAGGGAATGCCGTCTTCCGCGGCCAGATGGAGGATCACCTGACGGGTGACGCCGGGCAGGCAGCCGGCCTCGAGCGGTGGCGTCAAGAGCCGGCCGCGGCGCACCGCGAAGACGTTGCTCGTCGTCCCCTCGCTGACCATGCCGTCGCGTTCGACGTAGAGCCCCTCGAACGCCCGTCGCTCTGCGGCGCGCGTCTTGCCGAGCACCGCGCTCAGGTACGCGTTGGTCTTGTGCCCGTCCGTGATGCCGCCGTGCCCACGGCCGAACGGCAGCAGCAGCACGCCCACGCCCTGCTCGCGCTGCTCGGGCAGATCGGCCGGGATCGGCCGCGCCATCACCACGACGTTCGGCACGAGACCGGGGGGCGCGACCAGCCCTTCGCCCGTGCCGCGCGTCACGGTGATGCGGATCGCCGCATCGGCGAGGCCGCGCGCGTCGATCACGCGGCGCGCCGCCTCGGCGAGGTCGGCACGCGGCACGGGGATGCGGAACGCGCGCAGGCTCGCCGTCAAGCGTCGCTGATGCTGCGGCCACAGGAAGAGCCGTCCGTCGTAGGCGCGCACCGTCTCGAACACCGCGTCGCCGTAGAGAAAGCCGCGGTCGTAGATGGGCAGCGTCGCGCGGCTCGCCGGCAGCAGGCGACCGTTCACCCAGACCACGTCCCGTCCGCGCGACACGCGCGCCGTGCTCATGCGGACACCCGCGGCAGCGCCGCGTCCGCGACGTCGAGCGCACGCAGGAACGGCTGCGCCTTGAGCAGGCACTCGCGGTGCTCGCGCACCGGATCGGAGTCCGCCACGATTCCTCCTCCGGCGTGGTAGGTGTACACGCCGTCGCGCGCGACCGCGGTGCGAATCGCGATCGCGGAGTCGAAGTCGCGCGGCCCGCGAAAGCGGAACAGCGCGCCGGTGTAGATCTCGCGCGGCGCGTCCTCGAGCTCGGCGATCACCTGCGCCGCGCGAATCTTCGGCGCGCCGGTGATCGAGCCGCCCGGAAACGCCGCGCGCAGCACGTCGACGAGTCCTACCTCGGGGCGGAGCGTTCCGCGCACGGTCGAGACCATGTGGTGCAGCGTCGCGAACGATTCGATGCGCATCAAGGACGGCACGTGGATCGAGCCGGCCGTGCACACACGGCCGAGATCGTTGCGCTCGAGATCCACCACCATCACGTGCTCGGCGCGCTCCTTTGCGTCCGCGCACAGCGCTGCGCGCAGCTCGCGATCGCGCGCCGCGTCGTCCCCGCGCGGTCGCGTGCCCTTGATGGGCTCGGTGTCGATGCGCTCTCCGTCGACGCGCAGGAAGCGCTCCGGCGAACCGCACAGAACGGAGAACACGCCGCAGTCGAGGTAGGCGGCGAACGGCACCGGCTGCGCGGCGCGCAGGCGCAGGAAGGCGTCGCGCGGCGGCAGGTCGCTGCGTACGCGGAAGCGCTGCGCGAGGTTCACCTGGTAGACGTCGCCCGCCGCCACGTAGGCCAGAGCGCGCTGCACCGCGCGCACGTGTCGTGTCTCGTCCGGCTGCTCGAAGATCTGCGATCGAGCGGGAGCGTCCGGCGTCTGTGTCGCGACGCCGAAACGTCGAACGAGGGTCGCGCAGCGCTCTGCCGCCGCCGCGTCGACCGCATGGATGCGCACGCGGCGCGCGCCGGTGCGCCGTGCGACGTGCGCCATCTCCACGACCGCGTCGTGGCGCGCGAGCCAGGCGAGCGGCAGCGTGGCGCTCGGATCGCGGCGCGGCCGCACGCGCGGCTCGAGCAGTGCGACGAGGTCGTACGCGAGGTAGCCGACGGTATGCGGCGCGGTGCCGCGCGCATCGAGTGTGCGACCTTCCGCGACGAAGGTCTCGATCGCGCGCAGCGCGTCGCCGCGCGAGGTGCGCGCGCCCCGGTGGTCGTGGATCTCGGTGCTCCCGTCCGCGCGCACCAGCAGTTGCGTGCTGCTGGTGAAGCCCATAAAGGTGGCCCCGCCGTCGGCCGGACCGTCGAACCAGAAAGCGCCGCTCCCGCCGCCGTTCGCGCGGAAGACGGTTTCGGGCGACGTCGAGATGTCGAGCTCCAGCACGGACATGCGATTCGGGATCGCGCGCAGCGGCGCGAAGGTGTGCACGAGAGGGATACCCTCTTGAACGCCTCGGTTCACCTGCTGCGCAAGGTCGTCCCCGCGACGGTTCACCTGCACGCGCAGGTCGCGGAGAGCCACCCTTCGGCGGAGATCCTCGGCACCGACCGCGCCGGCACCGGCACGCTGGTGTCGCCGCACGGCGTGATCCTCACCGCGCACTACATGGTCATCGGCAGCCGCACCGTCGAGGTGACGCTCGAGCCGGAGGACGTGCGCACGGGCGAGGTCGTCGGCATCGACTACGCGTCCGGGCTGGGGGTCGTCAAGATCGAAGATCCCCCTCCGGCGTACGTCGCGGTGCGGTCGATCGACGACGTGCGGGCCGGCGAGGAGGTCTTCCTGGTCGCGAGCGTCGCCGACGGTCGCCGCGTCGACGCGGGCGCGATCAGCTCCGTCGATCTGTTCGAGGCGTTCTGGGAGTACTTCCTCGAGCGCGCGATCACGGTGACGGTGCAGAACCCGGGCCTCGGCGGCGGACCCCTGCTCGATGCGCACGGGCGCATGCTCGGCGTGGTCGCGCTGTCGCTCGCGGAAGTGGGCAAGTTCACGCTCGCCGTGCCGGCGTCGTTCGCGACGCCGATGCTCGAGCAGGTCGAGCAGAGCGGACGCTACGTGCCGCCGGCGCCGCGCGCGTGGCTGGGCATCACCTGCTACGCGCTGCGCGACCACGTGGTGCTCGCCGGCGTCGTGCCGCAGAGCCCGGGTGCACGGGCCGGTCTCGAGCCGGGCGACGTGGTGCTCGCGGTCGACGGCGAGCCGGTGCACGATCGACGCGGCATCTACGAGCGCATCTGGCGCCACCGCCCGGGCGACGCCGTGCACCTGCGCATCTTCCGCAGCAGCGGCGTGCGCGAGATCGACGTCGTGTCGGATACGATCGAAGCGTACTTCGCTTGACGATGCGGCGTGGGCGCTGCCCGCTCACGCCGTGCCGGCGAGACGCCGGGCGGCGGCGACGATGCGCGGCAGCGCGTCGCCGGCGGGTCCGCGGACGATCACGCCCGCGATCTCGGTGAGCTCCGTCTCGTAGGGATTGACCTCGATGACCACGCCGCCGCGCTGCAGGACCTCGATCGGCAGCGCCGCCGCCGGATACACCGTGGCGGACGTACCGGCGACCAGGATCGCGTCCGCGCTGCGCGCCTCGCGCTGGCAGCGCTCGAGCACGTCGGACGGAATGGGCTCGCCGAACGACACGGTGTCGGCCTTCAGGAGCCCACCGCAGCGCGTGCAGAGCGGCGGCAGCTCGTCGAGGTCGATCTCGTCGCGCGGCCAGCGCGACACGCACTCGATGCAGCGCACCAAGGTCGCGTTGCCGTGGATCTCGGCGAGCTCCTGCTGTCCCGCGACGCGATGCAGGTCGTCGATGTTCTGCGTGACGGTGCAGCGCAGGAGCCCCATCTCCTCGAGCTCGACCAGCGCCAGGTGGCCCGGGTTGGGACGAGCGGCCGCGAGCTTCTCGAACAGCTCCCGCATCGGTCCCTGCGGGTCGAGCCGCTTCTGCCAGGCGAGCTTGGGATCGGCGAGGAACAGCTCCCAGCCGTTCATCGGCGGCTCGCCATGCTTGGTCCAGAGCCCGCCCGGGCCGCGGAACGGCGGGATGCCGCTCTCGACCGAGAGGCCGGCACCGGTGAGCGCGATCGGATAGCGTGCGCGCAGCAGCGCGGACGCGGCGGCCTCGATGGAGTCCTCTTCG
>JAIEPK010000541.1 GCA_019749875.1 Candidatus Binatia bacterium | reverse complement strand
CGACGCCGGCGTTCCGCCGGCACCTCCCGTCGTTCCGATCAGATCGCGCGCGATCCGGTCGAGCAGCGCACCGTCGACCCCGGCCGCCGCGGGGTCATTCGTAATCATGGTAGTTGCCGACCTCGACGTTCTCGAGGACGCCGAGCGCGTCGTCGGTGAGGACCGCGGCCGAGTAGTAGAGCGTGACCAGGTACGAGGCGGTCGAGAAGCTGTCGATGCCCATGAAGCGCACCGACAGTCCGGGCGCCTGCTCGCCGGGCAGACCGACCTGGTGCAGGCCGACCACGCCCTGCTTCGCCTTGCCGACGCGCATCAGCAGGATGTCGGTGAGGCCGGCCGAGCGCAGCGTGCCGCGGTTCTGCGCGTGCGGCTGGCGGCTGTCGTCGTTGCGGTTGATCGGCAGCTTGTCCGACGGCACCAGCGGCACGCCGCGCCAGGTGAGGAACGGCGAGCCGAACATGTGCACGGTCGGCGGCGGAACGCCGCGGCGCGTGCACTCGCGGCCGAACGCCGCGATCGCGCGCGGATGCGCGAGGAAGAACGCCGGCTCCTTCCACACGTGCGCGAGCAGCTCGTCCATGTCGTCCGGCGTCGGCGGTCCCGAGCGCGTGCGGATGCGCATGCCGGGTGCTGCCGAGTGCAGCAGGCCGTACTCGGGGTCGTTGATGATCTCCGACTCCTCGCGCTCCTTCATGCCCTCGATGGTCAGGCGGAGCTGCTCGCGGAGCTGGTCGTAGTCGTTGTTGTAGAGGTCGGTGACGCGCGTGTGCAGGCGGATCACCGTCTGCATGACGCTCAGCGGGTACTGCCGCGGCTGCTCGTCGTAGTCGACGAACGTGCGCTGCAGCTCGGGTTCCGCGTCGTGGTACGACGCGATGTCGATGCCCGCCTCGCCGTACTCGTTGTGCTTGACGCCGCTCTCGTCGCGCGCCTTCACCAGCGCATCGAACGAGTTGCGCAGGTCGCTCGACGCGTCGAGCAGCGAGCGGAAGCGGCCTCGGTCGAGGGTCAGGAAGACGGTCGGCGTCAGCGTGCGCGCGCTGGTCGTGTGGCGCCACTCGTTGAGCAGCGCGGTCTCGCCGAAGAAGTCGCCGGCGCCGTAGAGTGCCAGGCGCAGCTTCTCGCCGTGCGCGTCGGTGGTGGTGATCTCGACCTTGCCCTTCACGATGATGTACAGCCGCGCGCCCTCGTCGCCCTCGGCGTAGACCGGCTGCTGTGCCTCGATGCGCTGCTCGTCGAGCAGGCCGGCGATCGAGTCGAGCAGGCGCTCGTCGGCGTTGCGCAGCAGCGACAGCGCGCGCAGCGCCTTCGAGTCGAGCTTCGGCCGGTCGCCGTCGAAGCTCGTCGCGATGCGATCGCTCTGCTTGAGCACGATGCGGCGCCGGTTCACCTGGTAGGTGCCGCCCTCGACCGGGATCCACGGCAGCAGCTGCAGGAGCCAGCGCGGCGACACCGCGAGCATCTGCGGCGCGGTGAGCGTCGGGTTGGACAGGGTGCGCGCGGCCGGCACGCTGAGCGTGTGGTTCGCGAGCGGACGTGATTCGGACATTGGCTCTCCTCTCGAGCAGGCCGCGCGCGCACGCCCCATGCGTGTACGGCGGCCGTTGCGGATGAACGGGGGTGGGGGGCTGCGATCAGGCCGTCGCGGCGAAGAGTGCTGTGGACAGGTAGCGCTCTCCCGAGTCGGGCAGGACGGTGACGATGGTCTTGCCGGCGAAGGCCTCGTCGTGCGCGAGCCGCAGCGCGACCGCGACCGCCGCACCGCACGAGATGCCGCTCAGGATGCCTTCCTCGACCGCGAGGCGGCGCGCGGCCTCGAGCGCCTCCTCGTCGGTGACGGTCTCGACGCGGTCGACGATGCTGAGGTCCAGCGTCTCGGGCACGAAGCCCGCGCCGATGCCCTGGATCTTGTGCGGCGACGGCGTCGGCTTCTCGCCGGCGAGCGTCTGCGTGATGACCGGGCTCTTCGCCGGCTCGACCGCAACCGACAGGATCGGCTTGCGGCGGATATGCTTGATGTAGCGCGACACGCCGCTGATCGTGCCGCCGGTGCCGACACCCGACACGAAGACGTCGATGTCGCCGTCGGTGTCGCGCCAGATCTCGGGACCGGTGGTCTTCTCGTGGATCGCGGGGTTCGCCGGGTTCTTGAACTGCTGCGGCATGAACCAGCGCGCGGGATCCGACGCGGCGATCTCTTCCGCCCTGCGGATCGCGCCCGGCATGCCCTCGGCGCCCGGCGTCAGCACCAGCTCGGCGCCGAACGCGGCCAGCACCTTGCGGCGCTCGAGGCTCATCGTCTCCGGCATCGTGAGCGTCAGCTTGTAGCCGCGCGACGCGCACACGAAGGCGAGCGCAATGCCGGTGTTGCCGCTCGTCGGCTCGACGACTTCTCCGCCCGGCTTCAGCACGCCGCGCAGCTCGGCGTCGTCGATCATCGACGCACCGATGCGGCACTTGACGGAGTACGCCGGATTGCGCCCCTCGATCTTCGCGAGGATGCGGGCTGCGGCGCCGCGGCCGATGCGCTGCAGGTGGACGAGCGGTGTGCCGCCGATCGATCGCGAGTTGTCCTCGAAGATTCTCGACATGGTCTCTCTCGTTGCGGGTGCGGATGCGCGGCGGTCGCGCGCGTCAGATCTGGTAGTCCGGAACCGGCTGGTCGACGTGCATCTGCTGTCCCGGACGGACCACGATGCGCGTGCGGGCGGGAATGCTGCGCGTGAGCCAGACGTTGCCCCCGATGACCGACCCGCGTCCGATGCGGATCGGGCCGAGGATCGTGGCACCGGAGTAGATGGTCACGTCGTCCTCGATGTCCGGGTGGCGCTTGGTGCCCTTCACGACGCGGCCGCTGTCGTCGTGCGGGAAGCTCTGCGCACCGAGCGTGACACCCTGGTAGATCTTGACGTTGTCGCCGATCGCGCAGGTCTCGCCGACGACGACGCCGGTGCCGTGGTCGATGAAGAAGCGTCGCCCGATCGCCGCCCCGGGATGGATGTCGATGCCGGTGCGCGAGTGCGCGTACTCGGTCATGATGCGCGGCACGAACGGGATGCGCGCCGCGTAGAGCACGTGCGAGAGCCGCTGCACGGCGATCGCCTGCAGGCCCGGGTACGCGAGCACGATGACTTCCTGGTTGCGCGCCGCCGGATCGCCGTCATAGGCGGCCTCGACGTCGGACGCGAGCAGCTCGCGCACGCGCGGGATCTCGTCGAGCAAGGTCAGCGTCGCATGCGCGGCGCCGGCCGCGGCTTCCGGCGCGGTCGCACCGTCGAACCGGAGCCCGCTCTCGATCTCGCGGCGCAGCGTGCGCGCGACGCGGCGCACGCGCACCGACGTGCGTCCCACGACGTCGGCCGAGCCTTCCTCGGTCTCGAGGAAGCCGGGAAAGAGGATGCGCAGAAGATCCTGCACCACGTGCCACACGCCGTCGCGGCTCGGCAGGCTGCGGTGCTCGAGCAGGGCGAGCGCCGCGTGGCGCTCGTAGCTCGCGACGATCGCGTCGGTGATCTCGTCGAGCCCGTCGCGCGTGTCCGCGTCCTTCCGGCGTCGCTCGCGGTGTCCGAACGGGGCGCTCGCGGTGCTCATGCCGCCGCCGCCCGTCTGCGCGGCTGCAGCAGGCAGCCGGCGAGCAGGCCGGCGGCGGCGTCCGCCTGCACACGCAGCTCTTCGACCGCCGTGCTCTCCCACAGGCGCGCGCGGTTCAACGCGCCGACCACGACCAGACGCGGCCACGCGCAGCCGTCGGCGCGGATGGCGAAGCCATCGGCGGTGGTCTCGACGCCCAGCCCGAGCGCGTCCGCGTGCAGCAGTCCGCGCCGCAGCAGTGCCTGCAGCAGCGCGTGGTCCGCGTGCGCGACGCGCGTCTCCGGTCCGGTGCAGTTCACGACGGCGGCGGCACGGACGACGCGGCGCGCATCGCTGCCGCGCTCGCGCAGGATCGCGGTCACGCCCCACGCGTCGTCGAGCAGCTCGCGGACTTCCGCGGCGATCACGGTCACGCGCTCGGCGCCGCGCAGCTGCTCGAGTCGTGCGACGGTCTCGGGCGCGGCGCGATGACGCGCGACGTCCCAGTAGCGGCGGACGTGGCGCAGGAAGCGCGCGCGCTCGCGCGG
>JAIEPK010000627.1 GCA_019749875.1 Candidatus Binatia bacterium | reverse complement strand
TGCTCGGAGTCGAGCCACGACACCTGACCCGCGTCGTTCCAGTGCGAGGTGAACGCGTCGCGGCGCGCCAGCACCGCGCTCGCGTCGAGCACGCCGGCGGCCGCCTCGCGCGCGCCCGCGACCGCACGAGCGGCCGACAGCGCCTGCACCGGACGCAGCAGCGCCTTGCTCGGCATGCAGGCCCAGTACGAGCACTCGCCGCCGACCAGCTCCGACTCGACGATCGCCGCGCTGAGACCGCGCTCGACCGCGCGCCACGCGACGTTCTCGCCGGCGGGGCCGGCGCCGAGGACCACGACGTCGTACTCGGCTTCGCTCAAGGATTCCTCCGCGTGACGCTCGTCATGATGACTCCCTGCTGGTCTCGACGACGACTGACAGCGCGCCGGAGCTGAGACGAGCCCCTGCCGACGATCCGGCATTGCCGTCAGCGGCCGGCGCGACGCGATGCGTGCGGAGGGGAGCGTTTGACACGATCGAGCGCGGGCGCGAAGAGCGCACCATGCGCCAGCTCGTCGCCGCAATGGTCCTGGTCGCCGCCCTGGCGAGCTGCACGAACGGCGGCCCGGCCCAGCTCCTCGAGACGGCGCGCTTCGAAGAGCTGCAGCGCAACCTGCCGCACGCCCGCAAGCTGTATCGCGAGGTGGTGGCGGCGTATCCGGACACCCCGCAGGCGACCGAGGCGCGCGCGCGCCTCGCTGCGATCGGTGAGGGCGACGGTGCTGCGGCGCCGGCGCAGCCGTAGTCGCATGCGGCTCGGGCGCCCGCGGCACGCGACGGCGCGGGCAGAGCGAGGGCGTGCATGAGCGGGCAGGGCAACGAGGTCGGCGTCGCCGACGCGGTCGCGCGGGTGCGGCCGCGCGACGTGCTGGTGTGCGGCTTCGTCGCCGGGCAACCGGCCGGGTTCCTCGAGGCGCTCGGTGCGCGCACCGACCTCGAAGACGTCGCCATCTACACCGGCCTCCTCGCCGGTCCGTACGCCCTGCTGCGCAATCCGGCGGCGCACGTCGTGAGCGGCTTCTTCGGACCGATCGAACGCATGGCGCGCGGCATGGGCGGTGCGCGCATCAGCTACCTGCCGGCGGACTTCAACGGCCTCGAGCATCGCGCGATGCGGCTCAGGCCGCGGGTCGCGCTGGCGGTGACGACGCCGCCGGATGCCGACGGCTGGATGAGCTTCGGCCTGCAGGCCGGCGCGAGCTACCGGCCCTTCATGGACGCGGCGCGCGACCCGGAGCGGATCGCGATTGCCGAGGCCAACGCGCTCCTGCCGCGCGTCGACGGCTTGCCCGAGCTCGGCGGCAATCGCGTGCACGTGTCGCAGGTGACCGCGTGGTATCGCCACGACGCGGCACCGGTGGTGCTGCCGTCGGCAACGCCGTCGCCCGAGGACGCGACCATCGCGCGCCATGCGGCGGCGCTGATCCAGCCGGGTGCGATCCTGCAGTTCGGCATCGGCTCGATCCCGGACGAGATCGCCCGCCTGCTCGCCGACGGTACGGGCGGCGACTACGGCATCCACACCGAGATGATCTCGGACGGCGTGATGCACCTGCACCGCGCCGGCAAGGTCACCAACCGGAAGCCGCTGTACGGCGGCGTGAGCGTCGCGACCTTCGCGCTCGGCAGCGCGGATCTCTACCGCTGGCTCGACGGCAACCCGGACGTGCGCATGCTGCCGGTGACCGACGTCAACGAGACCGGTGTGCTGCGCCAGCTCCCCGGGCTCGTGAGCGTGAACGGCGCGCTGTCGGTCGATCTCGCGGGACAGGTCGCGGCCGACGCGCTCGACGGGCGCCAGTACTCGGGAACGGGCGGGCACGAGTCGTTCGTCGCGGGGGCCGGCGCGGCGCCGGGCGGCAAGAGCCTGCTCTGCCTGCGCTCGACCGCGACCGTGCGCGGCAAGCGCCTCTCGACGATCGTCCCGGCGCTGCCGGCACGCACCATGGTGACCACGCCGCGCCATCACACGCAGTGGATCGTGACCGAGCACGGCGCGGTCGACCTGTCGGTGCTCACCGACGACGCGCGCCCGCAGGCCTTGATCGAGATCGCGCACCCGGACTTTCGCGACGAGCTGCGACGCTCGCTTGCTTGACGCGGGCGTCGGGACGCTCGCGACGGTGCCCACCGTCGCCGCAGGTCCGCCTCGATCGTGCTGTCGCGCGTGTCCCGCTGCCCCCACCGAGGCTGTCGCGCGTGCCCCGCTGCCCCCACCGTGCTCGGCGACGCGTGCAGTCGGCCACGACGGTGCCCGTGCACGCGGTGTGACGCGCTTTGACCGAACCCGCTCACGTGCTAGGGACGAGCAGCACGTCGACGCTCGCCGGCCCTTCTGCCGAGCTCGAGCACGGCGTCACGAAGCAAACGAAGACTCTCCGAGTCTGGACGCAGGCCTTCCCGGTAACCCCTCCGTTCCCTTTCATTCACGCCGGACCAGCCCGACCCGACGACCAGACGGTCCGTCCGCGTGTCGAAGGAAACAATCCATGTTCGATGATCTCGGCCTGCACGAGAGCCTCGTGCGCAGCCTCGCTGCGTGCGGCTTCACGGCCCCCACCCCTGTCCAGCAAGCGGCCGTGCCGCCCGCCGTCGCCGGCCGCGACGTGCTCGCGAGCGCGCCCACCGGCACCGGCAAGACCGCGGCCTTCCTGCTGCCGCTGCTGCAGCGCCTGCAGCAGGGCAAGCCGCGCCGCAACGCGCGCGCGCTGGTCCTGACCCCGACCCGCGAGCTCGCCGGACAGGTGGAGGAGCAGCTCCGTCGCCTGGCCGGTCGCAGCGGCCTGCGCGGCGCGATCATCGTCGGCGGCGTCGCGATGGGTCCGCAGGTGCGCGCGCTGCGCACCGGCGTGGACGTGCTCGTGGCGACCCCGGGGCGGCTCCTCGACCACCTGCAGCAGGGCAACGCGCGCCTCGGCGACGTCGAGATCCTGGTCCTCGACGAGGCCGACCGCATGCTCGACATGGGCTTTCTGCCCGCGATCCGCCAGGTGCTCGCGCTGATTCCCGAGGAGCGCCAGACACTGCTCTTCTCGGCGACCTTGCCGCGTCCGATCGTCGAGCTGTCGCGCTCGCTGCTGCGCGATCCGGTGCGCGTCGACCTGCAGCCGAAGACCAGCGCCGCGGCCGGCATCCGCCAGGCGGCGTATCCCATCGCGCACGACGACAAGGCCGGTCTGCTGCTGCACCTGCTGGCGGACGACGTGGTCGGCAATGCGCTGGTGTTCACGCGCACCAAGCACCGCGCCAACCGGCTCGCGCGCACGCTCGAGCAGCGCGGCGTGCCGTGCGCGGCGATCCACGGCAACCGCACGCAGGCGCAGCGCACCCAGGCGCTGTCGGGCTTCCGCAGCGGACGCTTCCGCGTGCTGGTCGCGACCGACGTCGCGTCGCGCGGCATCGACGTCGAGAAGCTGAGCCATGTGGTGAACTTCGACGTGCCGCAGAGCGCCGAGGACTACGTGCACCGCATCGGTCGCACGGCGCGTGCGCAGGCGACGGGTGATGCCTGGACGTTCATCTCGCCCGCCGAGGAGCGTGAGTGGCGCGACATCGAGCGCGTGCTCGGCCGGCGCCTGGAGCGCGTCGCGGTCGACGGCTTCGTCGGCGCGTCGCCGCTCGCGGAGGAGGAGCTGGTCGAGGAGCCGCAGCAGCGCGATCCGCGCTCGGCTGCGGCCGCGTCTCGTGGCACGCGTGGCACGCAGCACGGGGCTCAGCCGCGGCCGCGCACGTCGCACCACGGTGCGCCGTTCGCGCGGCCACACACGGCGCAGAGCGCTGCTGGCGCGTGGCAGGCGCCACGTCAGCGCGGCGCCCACGATGCCGGTCAGCCGCGCCCGCGCACCACGCACGAAGCGCAATCGTCCCGCTCTCGTCCGATGCACGACGCGCCGCGCTCGCGCTCGCACGAGGCGCAAGATCTGCCGCGATCGTCGCACGTGACGCAGGACGTGCCTTCCCGCCGCGCCCACGCGACGCACGACCTTCCTTCGCGCCGCTCGCACGCGACGCACGACGTGCCACGATCACGCTCGAACGGCGGGTGGGGCCCGCCGCGCGCATGGTCGAACGCCGAGCAGGACACGCCGCGCTCG
>JAIEPK010000225.1 GCA_019749875.1 Candidatus Binatia bacterium | reverse complement strand
CGCGCGCGGAGCGCACGATCGTCCGCGTCGGACACCCTCGCCGCACGCGACTCGTCCCGCGTCCGGCGCGCGCTGCTCGCCTGGTACGACGCGAGCGTGCGCCCGCTGCCGTGGCGTCGCGACCGCGACCCGTACCGCATCTGGGTCGCGGAAGTGATGCTGCAGCAGACACGCGTCGACGTGGTGATGCCGAAGTTCGAGCGCTTCGTGCGCCGCTTTCCGGACGTCGCAGCACTGGCACGCGCGAGCGAGGAGAGCGTGCTCGCCGCGTGGTCGGGCCTCGGCTACTACACGCGCGCGCGCAGCCTGCACCGCGCCGCGCGTGCGCTCCGCGCGCAAGGTCTCGCGACGTTTCCACGCGACGCGGCGATCGCGAGCGGGCTGCCGGGGGTCGGGCGCTACACGCTCGGCGCGGTGCTCTCGATCGCCTACGACCTGCCCTACACGGCGCTCGACGCGAACGTGGTGCGCGTGCTGTCGCGGCTCGCACGCCTGCCGCGTCCGGACGCACGCGGCGAACCACACGACGCGCTCGCAAGAGCATTGCTCGACGACCAGAGGCCAGGCGACTGGAACCAGGCGCTGATGGAGCTCGGCGAGACCGTCTGCCTGCCGCGCACACCGCGCTGCGAAGCGTGTCCGATCAGCGATGCGTGCGAGGCGCACGCGCACGACGTCACGCACGCGTATCCGCCCGCGAAGCCGCGCCGCGCGACCGAGCGCATCCGTGTCGTGCTCACCGTCGTGCAGGATGACGCCGGACGCTTGCTGCTGGAGCGCGGGGCCTTCCCCTACCTGCCGCACCTCTGGCTGCCGATCATCGCACTCGGCGACGACGCGCGTGGCGTGGGCACGAGAGCCGGGACGTTTCGTCACGCGATCCTGCACCGCCAGCTCGAGGTCGAGGTGTTCGTCCAGCAGCTCTCCGCTGCGGTCCTCGCAAAGCGCGCGTCCGCGTCCGGGAGCCGCCGTGACAGAGCGAACGCCAGCGGCGAGCAGCGCCGCTTGTTCACGCGCGCACAGCAAGCGCGCATCGGCCGATCGTCGCTCCTGACGAAGGCACTGGCACTCGCCCTACGCGCGTCCGAGCGAGATCACGTTCACGGTTGAACACGGCGCTCCGATCGCCGATGGTGGCCGGACATGCCCAGTAGCAACACCATCCGCGACCAGGCGGCGATCGTCGGCATCGGCCAGACGAAGTTCTCGAAGAGCCTCGGCATGTCCGAGTACGAGATGGCGGTCGACGCGATCTTCGCCGCGTGCGAGGACGCCGGCATCTCGCCGCGCGAGATCGACGGTCTCGTCCGCTACGACATGGAGCAGACCGACGAGGAGCAGCTGCTGTCGGTCCTCGGCAACCCGCTGCTGCGCTTCTTCGCCGGCACCGCGTGGGGCGGCGGCGGCTCGGCGTCGGTGCTGGTGGTCGCGGCGAGCGCGATCGCGTCGGGGATGTCGGAGACCGTGCTGGTGTTCCGCTCGCGCGCGCGCGGCAAGCAGTCGAGCTACGGGAAAGACCCGAAGCAGGGCGGCCGCTACTGGGAGAAGCTCGCAACGTCCCTGCCCGGACTGAACCAGTGGCACGTGCCGCAGGGTCTCGTCTCCGCGTTCCAGGAGATGGCGATGATCTCGATGCGCCACCGCATCGAGTACGGCACGACCGACGACCACTACGCCGACGTCGCGATCGCGTTCCGCGAGCACGCGATGCGCAACCCCCACGCCGTCATGCGCGCGCCGATGACGCGCGAGGACCATCACGCGTCGCGCATGATCGCCGACCCGCTACGGCTCTACGACTGCAACATCGAGACCGACGGCGCGGTCGCGTTCATCGTCACCTCGGTCGAGCGCGCGCGCGACCTGCGCCAGCCGCCGGCCGTGATCCTCGCCGGAGCGATGGCCGCGGGCTCGCACCACATCCGGATGTCGTCGATGTTCGAGCGCCCGTGGGAGGACGAGTCGCCGGTCCGCGTCGCGCGGCAGCTCTACGAGATGGCCGGCGTCAAGCCGCGCGAGATCGGGGCCGCGTTCTTCTACGACTTCTTCACGTCTCTCGTCATCATCGGACTCGAGCAGTACGGCTTCGCGCCGCGCGGCGAGGGCGGACCGTTCGCGGCGAACGGCGGGCTCTCCTGGCAAGGCGGACGCCTGGCCTGCAACACCAACGGCGGGCAGCTCTCGGAGGCCTTCATCCACGGCTTCAACAACACCAGCGAGGCGGTGCGGCAGATCCGCGGCAGCTCGACCGCGCAGGTCGAGGGCTGCGACCTGGTGCTGGTCGCCGGCGGCAACACGGATCCGACCGGCGCCGTGATCCTGCGGAGGCTCTGATGGCGCACGGATCGCAGCGCGAGCAGCACCTGACGCAGGACCTTCCGTTGCCGCAGATCTCGCGCGACAACGCCGAGTTCTACGCCGCCGCGGCGCGCGGCGAGCTGCGCTTCCAGCGCTGCACGCCGTGCCGGCGCTTCCGCCACTACCCGCGTCCCGCGTGCCCGTACTGCCTGTCGCGCGACTTCACCTGGGAGCTCTCCAGCGGACGCGGCACGGTCTACACCTGGACCATCGTGCGCGGCCCGACCCTGCCGGCCTTCCAGGACAAGCTGCCGTACAACGTCGTCGACGTGCTGCTGGACGAGGGCGTGCACTTCCAGAGCGAGGTGCTGGACTGCGCGCCGGAGGAGATCCACGCCGGCATGCCGGTCGAGGCGGTGTTCGTGCCCGTCACCGACGAGATCACCCTGGTCAAGTTCCGGCGGCAGGCATGAGGCTGCGCATCGTCTACCTGCACGGCTTCGCGTCGTCGCCGGCGAGCATGAAGGCCAGCTTCTTCCGCAGCCGCCTGCGCGAGCTCGGGCTCGAGATGCAGGTGCCGGACCTGGCACCGGACTTCCGCCGCGTGACCATCACGAGCCAGCTCGAGGTCGCGGAGCCGCTGGTGACGCGCGGCCCGACGGTGCTGCTCGGCTCGAGCCTCGGCGGCTATCTGGCGACGATCCTCGCCGAGCGTCATCCGGAAGCGATCGCCGGGCTGGTGCTGTTCGCGCCGGCCTTCGGCTTCGCACGGCGCTGGCAGCAGCGCCTCGGTCCCGACGCGCTGGCGCGCTGGCGACGCGAGCGCACGCTGCCGGTGTTCCACTACGGCAAGGGCCGCGAGGAGAAGCTGTCCGTCAAGCTGCTCGACGACGCCGAGCAATTCGCCGAGCAGCCGGATCCGGCCTGCCCGGCGCTCGCGTTCGCCGGCAGCCGCGACGAGTCGGTGCCGCTCGACTGCGTCGCGTCGTTCGCGCGGGCACGCGCCGGCCGCGAGCTCGTGGTGCTCGATGCGGGCCACGAGATGACCGAGGTGCTCGACTCGATGTGGCACCTGACGCACGGCTTCCTCGCGTCCTTGGGCGCCGCCCCCGCGTCCGCGCACCGCGGATTCTGACTGCGTCGGACGCGCTGCCATGCGGCGAATCGGCATCGATCTCGGCGGCACGAAGATCGAGGGTGTGGTGCTCGACGAGAACGGCACGATCGTCGAGCGCCGCCGCGTGCCGACCGAGCGCGAGCGCGGCTACGAGCACATCCTCGGTCGGGTCGCAGCGCTGGTGCAGGAGCTGCGGCCGCTCGCGCCGCGCTGCACTGCCATCGGCATCGGCACGCCCGGTGCGACGTCGCGCGACGGGCGGATGAAGAACTCGAACACCACCTGCCTCAACGGCCGCCCGGTGCACGCCGACCTCGAGGCGCGCATCGGCCTCCCGGTGCGCATGGAGAACGACGCCAACTGCTTCGCGCTCGCCGAGGCGATCGCCGGCGCCGGAAAGGGCCACGAGCTGGTGTTCGGCGTGATCCTCGGCACCGGCGTCGGCGGCGGCATCGTCTGGCGCGGCCAGCTCTGGTCGGGCCCGCAGCACATCGCCGGCGAGTGGGGCCACCATGCGATCGATCCCGCGGGCCCTGCCTGCTACTGCGGCCAGCGTGGCTGTGTGGAGACCTTGCTGTCGGGGCCGGCGCTCGAGCGCGCGTACGTCGATGCCGGCGGCGCGGCGGCCGTCGCGGACGATGCCGGTGAGCCCACTCCAGCTTCGGCGCGCGCGGCGGCC
>JAIEPK010000463.1 GCA_019749875.1 Candidatus Binatia bacterium | reverse complement strand
TGGCGCGTGCCGGCGATCTCCTCGAAGCGGTGGGGGCGCTCGGCGGAGCGGCGGCGATGGGGCTCGACATGGCACTGCACGACCTGATCGCACGCCGGCGCGGCATCGCCGTCGCCGAGCTGCTCGGCGGGGCCCGCGTGCCGGTTGCGGCGAGCGCGCTCCTCGACGGCGACGTCGTCGCCGCGGCGACGCGCGCGGCGGCAGCCGGCTTTCGTACCGTCAAGATCAAGGCCGAACCGGACGTCGACGCGACCTGCGCGCTGGTTCGCGAGGTCGCGCGCGCCGCGCCGAGCGTCGCGCTCCGCATCGATGCAAACGGCGGCTGGGATCTCGAGCGCACGCGGCGCGCCCTCGAGCTGCTCGACCCGGCGCGCATCGCGTGGCTCGAGCAGCCCGTTCCGGCCGACGATCGCGCTGCGCTCGTCGCGGCGTGCCGGGAAGCGCGTGCGCGCGGCCACCGGATCGCGGCCGACGAGTGCGTGCGTGGTCCCGGAGACGCACGGAGCCTCGCCGCGGGCAACGGTGCCGACGTGATCGTGGTCAAGCTGGTGCAGGTCGGGGGCCTCGCTCGAGCGCTGGCGACGGCCCGCGCGGCGCGCGACGGCGGGCTCGACGTCGTGGTGACCACCGGGCTCGAGAGCTCGCTCGGCAGTGCTGCCGCGCTGCACCTCGCGGCAGCACTCGCGGCCCGTGGCGAGGCCTCGCTCCCTGCCGGCATCGCCACGACGGATCTGCTTGCCGCCGACCTCGCCGACGCGCCCCTGGTCGCGGCGCCGTCGATGCGTCCCCCGGACGGGCCGGGGCTCGGGATCACGCTCGCGCCGCGGTGGCGCGCGCGAGAAGGAACGGCGCAGGAGACGTTCCTCGGAGGAGCCGCATGATCGTCGCCGATTGGTTGCACGCGCGCGCGCGTCGCCGGCCCTCGTGGCCGGCGCTGGTCACGCCGGACGGCGCGATGATTCCGTACGGTGCCCTCGACGAGCGCGTCGCGGCGCTCGCACTGCGTCTCCGGGCACGCGGCATCGAGCGCGGCGACCGCGTGCTGGCGCTGCTCCCGGCAGGCACGGCGCTGGTCGAGCTGCTGCACGCGTGCCCGCGCGTCGGCATGGTGCTCGCGCCGTTCGATCCACGCGCGGGCCTGGCCGAGGTCGAGCGGGCGATCGCGACGGTACGGCCGCGCCTCATCGTCGCGGCGCCGGTTGCGGCCGAGGTCGCACGCCATGCGGCACGAAGCGTCGCCGCGCTCGCGCTCCCCGACGTCGCGGTGTGCGTCGTCGAGCCGGACGGTGCACCACTCGCCGACGACGTGCCGAGGCCGGCGGGGGCTCTCGGTGGCGTGCCGCCGCGCATCGATCTCGCCGCACCGCACAGTATCGTCTTCACCTCGGGCACGACCGGGCGCCCGCGCGGCGTCGTGCTGCGCGCGGGCAACCACCTCGCGAGCGCGCGTGCGGCCGCGGCGCGTCTCGGCGCGGATGCGAGCGATCGCTGGCTCGCGTGCTTGCCGCTGCACCACGTCGGCGGGCTCGCGGTCCTGCTGCGCGCGGCGATCGCCGGCGGCACGGTGATCCTGCAGCGCGGCTTCGACCCGGCCGCCGTGGCGCGCGCCCTGCACGACGACGGCGTGACGCAGCTCTCGCTCGTGCCGACGACGCTCCGTCGGCTGCTGGACGTCCCCGGCGCCACGCCCCGTGCGCTGCGCGTGCTGCTGCTCGGTGGTGCACGGTCCGAGCATGCACTGGTGGCCGCGGCGCGCGCCGCCGGCTGGCCCGTGGCACCGACCTACGGCCTCACCGAGACCTGCTCCCAGGTGGTCACGGCACGGCCCGGCGACGAGGTGTCCGCCGATGGCTTCGTCGGCATGCCGCTCGACGGCGTGGAGCTGCGCGTCCTCGACGCGAACGGCTCCACCGCACGTGCCGGCGTGCCGGGTGTGATCACGCTGCGCGGCCCGATGGTGGCGGCGGGGACTCTCGGCGACGACGGCGCGACCGCGCCGCTGGCGCCTGCCGGATGGCTCCGCACCGCAGACCGCGGCGTGCTCGACGAGCGCGGATGCTTGACGGTGCTCGGGCGGGCCGACGACGTGATCGTCAGCGGCGGCGAGAACGTCACCCCGGAAGAGGTCGAAGCCGCACTGCTCGCACATCCGGCCGTCGCGGATGCCGGCGTCGCCGGTGTTCCGGACGCGGAATGGGGACAGGTGGTGTGCGCGTGGATCGTGCCGCGTGCGGGTGTCGAGCCGACGCTGGCCGAGCTGCGCGACGGCTGTGGGATGCGGCTCGCGCGCCACAAGCTGCCGCGCCGCCTCGTGCTGGTGTCGTCGCTGCCGCGCACGGCGAGCGGCAAGCTCAAGCGCCGCCTGCTGGTCCCGTCGAACGTGCCTGCCGCGGCGACGTCGTGAGGCCGTCGTTCAGAAGCAGGGCATGCCGCACGAGATGAACGAGGTGCAGGCGGCTCCGCCCGACGGCGTGCGGCATGCCGCGGGGCGTGTCACGATGCGGCAGCGCTCGACGCCCCGCGCGTCGGTCTGGAAGCAGGGCACCGCGTCCTGGTTGCGCAGGCAGTACGTCGACTTGAGATAGTTCTGCTTGACGACGTCGGCGCAGGGGTTGCGCGGACCGCCGAGCATGGGGTCGGCGAGGACGCGGCGCACGCAGCTCACGAATCCGCCGCGCCCGCGGGGGCAGCCGTAAGGATCGCAGGTGAGCTCGATCTTCTGGGTCACCTGCCCGAGCAGGCCGACCGTGCAAACGTCTGCGGCGCTCGCGCGCCGCGTGGCGAGCAGGCCCAGGACGACGACAACCAGAGCCGTTCGACGAATGAGCTGGCGATGCATGGTCTCCCCCCGATCGATTGCTGCGCGGACGACGATGCCGCGTCACGGGAGATCGATGCACGGAGGATGCCAGCCAGTCGCCCTCGGAGATCCTGGCGTGGCGGTGTCGTCGAAGGTCGTGCAAGCGTCCCGAGCCCGCAGGGCGTTGCGCATTGCCGATCGGCGCGCCTGCAGGCGATTGCAGTGAGGGGCCGGCCGCGCCGGCGACATGGGTCGCCGCGGGAGCGAGCGACGTCAGGCATCGCGTGCTCGAGTCTCCGCGCGGGCGAGATCGCTCGCCGGATCACCCGTCAGGTCGGCATGCAGGAAGCGCTCGTTGGCCGGCAGCGCGATCCGCAGGTCGAGCACGCGCTGCAGGCGCACCACGAGATCGCGTCCGCGGCAGTCGAGGACGTGCCCGCCGGCGTCGCGTGCCGTGCCGACGAAGTGCAGGTGGTAGCCGGGAACCTCGAGCGTGCGGACGTACTGCGGCGACCAGAAGCCGACCATCGTGCCGGCCACGTGATCGGCACGGAACTCCGGCTGATGGGCCGCGGCGACGACCAGCGGAACGCCGTCGTCGGTGCGGCACATGGCGCGCGTGTGGACGTGGTCGAACGTGCCGTCGATGCGGATCGCATAGAAGACGTTGTCCGAGGTGCGCTCCGTGTCGAGCCGGCGCTGAAGCTCTGCGAGATCGTCGCACGAGGTCGTGAGGGTGCAGTCGGGCTCGAAGCGCACCACGGTCGCGAACGGCGTCGACGCGTCGTCGGGGGCCCGGTGAACGGTGCCGTCGGCGCGCACCTGCAGGACGTCCCCGTCGACCAGCACCATCTCGCCGTCGAGCCCGTCGAACGTCCCGAGCCCAAGGTCGCCGTGCTCGCGCAGCTGCCCCACCGTCACCGCGCCCTGATACACGCCCTCGACGAGCGCGCTCGCCGCCGACACCTGGAACAGCGTGTGATGCTCGAGCTCGAGCAAGCCCTCCAGCGCGCGTCGCACCAGGTGCCCGACCGGCTCACCGCTCCGCGCGCTGCGCTCGGTGAGCGCCGCCCAGGTCGCCTCCGGCAGCTTGACGTGCAGGTGTCGCATGCCGCCGGTTCCTGTCACGATTCCACCACTGGAGCCACACCCGCGGCGCCGTACGCCTCGACGTGCCGACCTGGTGTGCACGCCCCGCGCGCGCAGCGAGCGGCCGACCGAAGGGAGCGCGGGGAGTGGGGCCCCGCTGGGCTCCGCCCAGCGGG
>JAIEPK010000277.1 GCA_019749875.1 Candidatus Binatia bacterium | reverse complement strand
CGTGGGGTGCGGCGAGCTCCCACACCCCACCCCACCACGGCGGACGCGCGCGCGCGCTCGCGACCGTGACGTGCTCTCAGGCCGCCGCTCCGCAGCCGCCTGCGGCGACCATCGCCGGATGCGACTTGCTGCAGGCCCGGTCGAGGAACTCGCGGATGGCTCCGGCGATCTCCTCGCCGTGCGTCTCGAGCGCGAAGTGGCCGGCCTCGACGAGCCGCACCTCCGCATTCGGGTCGTCGCGGCGGAACGCCTCCGCGCCGGCCGGCAGGAAGAACGGATCGTTGCGTCCCCAGACGGCGAGCAGCGGCGGCTGCGCGCTGCGCAGGTAGGCCTGGAACGTCGGGTAGAGCGCGACGTTGCTCGCGTAGTCGAGAAACAGGTCGAGCTGGATCTCGTCGTTGCCCGGGCGCGCGAGCAGCGCCGCATCGAGGGTGTACGCTTCGGGCGCGACCGTCGTCGGGTCCGCGACGCCGTGGACGTACTGCCAGCGCGTCGCCTCGGGCGCGAGCAGCGCGCGCAGCGCCACCCGGTTCGCCTCGCTGGGCTCTTGCCAGTAGCGCTGGATCGGGTTCCAGCCCTCGCTCAGCCCCTCCGCGTAGGCGTTGCCGTTTTGCGAGACGATCGCGGTGACGCGCTCGGGGTGCGCCGTTGCCAGCCGGAAGCCGATGGGCGCCCCGTAGTCGAAGACGTACAGCGCGTAGCGGTCCAGCCCGACCACCTCGGTGAAGCGGCCGACGATTCGCGCGAGGTTTGCGAAGGTGTACGTGAACGACGCGCGTGACGGCGCGTCCGAGAAGCCGAACCCCGGCAGGTCGGGCGCGATCACGTGATAGCGGTCTGCGAGCCGCGGGATGAGGTCGCGGAACATGTGAGACGAGGTCGGGAAGCCGTGCAGCAGGAGCACGGCCGGCGCGTCGTGGCGTCCTGCCTCGCGGTAGAAGATCTTCACGCCGTCGATCGTTGCGTGTCGGTATGTCGTCATGGGGATCGTTTCTCCATCGTTGCGGGCCACGCCTTGCGGCGGAGCCGGTTCGTGGATGGTTTGATGTAACCGGTTAAACTTGGTTTCAGAGGTTACGCATGGTCGAGTCACCGTCGCCGTTCGTGGTCGGGGGGCACCTGGCCCTCGACCTCCTCAACACCGTCGCCGCGCCCCGGGGGGAGCCCGTCGAGTTTCTCTTCAGCGGTGCGGCGCTGCTCGACTGGCTGGTCGCGGCAGGTGCGCTCCACACCGACGAGGTCGGCTCTCTCGCCCGCCGGCTTTCTCCGTCCGCCCTCGACGCGATCAGGCGCGAGACGGTGGCGCTGCGCGAATGGCTGCGGCCGATCGTCCAGCGCTCCGCGTCGCGCCGCCGCGCGAGCCTGAGCGCGGCGGAGCTGCGGCACCTCAACGAGCTCCTGGCGCGCGACGTCCGCGTGGTCGAGGTCGTGCCGAGCGGCCGCGGCTACGCGACGCGCACGGTGCGCCGGTCGGCGAGCGCCGTCGCCGGCCTGCGTGCGCCCGTCGTCGCGGCGATCGCCGACCTCTTCACGATGGCGGACTTCGCACTCGTCCGGACGTGTGCCGGACCGTCGTGCACGCTGTGGTTCCTGGACCGCACGAAAGGCCATCGCCGCCGGTGGTGCGCGATGGAGCTCTGCGGCAACCGTGCCAAGGTCGACGCGCATCGCCAGCGCGTGCGGCGTGGTTGACGAGCGGAGCTCGCTCGCGGCACGAGCCGCCCGCCGCCGAACGCCATCCGACATGGAATGGAAGTGGAACGGTCTGGTCGGTCGGTCATCCAAGGACCCGTGCGGTGTTGCATGCAGGTCCCGAACAGGGTCACGAGGGGCGCGCCGGCGCCTCGTTGCGGGTGTCGCGACGCGCTGGCGCTCGGCGTTCGGTGGCGGTCATGAAGCGCGTCGCCGTGGTGACGGGTGCGAGCCGCGGCATCGGGCGCGCCACCGCCATCCGACTCGCGCGCGACTTCGACGCGGTGACGCTCGTGGCGCGTAGCGTGACCGCGCTGGCCGAGACCGCCGACACGGTGCGCGCGCACGGTGCCGAGCCTCTCGTCTGCGCACACGACCTGCGCCGGCCGGAGGCGCCCGCCGCCGTCGTGCGCGCCACGCTGGAGCGCTTCGGTCGGATCGACGCGGTGGTCTGCATCGCCGGCGCGGTCTCGCAGCTCGACCTGTTCGCGCTCACCGACGAGCAGTGGGACGACGGCCTGGCGCTCAAGCTCCACGCCGCGCGACGCCTCACCATCCTCGCCTGGGATGCGCTGGTCGCCGCGCGCGGGTCGGTGGTGATCACGTCCGGGACGTCGGCCTACGCGCCGAAGGCGTCGCTCGCGGCGGTCGGCACGATCAATGCGGCGATCCTCGCCCTCGCGAAGGCCTTCGCCGATCGCGGCGTCGCGGACGGCGTCCAGGTGAACTCGATCGTGCCAGGCCCCGTCATGACGGAGCGACGACGGACCATGCTGCAACGCTATGCCGACGCACACGGGCTGGACCTCGCCGCGGCGACCGAGCGCTTCGCCGCCGAGGCCGGCATCGCACGCTACGGGCAGCCGGAGGACATCGCCGACGCGATCGCGTTCCTGCTCGCGCCGCAGAGCCGGTGGCTGACGGGCGCCGCGCTCCGCGTGGATGGCGGGGAAACCAAGGTGCCGTGAGGGCGACACGGCGACGACCGGGCACGGTGGTGCGGCGCAGCGGCGCAGGAGAGCGCTGACGACGGCGGATTCGAGCCCCGAGCGAGGCGCGCGGTCGGCGCCTGCTCGGGCGCGCGGACGTTTCCGCGCCGTCGCGAGACGGAGGGCGGTCGCTTCAGCGCGACGGCGGTCTGGAGCCGTGATCGAGTGCCGGCGCCGACGGCGCGGCATCGCCCTCGAACACCACGTCGAACGTCATCACCTCGCCCGCGGGCGAGATGTTGCGGATCGCGAAGCGCCCGCGCGTGCCGTCGTACGCCGCCGTGCTGGGGCGCGTGTCGGGACCAGGCCCGTCCTTGCGATCGACCCACGGGTCGCCGGCGTCGCCGCGATTGCCGCCGTTCGCGTGCCCGATGTCGAGATGCGACGGCCACGAGTCGGCGGTGAGCAGGTCGACGCGCTTGTGCGACGCCTCGTCCTGCGAGCGGCGGTAGCTCGTCAAGCGCTCGTCGACGTGCCAGATGAGCAGGCCCGGTCCGGGGATGCGCCGGTCGGCGCCCTTCTGCTCGCGGTTCTCGATCAGGAAGTACTCCCACGGCTCGTGCGGGCCCTTGGCGTAGATCTTGACGACCTGGGCGCTGCGCGCGACCGACGGCAGCGTGACGGTCTGGGTGCGGTCGACGACGATCGGGTCGACCCAGCCGAGCGTGAGCTTCGACCACGCCTCGGGGTGCGGCGGCATGTCGCCGCGTCCGACCCACGTGCCCTGTCCCATCAGGCCCCAGATGCCGATGCCCTCGTGCGGCTTGTTGGGCGCGTACAGCTCGGGCAGCCCGAGCACGTGTCCGAACTCGTGCGCCATCACGCCGAACGGCGCGAGCGGCGGGAACGGGTCTTCCGCGACCACCATGCCGTGATCGATGCTCTTGTCGCCGACCTGCGCGAAGCGCGGCCCCTCGACCGCGTTCGACCACGGCAAGCCTTGCGTCGTCTTCTGGATGTCGGACTCGGCGCCGGGGCCGGCGAAGGTCACCACCACGACGTCGGCGCGCGAGCCGTCGACGAGGGCCTTCTCGCCGTCGGGCGCGGGACGGCTCGCGAGCGCGAGCGTGTCGCGGATCATGTTGCCGGGCTGGCTCACGTACGCGGCGCGCTTCTTCGGCAGCATGTAGACGCGGTCGGAGACGATGGCATCGATGTGGAAGCGGCGCGCCGACACCTCGTCCCAGTAGGACACGAGGCGATCGATGAGGCCGCTGCGGCTCGCGTCGTGGAAGTCGCTGGTCGGCCGCGACGACGGTTGATCGGGGAAGGCCGCGCGCAGGAACAGCACGCGCAGGTGATCGGGCGCGCGCGCCGGAGCCGGCGTCGCGGTCGCGGCGGGACTCGCGGCGCCGTG
>JAIEPK010000271.1 GCA_019749875.1 Candidatus Binatia bacterium | reverse complement strand
CGGCCTGCCGCCCGAGGAGGTCGCCCGGCGCGTGCTGGACGTCGCGGTGCGGGGCCTGGCGGGCTCGGCGGGGGTGGTCCTGCGCCACGCGGCGGAGGAGCACCAGCTCGTGGCCGAGGCGGAGGTCGGGTGGCGCCGCGCCGTCGGCACCCTCCAGGTCGCGCCCGGCGAGCAGGCTCGGCTGAGCCTGCTCGCCGGCGCCGCGCTCCGGTGCGACGATCTCGGTGCCGAGCCGCACGTCGCGATCGCACCGCTGCTCGCCGAGCACGACTTGCGAAGCTGCGTCTCGGTCGCTCTGCACGCCGACGATACGCCGCAGCGGATGATCGTCGTGGCCGCGGCCGATGCGTCCGCCTTCGACGCGGAGGACGCGAGCTTCCTCGAGACGATCGCCGAGCTGCTGGCGGAGGCGATCGCGCGCCAGCGCGCGGGAGAGGAGATCGCGCGACGGATCGTCGAGCAGCGGGCAGCGCACGCAGCGGCCGGGCAGGCCGACCACCGGGTGCGCCGGCTGTTCGAGGACAGCCTCGACGCGATGGTCGAGTTCGAGGACGACGGTCGATTCGTCGAGGTCAACGCGGCCGCCTGCGAGCTGTTCGGGCTGTCGCGCGACGAGCTTCTCGCGCGCTCGGCACGTGAGGTGGCGACGCCCGACGGCGGCACCGTCGCACTGCGACTCGCGAGCTCCCTCGCCGGCGCGCGGACCGGCGAGGTCGAGATCGGGCGGCCGTCCGGCGAGATCCGCGTGCTCGAGTACTCGGTGACGCGCGTCGCCGCGCATCGCCACGCGGCGAGCCTGCGCGACGTGACGCCGCGCAAGCGTGCCGAGCGGCGCACCGACGTCCTGCTCGGCATCGCGCAGGACGTCGCCGGCGCGCTCGGCCCGAGGGACGTGCTGCAGCGGGTCGCGAAGCGCCTCGGTGACGGCCTGTCGTGCGACGCGCTGGTGGCGTGGTACTGGGACCCGGACGGCGAGCTGTACCGCGTGAGCGCCCACGTCGGCGTGCCGCCGGAGTTGGTCGCGGAGGTCGAGGCGCTGGTCTTCGCACCGGACGAGCCGTTCGCCGCGGCCCTCGCGCAAGGAGCGATCGCGATCGACGGCGACGCGTCGCAGAGCGCGATTCCACGTTCGACCCGGCGACACTTCGCCATCGGCGCGATGCTCGCGGCGCCGCTGCGCAACC
Source organism: Candidatus Binatia bacterium (assembly GCA_019749875.1). Taxonomy (GTDB): domain Bacteria; phylum Desulfobacterota; class Binatia; order UBA12015; family UBA12015; genus VGTK01. The sequence goes on along the minus strand of JAIEPK010000271.1, from coordinate 2,834 downwards.
GCGAGCGGCTCGTCGGGGCGATCACGGCCTACCACCGCACGCCGGGCCGGTCCTTCGGCTGCGACGCGACCGAGCTGCTCGATGCCGCCGCGACCACCGTCTCCGTCGCGCTCGAGGCCGCCGAGCTCTACGATGCGCAGCGCAAGACCGGCGAGCTGTCCGCGCAGCTGGCGCGCTTCTCGCGCGATCTCATCGAGTCGTTCCACAACGAGAACTTCCTCGAGCGCCTGTGCCGAACCGCCGCCGAGATGCTCGATGCCGACGCGAGCTGCTTCATCGCCCGTCGCGACGACCAGGACGACTTCGTCGCGCTCGCGAGCCACGGCGGGATCGGCGGCGACGGCATCGTCGCCGGCGGCGTCGAGATTCCGGCGCGCGGCCTCGCCGCGGTGCTCGCCGCGTTCGAGCGCGACGACGTCGCCCAGACGGAGAGCGGCGCTCCGCCGTTCGACCAGCCGTCGCTGCACCATCCGCTGGGCCTCGCAACGCAGCTCGCGATCGCCTTGCGCAAGGGTCCGCATCTCGCCGGCATGCTGGTCGTGGCGCGCTCCGGTCACGGCACCCCGTTCGGCCTGCGCGACAAGATCTTCGCGCGCAGCATCGCGCACGTCGCCTCGCTCGCGCTGCAGCATGCCCGGGTGGTGGCCGAGCTGCGACGCTCGAACGAGCTCAAGACCGAGCTCTTCGGGCTGTTCTCGCACGAGGTGCGCACCCCGCTGAACATCGTCATCGGCTACCAGGATCTGCTGCTCGACGGCGCGTGCGGCGACTTGACGGCGCCGCAGCAGGACGTGCTGCGGCGCTCCCTCGCGAGCGCGCGCGCGCTGTGCCAGCTGGTCGACAACTCGCTCGACTTCAGCCGCCTCGACCGCGGGACGGTTCCCCTGGAGCAGGAGGACACGTCGATCGCGATGGTGCTCGGCGCGCTCGACGCGGAGACCTACCTGATGCGCGAGACGTCGGGCGTGCCGCTCACGCTGATCCTGAGCCCCGACCTCGGCTGGCTGCGGACCGATTCCGGCAAGCTGCGCGCGGCGCTGCGCAACCTGCTGGTGAACGCATTCCAGTTCACCAACCAGGGCACCGTCACCGTATCGGCGGCACCGCGCGACGGCGGCGTCGAGATCAGCGTCGCCGACACCGGGAGCGGCATGCGTGCGGAGGTCGTGGCGCGGCTGTTCCGGCCGTTCCCGCGCGAAGGCGACACGAGCTGGGACGAGGCGGGTCGCACGGGCGTCGGGCTCGGCCTGTTCGTCGCGGGCCGTCTCGTGTCGCTGCTCGGCGGGCACATCTCGGTCGAGAGCGAGCCCGGTCGCGGCTCGACGTTCCGGGTCTGGATCCCCGATCTGCGAGGCATACCGGAGCGCGATCGGGAGGCGCTGGCGCAGCTCACGACCGCGCGGCGCTGCGCCCTCGTACCGCTGCGCGAGGCGACCGTGTGAGCGTCGCGCCGTGGCACGAGGTCGGACCGCCCGACCGGAACCGGCAGGTCGTGTGCACGCTCGCCGACGCGGCGCTCGATCCCGTCGTGGTATCCGACCTGTCCGGCAGGATCGTGTGCTGGAACCAGCTCGCCGCCGACATGTTCGGGTGGACCGACGCCGTGCGCGGCGAGTCGATCGCCGCGACGCTGGTCCCCGAGCGCTACCGAGAGCTGCACGCGCGCGGGCTCGCGCAGTACGCGGCTTCCGGACGCTCGCACCTGATCGGGCGGCGCCTGCCCGTGCAGGCGCTGTGCAGCGACGGACGGGAGGTACCGGTGGAGATGCGTCTCGCGCGCATCGACGGTGACGGACAGCCGCTCCTGGTCGCGTTCCTGCGCGACCTGCGTGCGAGCACGCGAGCGCAGTCGCGTACCTCACAGGCGGAGGCGTTCGCCGAGTCGGTGCTCGCCGCGCTCGACGCGCAGGTCGCGGTCGTGTCGCGCGAGGGCATCATCATCGCGGTCAACGAGCGCTGGCGACGCTACGCACGGACGCACGGCGCCGAGGCGACCGCGATGGGAATCGGTTCGAGCTACGTCGAGACGTGCCGCCGCGCGCAGGGGCTCGATGCCGCCACCGCGCGCCAGATGCAGGTCGGGCTGCGCGCCGTGCTCGAGCGCGTCCGCGAGCGCTTCACGCTCGAGTACCCGTACGACGCGCAGGGCGAGCGTCGCTGGTTCACGATGGTGGTGACGCCGATGCGCGCACCGTGGAAAGGCGCCGTCGTCGCGCACACCGACGTGACCGAGCGCAGGGCGACCGAGGAGGCCCTGCGCGCGCCGGCACGCGCGGATCCTCTCACCGGGCTGCCGACCCGTGTGCTGTTCGCGGACCGCGTGGGCCAGGCGCTCCTGCAGCGCCAGCGCGACCACGGCCACCTCGCGCTGCTGTTCCTCGACCTCGATCGCTTCAAGCCGATCAACGACACGCTCGGACACCAGGCCGGCGACGCTGTCCTGTGCGAGGTCGCGCACCGTCTGCGGCACGTGCTGCGCAAGAGCGACACGGTCGCGCGCATGGGCGGCGACGAGTTCGTGGTGCTGCTGCCCGACATCGCGGGCCGCGACGCCGCCGCGGTGGTCGCGCGCAAGCTGCTCGATGCACTCGATGCGCCCATCGCCGTCGAGCAGCACCAGGTGCGGGTCACGGCGAGCATCGGCGTCGTGCTCGGCCCCGCGCAAGCGAGCGACGTCAGCACGCTGCTGCGCAAGGCGGACATCGCCATGTACGCCGCCAAGCGGACCCGGTGCGGCTTCGCGTTCGACACCTCCGACGACGAGCCGGGCGCGGGCCGAGCTGCCACCCAGCTCGACGACGAGCGCCCCGGCGCGCCGGCGGACCCGGCGACGC
>JAIEPK010000411.1 GCA_019749875.1 Candidatus Binatia bacterium | reverse complement strand
TCGCGACGGACGTGCACGCGGGCGAGCGTCGCGCCCTGCAGCACGGCGCCCGCGACGAAGAACACGACCGCGTCGGCGGCTCGCGTCTCGTCGGCGATCTCGCGCGCGTCGAGGACCGGGTGCGCGAGCCTGACGTTGGTGAACCCGCCGATGTGCAGCTCGTCGCTCGCGAGCGCACGGAACGCCGCCGGCGCGCGGGCGAGGGCGGCCGCGAGGGCCGAGCGCCAGCCGGGATCGGCCGTCGTCACCGTTCGCGCCGGGAAGGGCTGCTCAGGGCGTCGTCGCGGTGGCGGTCGCAGCCGACGCGGCGACGCCCGGACTCGTGCATTCGATGACCAGGTTGCCGAATGGATTGGCCCGCGGGGCCACGCTGTTGACGATGCGATAGCCGCCCGGACAGCTGCGGTTCGCCTCCGCGTAGCAGCCGTCGAGCGACTGGAACATGCCGGAGCAGTCGACGTACGTGTACGGCTTGCCGTCGCTGCCGTGGATCGGGATCGCGGTGACGCTGCAGCCCGCGCCGGCGAGGGCTGCCACGACGAGACAGGCGCGGCGAAGCGTTCTCTTCATCCGCTGCCGTTAACACGGAAACGCGCCGCAGGAGAAGCGCACCGTCCCGACACGCACGGTCACGCGCGCGCGCTCCGCGGGTTCCGTCGGCGCAGGTGCCGCGTTCCAGCTTGGACTTCACGGCTCGCTTGTGATTCGTCGGACGCGTCGTGGGTGGCGGGGGCGCGAGCGATCGGAGGTGCACGGGGATGCAGCCGCACGGCGCATCCGATCGCGTGCCGGCGACCGCTTCGGGCCCGCTCGCCAGAGCGCTCGCCGGTGCGCTCGCGAGAGCGGCGACCGTGCGGCTCGTCGCGGGGCTCGTGCGGGCAGCGACCGCCGTCTGTCTCGTCGCGCTCGCAGCGGCGCCGTCGGCGGCGGACGAGGCCACCGAGCGTCCGGCCGTGGTCGAGGAGCTGCCGCTTCTCGAGCGTGCGCACTTGACCGGCGAGTGGGGCGGTCTCCGCCAGCGGCTCGCCGACGACGGCTTCGTGCCGTACGCGCTCTACACCGGCTCGATGTGGTCCAACGTCGGCGGCGGCATCCGCACCGGGACCGAGTTCAACGGCTACCTCGATACCGGCTTCGGGCTCGCGCTCGGCGGCTACGGACTCTGGGACGGGCTCAAGCTGCAGGCGAGCCTGCACTGGTTTCAAGGCCGCTCGCCGAGCACCGAGCTGGTGGGCGCGAACCTCTCGCAGGCGGTCAACCCATGGGAGGCGTCGAACGCGATCCGGGTGTTCGATCTCTATCTCGCCCAGCAGTTCGGGGACCACGTGACGGTCCGTGCCGGACAGCTCGCGATCGACTCGTTCTTCATGATCTCGAAGTATGCGTCGATGCTGCTCAACGCGGCATTCGGCGACCTGCCGTCGCAGAATTTGAATCTCGACGTTCCGGTCTACCCGGTCGCCGGCCCGGGCATCTTGACGACGGCGAAGATCGGCGACGCCGTGACCGGGCATCTGGGCTTCTTCACGGCGGACACGCCGGACGACACGTCGGGCTTCCACGGCCTCGACTGGAAGCTCGGCCGCAACGCCGGCTACGCGGCCATCCTCGAGGTCAAGTATGCGGCGAGTCCGGCCGGCCTGCCGGGGATCTACACGCTCGGCGGCTACGTCGCGGCGGCGCACGCACAGTTCGGATCCGACCAGGCGCTGGAGACCAAGTGGAGCGGCTGGCTGATGGTCGACCAGGCGCTGCTGGTCGACGCGCAGGGGCAGCCCACCGTCGGCGGCTTCGCCCGCTTCAGCTACACGCCCGACGACGACCGCAACGTGATCACGTACTATGCCGACGCGGGGCTCAACGTCTTCGGGCCGATCCCGGGACGCGCCGACGACGTGCTGGCACTCGGCGGCTCGGTGATGCGCTTCACCGAGGCATACATCGACAGCGCCGAGGGCCCGGGTCCGGGCTCGCCCGCCGGCGAGGCGGTGCTCGAGCTGGGCTACCAGATCACGGCGACGCCGTGGCTCGTCGTCCAGCCCGACCTGCAGTACGTGATCGATCCCGAGTTCGCCGACCGCGATGCGACCGTGCTGGGCGTCGAGATGGTCGTGACCTTCTGACGCGCCGCATGCGTGGTCGCCGTCGCGCCGCCGCGACACCTGGATGCGCGCCGTGCGACGCTGCGGCGCGCGCATGGAAGCCGCGCGCGCGGGCGGCTAAGACCGGCACGGCCAGGAGGTAGACGGGATCGTGGAGAGGTACCGCTCGAACGACGCGCGCTCGACGCTCGTGCTCGTGGCCGGCGACGTCCTGATCGCGCTGCTCGCCTTCGCGGCGGCCTTCTCGATCCGCATCTGGGTGCCGCTGCCGTTCACCCTCTCCCTGCTGCCGCCGGAGCGGGCGAGCCTGTTGCACCCGTCGTTGACGGTGGTGCTCGCGACGCAGGTGCCGCTGCTCTACCTGTTCGGCCTCTACGATCGCCGCCAGCTGCTGCGCCGCAGCGGGCGCGTGTCGGCGCCGGCCGCGGCCGCGGTGGTCCAGGTGCTGATCGTCGCCGCTGCCTACTTCTTCCGTCGCGACGCCTTCTTCCCGCGCTCGGTGCTGGTGCTCTTCGTGCCGCTGAACGTCGCGGGCGTGGTGCTGCTGCGCGTGCTGGTGCTGCGACGGCTCGTCGGTGCGGGCCGCGCGCTGCGCATCGCTCTGGTCGGCACACCCCGGGACGTCGCCGACTTTCAGACGATGCTGCGTGCCACCGATCCGCAGTCGCGCCACTGGCAGGTCGTCACGACCGCGAGCGTCGACGCGCTCGACGACGGCGGGCGGCTCGCCGCGGCGGACGACGTCGACGAGGTCATCCTGGTCGCGGCCGAGTCGTGGAAGGATGCGCTTCTCGGCCGGCTGCTGTTCGACGGCTCGACGCTCGCGCGACCGCGGGTCGCGGTCGTGCCGACGGTGTACGATCTGCTCGTCGGCCGGCTGTCGTCGTTGCAGGTCGCCGACGTGCCGCTGATCGAGGTGCTGAAGGATCCCGGTGACGGCGTCGCGTGGGCGGTGAAGGCCGCGCTCGACTACGTGCTGGCGCTGCTGCTCGGCGTGGTCCTCGCCCCGATCTGTCTGCTCGCGATGCTGGGCATCGTGCTGACGTCCCCCGGACCCGTGCTGTACCGCCAGCAGCGCGTCGGACGCCGCGGGCGGACGTTCACGATCTGGAAGCTGCGCACCATGCGCGTCGACGCCGAGGCCGACAGCGGGCCGACCCTCGCGGACGAGGACGACGCACGCGTGATCCCGATCGGACGGCTGCTGCGCGCAGCGCGCATCGACGAGATCCCGCAGCTCTGGAACGTGCTGAACGGCTCGATGAGCCTCGTCGGGCCGCGTCCCGAGCGTCCGGAGTTCGCGCTCGTGTACCAGCGCGAGATCCCCGGCTACGGCGAGCGCCTGCTGGTCAAACCTGGCTTGACCGGGCTCGCACAGGTCCGCGGCGACTACCACACGCCGCCCGCGTACAAGCTCAAGTACGACCTCGCGTACATCTACAACTACTCGCTGCTGCTCGACCTGCGCGTGCTGGTCGAAACGGTGAAGGTCCTGGTCTCACGCCGCGGCGTGTGACCGCGGCGACGAGACGAGGCGGCGATGGCCGGTGCGAGGAAGCGTGGTGGGTCGCGGGAGGATGTGCGTCGCAGGTCGGCGGGGATCCGCGCCGGCGCGTCGCACCAGGCGGCGTCCGGCCGCGTGGATCTCGGCGCGCGCGTCGCGCTGGGCGCGCTGGCGTTCGTCCTGCTCGTGGCACCGCTGGCTTTCGACACGACGGCCGAGGCCGCATTCGACGCACCGAAGCGGCTGCTCGTCCTCCTGGGAACGACGCTCGCCGCGGCCGCCGCCCTGGTGCTGTCGCCGCCGGACGGCGCTTCCGCGGCGCTCCGTACCTGGCGCTCCGCGGACCGGCGCGCGCGCGCGATCGCGCTGCTCGCCGCCGGCGCTCTCGCCGGCGTGATCGTCGCGGC
>JAIEPK010000363.1 GCA_019749875.1 Candidatus Binatia bacterium | reverse complement strand
CCATGCGTCACCTGCATCGGACAGCCGTCGCTCGCTCGCGCCGAGGCGCAGCTCGCTCGCACCGACCCGCAGCTCGCTCGCGCCCCCGGAGCGCCAGCCCGGCGCGACGCCGCCGAGGCGCTCCTCGCTGCCGCCACGCACGACGCGCTCGCTGGCTCCCGCGTAGCGCAGCTCGCTCGCCCCCTGCCACAGACGTTCGCTCGCGCCCAGGAAGCCGCCTTCGCTCGCGCCACCGAGCAGGCGCTCGCTGGCACCGCCGTAGCGCAGCTCGCTCGCCCCGACGAAGAGCTCCTCCGATGCGCCGCCGAGCCGCTCCTCGCTGCCGCGAGCGAGGCGCGCCTCGCTCGCGCCGCGCGACGCGAGCGACTCCGATCCGCCCCCGCGCTCGATGCGCTCCACTTCCGGATGGGAGGTGACCCACGCCACCGCACTTCCGCCCGCCGCCGGAAGCGTGCGCACGATCTCCCAGCGACCGAGCACGCGTCGCGACAGGTGCGCGCCGATACCGCGGATCGTCACCGACCATGGCTGCTCGACGAGGCGCCTGCCGTCCGGCGAATCGACGATACGCACCGCGCCTGAGCGTTGCTCGGTGACCTCGTACGACGGCGGTGTGACGGCGTGTGCGAACGGTCCCGCCTGCCACGACGTGCGCTCGACGTCGTCGACCCACTCCGTCCGCCGGCGGACGGAGTGCCAGGTGGCCGGCGCACCGTTGCCGGCACCGTCCACGACGGCAGGCGCGCGCCCGGCATCCGCGACGACGCGAAGCTGCGGTTCGCGAGTGCCGAGACCGTTCGTGGCGACGTGCCCGCAGGCGCGCGCGACGTCGTCCATCGCGTCGTTCGCCGCCTCTGGGTGCGGCAAGGCCGCGTCGGCGTGCGCGCCGTCGATCTCGCCGCTCGGCGCTCGCACCGTCATCCATTCGACCGGCGCCGGCGGCGCGGCGGCGGCGCGCGGCAGGTCGACGCGCCCCGAGCGCGCGATGCGCACGAAGTAGCCCTCGATCGACTTCATGCCGACGTCGACGCACACGGTGCTGCCCGGACGACCGAGGGTGAAGAACCACTGCCGGTCGTGACGCTCGACGCGATGATCGAAGTAGGCGTGCGCGTTGGTGCCGTCGAAGATGCGGCCGGTGACGTCGTATACGCGGAGGCTGAGCCAGGCGGTGTCGCCGGCCGCGCCGAGGCCGCGGCGAGCATTCGCGATCGCCTCGTCGGTCACCTCCCAGTAGACGTACAGCCGGTCCGGATCGACGGGCAGCGCCGTGACGCGATTCTCGCCGTAGCCCCACGGGATGTGCTCACGAACCGGCCCGCGATCCACGCCGGGCCCGAGGTCGAACTTCTTCGGCTCCGGCCGCACGACACGCGCCGTACCGGCCGCGGCACCGTCCGCACCGCCCGGCGGTGGCGCGATGCCCAGGCCCTGCAGCAAGCGCTCGAGGCTGCGCACGGCGCGGACGCCGCGCTCGCCGACGTACGTCTGCAGGGACTCTTCCTCGGGGACCCCGAGGAGCTGGCGGACGCCCCTGCGGAGCGTGCGCTTCCATGGCGCGTCGTGTCGCACGAGTTCTGCCGGACCCTTCGCTCGACCGTCGCCGGTCGTCCTCTCCTACACCTCGGTCACGCTACCACCAGGGCCGCGTCCGACCAACGCCACCCATCGGCCGCCGGCGTCGATCGCTGAAGCCCGGCGCGCATCGCGCCGAAGAGCACGAACGGCCGGGACGCCGACGCGATGTCGCTAGAAAGGCCGCGAGCATTGTTGTACTGGTCGCGGGCTCTTTTCGGTCGGCTCTCGCGACCGACGACGGAGGGAGGAGCGTCATGCGGAGTGGCTTTCGAGGATCGATGATCGGACTGCTGGCGTGCGCCGCGTCTGTCGTGGCCGTGGGCAGCGTGCACGCGGACGACAGCATGCAGCTCCAGGTCGGCAAGAAGCAGTACATGAAGTACTGCGCGACCTGTCATGGCCCGTCGGGCACGGGGACGGACGGCGCCGCGTCGCGGCTGTTCACCAAGCCGCCCACCAACCTGACGCTGCTCGCGAAGAACAACGGCGGCAAGTTCCCGATGATGGAAGTCATCGGCATCGTGAAGGGTGATCAACCCATCGCCGCGCACGGCACGCGCGAGATGCCGGTCTGGGGCGACATCATCGGCGGCGACCCGACCCAGGAAGGGATGTACGCGAAGGACGAGGCCGACGCGAAGATCATGACCATCGGCAAGTACCTGGAGAGCATCCAGGCGAAGTGAGCGAGGCGGCACCGCCGCCTCGAGCGCGGCGCGTGGCGTGCTCGCGAGGACGTCGTCGATGAGCGATCACGCCGCGCGCCGCGGCGCAGGAACCGGAGGACGCGGCCGGTGAGCGCCCAGGACGACGTCGTCCGCGCGCTCGCCGCGCCCGCGTTCTACCCGCACCGCCCGGCAGACGTCCGTCACCACGAGACGCACATCTCGCACGTCTTCGTGGCCGGACCGTTCGCGTACAAGCTCAAGAAGTCCGTCCAGTTCTCGTTTGCCGACTTCTCGAGCGTCGAGCGACGACGCACCGTGTGCGTGGACGAGGTGCGGCTCAACCGCCGCCTCTGCCCGACGCTGTACCTCGGCGTGCTCGAGGTCGTGCGGCGTGACGACGGCACGCTCGCGCTCGGCGGCGACGGCGAGCCAGTCGAGCCGCTGGTGTGGATGCGCGCCTTGCCGGAGCGCGGCATGCTGCCGGCGGCGCTCGCCGACGGCCGCGTCGACGCATCCGCACTGGTCGCGTTCGCGCGCGCGCTCGCGGCCTTCCATGCGAGCCCCGAGACCGCGCTCGACGATCCGCATCATGCCGAGCCGGCGGTCCTCGCCGAGCGCTGGCAGCACGTCCTCGACGATGCGCTTCCCATGATCGGCACGACGCACGACGCACCCGCTCACGAGGTGCTCGCCGACTTCGGCGAGCTCTTCCTGAAGCGGCACGACAGCGTGCTGCGCGGACGCGCACCCGCCGGGCGCTTCCGCGACGGCCACGGCGATCTGCACGCGGGCAATCTGTGTCTCGTCGAGCAAGCGCTGCCGGCGATCGACGGCGCTCCGCCGGTCGAGCCCGGCCTGTACGCATTCGACTGTCTCGAGTTCTCCCCCGAGCTCCGGGCCAACGACGTCGCGTCCGAGATCGCGTTCCTGGCGATGGACCTCGTCGTGCGCGGCCACGCCGATCTCGCCGACGCGTTCGTCGACGCCTACGTCGCGGCGTCGGGCGACGACGAGCTGCGCGTCCTGCTGCCGTTCTACGCGTGTCACCGCGCGACCATCCGCGGCATGGTCCAGGGCCTGGCGGCCGCCGGCGCATCGCAGGCGGAGACGCGGCGCGAAGCGATCGAAGCGGCGCGCGTCCACTTCGCGCATGCGACGCGACTCGCATGGCGCGCGTTCGGGCCCGCGGTGGTCCTCTGCTGCGGGCTCAGCGGCGCCGGCAAGACGACGCTCGCGGTGGCGCTCGCCGAGAGCACGGGATTTCGCCTGCTGTCGAGCGACGCGCTCCGCAAGCAGCGCGCCGGGCTCGATCCGCACGGACGCGCATCGGAGGACGTCGCAGCGAGGCTGTACGATCCGCACGCGCGCGAGGCCGTCTACGAAGAGATGGCCGCAGCGGCGCGCCGCGCACTCGCTGCCGGCGAGCCGGTGCTGCTCGACGCGACCTTCCATCGCCGCGCGAGCCGCGCACCGATGCACGCGCTGGCACGCGAGCTGCGCGTTCCGCTGATCGTGCTCCACTGCGTCGCCGACGAGAGCGTCGTCCGGCAGCGGCTCGAGGATCGCGCGTCACGACCGCGCGAGTCGTCGGCCGGCCAGCCGGCGCTGTCCGACGCGGGGCTCGAGGTCTACCTCGCGCAGCGTGCCGCCGCCGAGCCGCCGGGCGAGGACGAGCACGTGCTGCGCGTCGATACGGCGGGTCCGCGCGAGGAGGTCCGCGACCGCGCGCTGCGCGCG
>JAIEPK010000607.1 GCA_019749875.1 Candidatus Binatia bacterium | reverse complement strand
CGGCGCCGAGCGCATCTTCCCGGCGCGGCGGCTCGCCGCGAACGGCCTCGCGGCGATCCGCGTCGCGCGCCGCAAGGGCTTCGAGGGGCTGGTCGCGAAGGACGCGAGCGCACCGTACGTCTCGGGACGCAGCCGGCGCTGGCTCAAGGTCAAGGTCAAGCAGGCGGACGAGTTCGTGATCGCGGGCTACACCGAGCCCGCCGGCGCGCGCAGCCGCTTCGGGGCGCTCCTGCTCGGCGGCTACCGCGACGGCGCGCTGCTCTACGTCGGCAAGGTCGGCACCGGCTTCTCGGAGGAGCGCCTCGAATCGCTGTGGAAGAGCTTCCGGCCGCTCGTGCGGCGCACGCCGGCATTCGCGGATCCGCCGCGCGCGCGCGGTCTCACCTGGCTCGAGCCGAAGCTCGTGGCCCAGGTCGCCTACACCGAGTGGACGACGGATCGGAGGCTCCGTCAGCCGGTCTACCTCGGGCTGCGCGACGACAAGAGCGCTGCCGAGTGCGCGCTGCCGGACACCGCCCCATGAGTGCCGCGTCTGTGAGCCTGCCGGTGCCGGTGTCGAACCCCGACAAGCTCTACTGGCCCGACGACGGCATCACCAAGCTCGACCTGGTGCGCTTCTACGACGCGATCTTTCCGTGGCTGAAGCCGTTCGTGAAGGACCGCCTGCTGTCGCTCGAGCGCTGCCCCGAGGGCATGCGCGGCCAGTGCTTCTACCAGAAGGAGAAGCCGAACGGCCTGCCGGCCGACACGCCGACCAAGCGCATCGAGCACACCAAGGGCACGACCAACTACGTGGTCGGCGGACGTCGCGAGACGCAGCTCGCGCTCGCGAACCTCGGCTGCATCGCGCTGCACGTCTGGGGCAGCCGTAAGGACACGCCGCGCAAGCCCGACTGGGTCTGCTTCGACCTCGACCCGGACACCGGCACGTTCGCGGATGCCGCCCACGCGGCGCTGCGCGTCAAGCAAGTGCTCGACGCGCTCGAGCTGACCTCGTTCGTCAAGACCTCGGGCTCGCGCGGCGTGCACGTCTTCGTGCCGATCAAGGTCGGCCCGGACGCCGACGAGGTGAAGGAGTTCGCGATGGCGCTCGGCGCGCATCTGGCGCGCGCCTACCCCGACGAGCTCACCGTCGAGTCGCGCATCGCCAAGCGCCACGGCAGGGTCTACCTCGATCCGTTCCGCAACGGCTTCGCGCAGACGGTGGTGTCGCCCTACTCCGTGCGGCGCCGGCCGCGTGCGCCGGTCTCGATGCCGCTCGAGTGGTCGGAGCTCGATCCCGCGATCGATCCGGCGGACTTCAACATCGGCAACGCGGTCGCGCGGCTCGAGAAGACGGATCCCTGGCACGGCTTCTTCAAGCACAGACAAGCGCTCGGGCCGGCGCTGCGCGCGGTACGCTCCCTTTAGGCCATGCGCGTGGTATCACGGCGGCCACGAGATACCTGCACACGATGGTGCGCGTCACCGACCTCGACGCGTCGCTCGACTTCTACTGCAACAAGCTGGGGCTCGCGGAGCTCGGGCGCCAGGAGAGCCCCGCGGGCCGCTTCACGCTGGTGTTCCTCGCCGCACCGGGCGACGAGAGCGCGCAGGTCGAGCTGACCTACAACTGGGATCCCGAGACGCTCACCGGCGGGCGCAACTTCGGTCACCTCGCCTACCAGGTCGACGACATCTACGAGACCTGCCAGCGGCTGATGGACGCCGGCGTGACCATCAATCGCCCGCCACGCGACGGTCGCATGGCCTTCATTCGCTCGCCCGATCAGATCTCGATCGAGTTCCTGCAAAAGGGTGCGGCGCTGCAGCCGCAGGAGCCCTGGAAGTCGATGCCGAACACCGGCGTCTGGTGACGGGACGCGGGCGGCATCACGCCGGACGCGCGACACCCTGCACCGGCTGCGGCGCCCGCCCGATGCCGCGTGCCTTGACCAGGAACGGCTCCTCGCACCAGCGGTAGAAGAGCCGTCCGGCCTCGAGCACCAGCGGCGTGGTCGCGACGAAGAGCAGCAGGCTGGTCGGGATGCCGTGCGCGATCACGAACGGGCTCGCCGCGAGTCGGCGCGCGAGCGGCTCGAGCGCGAGCTGCAGCGGACGGTGCACGAGATAGAGGCTGTACGACCACACGCCGACGTCGGCCAGCCAGACCGCGATCCTCGACGGACGCAGCGGACGCGGCAGACGCAGCACCGCGAGCAGCAGCAGGCCGAACGTCGCTCCGTACATCGGCTCGCGCAGCACCCAGATGCCGTAGTGCCAGCTGTGGTACTCGCCGACGTAGATCACCAGCGGCACCAGCGGCAGCACGAGCCACCAGGAGCCGAGCGCGTCTGGCAGCCGGACGTTGCCGGCGGCCCACTCCGCGAGCAGCGCGCCGACCGTCCACTCGAACCAGCGCGCGAGGAAGAGCTCCCACGCCGGACCCGACACCGCGTCGGGCAGCGTCAAGAGCGTGATCAGCACGCGGTAGGCCATGGTGAAGACGAGCGTCGTCGCGAGCGCGCGCCACGGGCCGTGCCGCCGCATCAGCACGAACACCACCGGATACGCGAGGTAGAGCTGCGCCTCGACCGCCAGGGTCCAGGACGGTGGATTGACGCCGAGGAACGTCGCCGCATGGAACGTGTGAACGAGTGCCAGCTGCGCGAGCAGCGATCCGAGCGATGCCGGCCACGTGCCGCTCGCGACCAGCAGCAGCACCAGCGCACCGAGCACGCTGAGCGCGTACGGTGGGTAGAGCCGCCAGAAGCGCCGGCGGAAGAAGGCACGCCAGTCCGGCGGCGCGAGCCGTCCCTCGTGGCGCGCGCGCGCGTCGGGCCAGTGGATGCAGAAGCCGCTCACGACGAAGAACAGCGGCACGCCGAGATAGCCGAAGCCGAGCACGAAGCCGAGCCACGGCAGGAACGGCTCGCCGACGTTCGGCGCGCCCACGTACGCGGACACCGACAGGTGGCACAGCACGACGATCACGGCCGCGAAGCCGCGCACCTGGTCGATGCGCGCGAAGCGCAGGCTCGCGTCACCGCCGGCCCGCACCGTGTCCCGGCCCGGCGCAGGGCTTGCCGCGGCGTGCGCCTCGCCGACGGCGAGATTCGCCTGACCGCTCGGCGCCGCCGCGACCGCCTCGGCCCCGCTGTGCGACGTGGGCGTCAAGCAGCTTGCGCGCGTGCGAACGCCGGGCGCGCGGTGCAGCGGCCGAGCCAGGCCGCGACCCGCGGCGTCGCCGCCAGATCGATGTCCGCCATCGGCGCCCACACCAGCACCGAGGCCACGTTCAGGTCGGCCACGCCGAAGGCGTCCCCGACCAGCCAGGAGCGTCCGTCGAGCGCGCCCTCGAGGACGCCGAGCGGCTTCTGCGCCCGCTCCGCCGCGCGCGCGGCGCGCTGCGCATCGCGCCGCGCCTCCGGCAGGAAGCGGCGGTTGACCAGCGCCGTCAGCAGCGGCTCCTCGAGCTCCGTCATCGCCCAGATCGACCACTGGAAGGCGCGGCCCTCGTCGGCGACGTCGCGCGGCCACAGCGCGCCGCCGTAGCGCCGCGCGAGATAGAGGTTGATCGCCAGCGACTCGAAGAGCCGCACGTCGCCGTCCTCGAGCGCCGGCACGTGCCCGTTCGGGTTCAGGCGCAGGAACTCCGGCGTGCGCGCCTCGCCGCGCTCGAAGTCGGTCTTGACGTTCTCGTACGCGAGACCGATCTCCTCCGCCATCCACAGGCAGCGGACGGTGCGCGAGCGCGGCTTGCCATAGATCCGGATCATCGGGCCTCCGCGCACGTCTTTCGCAGACATGCCGCGCGTCGTCGAGCGCGGATGACGGATCGCCGCTCTCGGGACGGCGACGGCGGTCGCGCGGCGCTGCCGAGCGGCCTCCGGTGCGATCTCAGCGCAGCGGCTGCAGGCTGGTCCCCTTCGCCAGCGCCGCGATCCGCGCGGCACGTGCGCGCACGCCCGGCGTCGGGTGCG
>JAIEPK010000631.1 GCA_019749875.1 Candidatus Binatia bacterium | reverse complement strand
AAGCCCGCCGGCGGCGGCGACGACGTCACGCCGAAGCTGGCCGTGGTTCCGCCCGCGCCGACGCAGGCGGCGGAGCCCGTCGCGGCCCAGATCGCTGCGGTGGCGCCGTCCGCGGTCGTGCCGCCGCCGGTCGTGCCCGCGCCGGTGCCGAGCGCGCCGGCGAGCGACGGCCCTGCGATCATCCGCTTCACGCGCAACCCGACGGTCGACGTCGTGGTCGACGCGCCGGCGAACGCGACGGTGACGATCGACGATCGTCCGGTGAAGGTCGACAAGGGCAAGGCACGCGCGAGCCTAACCGGGCTGCCGGTCGGCGAGAGCTCGCACGCGCTGCGCGTCACCTCCGCCGACGGGACCACCAGCGAGACGCCCGTCCGCGTGACGTACTACCCGGCGTGGGAGATGCGACGCTTCCCCGACCTGAAGGGCGAGGCGTACGCGGTCGCCTACTCGCCCGACGGTGCACACGTCTTCGCAGGGACGCGCAGCAACCTCGTCAAGTCGTTCGACCCGTCGACCGGTGAGCCGCAGCAGACTTTCACCGGCCACAAGGACTGGGTGAACGACATCGCGGTGTCCGCCGACGGCAAGATGCTCGCGACCGGCAGCAAGGACCGCACGATCAAGCTGTGGGACGTCGCCAGCGGCACCGAGCTGCGCACCCTGGAGGGACACAAGGGCTGGGTGAACGGCGTCGCGTTCTCGCCCGACGCGAGCCAGCTCGTGTCCGGCAGCGACGACCAGACCGTGCGTCTGTGGGACGTGCAGACCGGCACGCAGCTGCAGAGCCTCACGGGACATTCCGACTGGATCCTCTCGGTCGCGTTCTCGCCCGACGGACGTACCGTCGCCTCGGGCGCGCGCGACAAGACCGTCAAGCTCTGGGACGCGACCACCGGCACGCTGCAGCGGACTTTGACCGGCCACGGCGACTGGGTCGACGCGGTCGCGTTCTCGCCCGACGGCAAGCTGCTCGCGTCCGCGAGCGACGACCGTCGCATCAAGCTGTGGGACGTCGCGAGCGGCAAGAACGTCCGCACGCTCACGGGCCACGGCGGCTGGGTGGTCGGGGTCGCGTTCTCGCCCGACGGCACGAAGCTGATCTCGGCCAGCAAGGACCAGACGGTGCGGCTGTGGGACGTCGCGACCGGCGAGGAGCTGCGGACGTTCGCGGGGCACAAGGGGCTCGTGGGCGACGTCGCCTTCGGTCCCGACGGCAAGAGCGCGGTCTCCGGCGGTCGCGATCGGACGCTGCGTCTGTGGTGGACGGCGGACGAGCCCGACGACAAGCCCGCGGGAGTCGAAAAGAGTCGCGATTCGGGCTAAGGGGGCGCGATGGTGGCGGTCCGGCAGCGGCCGGAACCTCGGTTCCCGGGCGGGCTCGAGGGGCAGTGGGTCTCGGTGGAGGAGCTCGCCGAGCTCGAGCTCTTCAAGAGCGGGAAGCGTGCGTTCAAGGTCAAGATCAACACGAACTTCGCGCTGCAGGCGGGCAAGTCCGAGCCCGGCATCAAGGCCGCGGTCAAGCGCGAGTACAAGGCCGGCGAGATCATCTGCAGCGCGGGCGAGTACGGATCGACCGCGTTCCTGATCGTCGAGGGCAGCGCCACGGCCTTCGTGCCCGAGCGTGCGACCCCGAAGCCCGTGCCGGGGCGCTCGCGCGGCTCGCTGGCGCGCATCACCGACATGTTCCGCCGCCGCACCCAGGCGCCGCGCGCGACCCCCGCGGACGAGCTCGCGGTGGGCGAGGTGAGCCGCTACGCGAGCCTCGAGGCGCGTGCGACGCCGCCGCCGGTCACGCTCGGACCGGGCGACTTCTTCGGCATCGACACCTGCATCAACTTCTACCCGCGCGAGGCGACCGTCCGCGCCGAGGAGCGCTGCGTCGTCATCGAGATGCTGCGCTCCGTCCTCGACACCATTCGCGACGCGGGCAGCGCCGCCGGCAAGATCGAGGAGACCTACCAGTCGTCCGCGATCCGCAACCAGATCCGGCTGTCGCGCCTGATGCAGGACCTCACCGACGAGGACGTCGAGGAGCTGGTCGGAAAGGCCGAGCTGCTCGACCCCGAGTCCGACCAGGTGAAGAACGGCGTGATCTACGCCGAGGGCGACCCCGCCGACGCGATCTACCTGATCCGCGCCGGTACGGTGAAGGTCTCCCAGAGCCGCGACGGCACCGAGCGCATCTTCTCGTACCTCGGGCGCGGCTCGGCGTTCGGCTTCGAGAACGTGCTGCCGAGCCGGCAGAAGACGCCGCTGGTGCTGCGCTGCGTGTCGCACCCGGAGCTGGTGGCGCCGCTCGAGATCAAGGGCACGCTGACCATCGGTCGCGGCGCCTCGTGCGAGATCGCGCTGCCGCGCGACAACTCGGCGGTGGGGCGCAAGCACGCGCTGCTCGAGGAGCGTGACGGCGAGGTCGCGATCGTGGACCTCGAGAGCGCGAACTTCACGCTGCTCAACGGCGAGCGCATCCAGCGCGCGAGCGTCAAGTCCGGCGACCGCGTGACCATCGTCGACTACGTCTTCGAGATCTCGCGCGAGCCGCTCGAGCAGACCGTGATGGCGGCACCGGTGGTGCGCGCGGCCACGGTCACCGGGCTCGACAACTTCGAGGTGGTCAAGATCGACGTCGCGGCGCTCAAGCGCAGCGCGCGCCACAACGACCGCTTCGCCGCCTCGCTGACGCAGGTCGCGCGCACGCTCGAGGCGTCGGCGTACCGCGAGGGCGGCGGGCAGCGCGACATCGTCAAGCCGCTGGTCGAGCTGAACCTCTATAACTCGCAGAACACGCTGCTGATCGATCTCGAGCGCTGCACGCGCTGCGACGAGTGCGTCAAGGCCTGCTCCGACGCGCACGACGGCGTCGCGCGCTTCACGCGCGACGGTCCGCGCTTCGGCAAGTACCTGGTCACGATGGCGTGCCGCTCGTGCACCGACCCGAAGTGCATGGTCGGCTGCCCGGTCGGCTCGATCCGGCGCACGGACTCGCTCGAGATCCAGATCGAGGACTGGTGCATCGGCTGCGAGCGCTGCGCGAACCAGTGCCCGTTCGGCAACATCAACATGGTGGAGCGTCCCGCGGCGCCGGCGCCGAAGGTCGCGGCGGACGCGAAGGCAGCGCCGGCGCCGGCCGCGCAGTTGAAGGCCACCGTGTGCGACCTGTGCTCCGGCTACGACAGCCCGAACTGCGTCTACGCGTGCCCGCACGACGCTGCGATCCGCGTCAATCCGGCCGAGTTCCTGTCCGCCACCGACACACGCTGACCGCCGATCTCACCGACGCATGTTGATCAACCGGGACCATCGCAGCTGGGCGCTCGCCACCACGGCCATCGCCGTCGCCGGCGGCGTCGCCTATGCGGCGTACGTCGCGGCGCGTCCGTACGGACCGTCGGGCGGCAGCTGGGTCGGCCTCGGCTTCGGCATCGCGGGCACTGCCTGCATGGTCGCGGCGGGGCTTCTCGCCGGGCGGAAGAAGGTTCGCACCTGGCGCGTCGGCAGCGCGCAGGCGTGGATGAAGGCGCACATCTGGCTGTCGCTGCTGGCGGTGCCGCTGATCCTCTTCCACGCCGGTTTTCGGCTCGGTGGTCCGCTGACCACGTGGCTCATGGTGCTGTTCGGCATCGTCACGGTGAGCGGCATCGTCGGGCTCGCGCTGCAGCAGCTGGTGCCGTCGCTGATGACCTCGCGCGTCCCGCTCGAGACGCTGCAGGGCCAGATGGATCACGTGAACGAGGGCCTCGCGGTCGGCGCCTACGAGCAGGTCGCGGCGATCGCGGGTCCGATCGCGGAGGCGGCCGAGGAGCAGAAGGCGCTCGCCGACGAGGCCGCGCTGCAGGCGTCGCGTCCCGGCTACTGGAAGCGCGTGTCGCGTGACGAGCCGAACGCGTCGCCCGAGCCCGGCGCGGAGCGCGTCAAGCAGCTCTACCTCGACGTCGTGCGGCCGTACCTGCGG
>JAIEPK010000148.1 GCA_019749875.1 Candidatus Binatia bacterium | reverse complement strand
CGCTTTTGGACTCCCGGAATTGTCAAACTGCTGCTGCCTCCCCGGCAGAGCCGGGGGGACTCCCCTGATGTGCTAGCATTGCGTGCGAGCCGAGCCGACCCGGGGCGCTCGCTTCGCCGCACCCGATGTCCGGAGTGGCGTTACCCGATGCACGCTCAGCGCAGCAGCTCGGGCGCGCGCGCCTGCACCATGCGCCGGATGCCGTCGCGCCAGGGAACTTTCGCCGGTCCGATCAGCTCGTGCATGCGCGTGAGGTCGAGCTGGAGGCTGCCGAAGGCGTCGCTGGTGCGCTGGAAGCGCGGCTCGAGGCCGGTCAGCTCGCCGAGGTACGCGCACCAGTCCTCGATGCTGGCGACCGCACCACCCCAGTTCACGGTGACCGCCGGCACGCGCGCCGCCGCGAGCAGCTTCGGTACCTGCGCGACGTAATCGTCCTCGTGCAGCAGGTTGTAGACGTTCGGCTGCTCCGGGTGGATCGGGATGTCGGCGCCGCCGCGCATCATCATCAGGTGGTAAAAGGGCCAGCCGCCGTTGTCGCCGTAGGGGACGCTGAGGCGCGCGATGATCGTCGGCAGCTCGAACTGCTGCGCCGCGAAGCGCATGACCGTCTCCGCCGCGATCTTGGAGATGCTGTAGGTCGGAAACAGCGCCTGATGGTTGTCGCCGAGTCGATCGTCCTCCGTGAGCGCGCGCTGTCCCGCGTACTTGTAGACGCCGCCGGACGAGACGTGCAGGAACGCCTTCGCCCGCCTGCAGTGCGCCGCGAGACGACCCGCGCCTTCGGCATTGGCCGCGAGATCGTACGTGAAGCTGCCGGTCTTCACGACCGCCATGTTGACGACGTACGTGAAGTCGTCCGGCACCGCGGCAAGCGAGCCGCTCGCCAGATCGACCCGTAGCGGCTGCACGCCGATCGCACGCAGGCCGGCGACGTCCTCTTCGCGCGACAGGCGTGCCAGGCCGAACACCTCGTTGTCCTTCGCCAGGTGTCGCGCGAGGGGAAGCGCGACCTGGCTCGTCGGGCCGGTGATGAGGATCTTCTCGTTGCGCAGCATGCCGCGCTCATAGCGCGGATGCGGAGCCCCCGGCCAGGCTTGCCGGATCTACGGCAGGCGTGCCTTCACGACCGTCCGGAGCGAGCGGCTCCTCCTCGTCGAGGAGCCCGAGGGCTGCGGCCTTCTCGATGCGAGGCTGCTCCGGCGGACGCCACACCGGCAGCCGCACCGTGAAGGTCGCGCCTTCGCCGAGCGCACTCTTCACCGACACCTCGCCGCCGAGGACCTCCACCAGCTGGCGCACGATCGCGAGACCGAGGCCGATGCCCGAATCGGGACTCTGTGCTCCGACCTGCTCGAAGGCGTCGAAGATCGCGGCATGCTTCTCCGGCGAGATGCCGCAGCCGGTGTCGGCCACCGTCAAGACCAGCCATTCGTGCTCGCGGTGCGCGTCGATCGCGATGCGCCCCGAGCGGGTCGCACGCGCCGCGTTCGTGACCAGGTTGTTGAGGATCTGCCGCAGCCGCAGGGGGTCCGAGGACAGCTCGCCGACCGTGCAGGTCGCGGTCACGGCGACCGGCTTGCCGCGCGTCAAGAGCCGCGCGTCGTGCGCGATCTCCTCGACGACGCGGCCGAGATCGATCGGCTCGGTGACCAGCTCGACCTTCGCGCACGACAGCCGCGACAGGTCGAGCAGCTGCGCGATCAGTGCGTCCAGGGACACCGCGTAGCGCCGGATGCGTCGCACCAGGCTGCGCACCGTCTTCGGGTCGTCGGCGCCGTCGAGCACCATGTCGGCGTAGCCGACGATCACGTTGACCGGCGTGCGCAGCTCGTGGCTGACGTTCGCGACCAGCCTCGAGCGCAGCTCGACCGCGCCCTCGGCGCGGACCAGCGCCAGCCGCAGCTGCTCGTGCGCTTGACGCAGCACCGCCTCGCGCTGCATGGCGTCGAGCCGGTAGCTCTCGAGCGATCGGGTGCCGATCATCGACATCGTCCCCACCGCCAGCAGTGCCACGAGCAAGTAGGGAAACGGCAGCGCCGACGTCACGCCCATGAGCACGAGCCCGATCAGCCCCAGCGTGACGGATGCGCACAGCGCCAGCTGGTGACGGAGACCGAACGGCAGGATCGCCGGCATCGCGGAGATGACGCAGAGCACGGCCGCGAGCGCGAGCGTCGCGTCGCCGTCGACCAGCGGGTAGTACGCGAGCACGCAGATTCCCATCACGCTCGACCAGACCGTCGCGACCAGACGCGCCTTGTGCGGCCACCAGCGCGCGGCGAGCAGTGCGACCAGCGACAGCGCACTCTCCACGCCGAGCACCACGAAGTAGCCGCGCAGGTGCCAGGGATAGTAGTAGGCCTCGATCGGAATGGCGCCGACGAGGAACGTCAGCAGGAGGGCTGCAGCGAGCGGGAGCCGAGCGCGTGCGAGCTTCTCGAGCTCGCGGACATGCTGCTCACGCGAATCCACGGGTGGTTGCGCAAGCAACGGCGGTACCAGCGTCGCCGCCCTGCGGGTCGGCGAAACTGCGCGCCCGGAGCGGCGCGTGTGACGCGGAAATGGCGCACCTCGGCTGGACCGGCGAGATTGCGGCGCTGGCATCGCGCACGGACACGGATCCGCCGGCCACCATGCGATCCGCTACCCCGGACGAGGCATGGCAAGCCCGCGCGCAACGATCCACGCATGCCCGATGGCGCGCGCCGGCGGCGTCCTCACGACGCCGCCGGTCGGGGTGCCCTTCGAATGAATCGACCTGCCCTTTCGTCCTCGGTCGGCGAGTCCGCCGGAGACGTCAGCGGGCAGTGTGAAGCCGGTCGGAGCGGATGCTCCGCACGGCGCGAACTAGACCTTCTGGACGTTCGCCGCCTGGGAGCCTTTGCGACCCGGGACGACCTCGAACTCGACGGTCTGCCCTTCCTCCAGCGTCTTGTAGCCCTGGCCGCTGATCGCCGAGTAGTGAACGAAGATGTCCTCTCCCCCGTCCTGCTCGATGAAACCAAACCCCTTCTGCGGGTTGAACCACTTCACCTTCCCCTGAGGCATCCGAACTTCCTCCAAGCACGTTCTCCGGGCCGCCGCGCCCCTCCCGCCGGCGTGCGATCGCGGTCGCTGTCCAGCGCCGCCGATCGTGTGGATTTTTCCCGGACAGTTCCGAAATCGGCGAGCCTCTTATCACCGGCTCGACGGCGAGGGCAACAATGACGAGGGGAGTTTGTTCCGCAGAGCCTCTGTGCTAGCTGGATGGCTTCGCGTCGCAGACGATAAAGGAGTGGTATGCAGCGACCGCGCGGTCCGCGCTTTTTGCCAGTTCGCCCCGAGGACGAGCATCGCACCAACCGTCAGATTCGGGTTCCTGAAGTTCGACTGATCGGTCTCAAGGGCGAGCAGCTCGGGGTCGTGAAGACCGACGACGCCTTGCGCATGGCGCAGGAAGCCGAAGTGGACCTCGTCGAGGTTGCGTCGTCCGCGTCTCCGCCGGTCTGTCGGCTGCTGGATTACGGCAAGTTCCGCTATTCCAAGCAGAAGAAGGACGCCGAGGCCAAGAAGAAGCAGCACGTGACGCAGCTCAAGGAGCTGCGCATCCGGCCCGGCACCGACTCGCACGACGTCGAGCGCCAACTGAAGAAGGCGCAGGAGTTCCTCGAGGACGGGCAGCGGGTCAAGTTCACGCTGCGCTTCCGGGGCCGCGAGATGGCCCACCAGGATCTCGGCCGTGGCAAGCTTACGAGCATCGCGAATCAGCTCAGCGAGTACGGCTGGGTCGAGATCGAGCCTCGGACCGAAGGTCGCGTGATGCACCTGGTGATGGCGCCCGGCCAGCGCAAGAGGGCGACGCCCCTGCCCGCTGCCGGTGCACCGAGGCCCGCAGCGCCTTCCGGCGCCGCGGCGGCAGCACCGCCGGCCGGTGCAGCGCCTGCTGCCGGCGCCGCGA
>JAIEPK010000198.1 GCA_019749875.1 Candidatus Binatia bacterium | reverse complement strand
GATCGGGACGTCGATGCCCGCCGCGCGGAGCTCCGCCGCCTCGTCGATCGACGCGACCGCGAGGTGCTCGATTCCGGCCGCGGCGAGCGCGCGCGCGATGCGCACCGCACCGTGGCCGTACGCGTCGGCCTTCACCACGCCGCAGACCGCGATGCCGGGACCGATCGCGGCGCGGATCGCGGCCAGGTTGTGCCGCAGCGCCGCCAGGTCGATGCGGCACCACGCGCGGCTCGAGCCGAGGTCGGGGCGCGCGTCCGGTGCTCGGGTCACGACGGTGGCTACCACTCGCCCCGGCGCGGCGTAAAGACGCCCAGGCCCACGTTCGACGCGGTTGTAAACGCGCAGGCGCGCCACTATCGTCGGTCGGGTGGAGATCCGCTTGAACGGCGAGCCGCGCGACGTCGGCGACGGTATCTCCATCGTCGATCTGCTGCGCGACCTCGGCCTCGGCGAGCGCAGGGTCGCCGTCGAGCACAACCGCGACATCGTGCCCCGCGACCAGTACGCGACCACGCGCCTCGCGGCGGGCGACGTCGTCGAGGTCGTGCAGTTCGTCGGCGGCGGCTGAAGCCGTCGCGCATCTCCACACTTCACAGAAGCACCGCAGCCGGCCGCGCGCGCGGCCGCTCACGTACGGCGATCGATGAGCAACATGGAAGACACGTTCACCCTCGGCGAGCGGACGTTCCGCTCGCGCCTGATCGTCGGCACCGGCAAGTACAAGGACTTCGCCGAGACCCGGCGCGCGATCGACGCGAGCGGCGCCGAGATGGTGACGGTCGCCGTGCGGCGCGTGAACATCACCGACCCGGGCAAGGAGAACCTGCTCGACCACGTGCCGCCGGAGAAGTTCGTCATCCTGCCGAACACCGCCGGCTGCTACACGGCCGAGGACGCGATCCGTACCGCCCGCCTCGCGCGCGAGGCCGGGGTCGGCAACCTGGTCAAGATCGAGGTGATCGGCGACGAGAAGACGCTCTTCCCCGACGTCGCCGCCACCATCGAGGCGTCGCGCGTGCTCGTGAAGGAAGGCTTCGTCGTCCTGCCGTACGTCACCGACGACCCGGTCGCCTGCAAGAAGCTCGAGGACCTCGGCTGCGCCGCGGTCATGCCGCTCGCCGCACCGATCGGGTCCGGGCTCGGCATCCGCAACCCGTACAACCTGAAGATCATCATCGAGCAGAGCCGGGTTCCGGTGATCGTCGACGCCGGCGTCGGCTGCGCGTCGGACGCGGCGCGCGCGCTCGAGCTCGGCTGCGACGCGGTGCTCATGAACACCGCGATCGCGGGCGCGCAGGATCCGATCCTGATGGCCGAGGCGATGCGTCTCGCGGTCGATGCCGGCCGCAAGTCGTTCCTCGCGGGACGCATCGCGCGCAAGCTCTACGCGACCGCCTCGAGCCCGATCGAGGGCATGCTCGACTGAGAGCATGCTCCGAGCTGACCGCGGGACAACGTCAAGAGCGCCGTCGCGCGGTGCGACGCCGGGATCGCGGCCCGACCGGAGCGAGATGTCGCAGAGCCGCCGGGACGGCGCCGGGGACGCGTCGTCCGCGAACCGGGTCTTTGCGGTCTGCGACGATCAGAACACGCCCGGAACCAGACGAGCGGTCCGGCTCGCGTACGCATCGTACTCGGCGCCCAACGTCTCGCGGAGATGCGGCTCTTCGCGTGCGATCCGACGCAGCACCGCCATCACGACGACCGCGAGGCTGAGCCAACCGAAGAGGCTGCCGAAGACGAGCGCCATGCCGAGCATCAGGAGCAGCACGCTGGCGTAGCGTGGATGGCGGATCCAGCGGTACGGTCCGTCGGTCATGACCTTGGCTGCCGATGCCGCTGTCGAGAAGTGATCCGCGAGCCGGCGATCCGTCCAGACGAGTGCCGTCGCGCCAAGCACCGCGATCACCACGCCGACACCACGCAAGGCCGGTACGTCGAGGCCGGGCGTCAGGCGCCAGCGCGCGTAGTCGAGCGCGGTCGCCAACTTGCCGACCTCGGCCACCAGAACGAAGACGAGGACGCCGGGATCGTAGCCCAGGCCCATCTCCTCGGTGAAACCCGTCGACCGAAGCGCGCCGCCAAGAAAGAACACCGCCTGGTCGATGCCAGCGATGCCGCCTGCGACCAGGAACACGATGACGTAGCCATCCACACGCGACCACGGATCGGCAGCATCGGGCTGTCGCAGGATCGCCAGAAGGATGCCCGTTCCGACGACGACGTGGCCGACCGCAAGCGCCCAGATCAGCGCACGCCACGCATGCGGGGATTCCTCCACGGGGCGAGTCATCCGATGCACGCCTCGATTTCTTGCCTGACGACGAGGGCGTCGTCAATCGTCGTCAGGCGCCGTCGATGCCGTGCCTCCCCCCCGCGTACGGCGTCGCCGGGTGTGATCCGGACGCTGCGGCTTGCCGGGGCGCCCGGGAAGAGGACTCGCAGCCAGACTGGCGCTGCGCGGCGGCGGCGTCGCGACGTTGGCGAGCGGCTCGGTGTCCGCGAGGCTAAAGAGGCGGTGCCCTGCCGATGGGTCAGACCGCTCATGCGCACGCTGCCGTTCCGTCCGCCGCTCTACCTGATCACCGACCGCCGCCGGTTCGCCGCCGCGGCCCCGGGGGAGGTGTTCGCTGCCGACGAGTGGCGTGCACTCGACGCCGCCATCGCGGCCGGTCCCGGCGCGGTGCAGCTGCGCGAGAAGGATCTCGACGCACGCGCGCTGTACGCGCGCGCCGAGCGGCTGCGCGCGCGTTGCGCTGCGGCGGGCGTCAGGCTGCTGGTGAACGAGCGTGCCGACGTAGCGCTCGCCGCGGGCGCGGAAGGCGTGCACCTGCCGGAGTCCGGACTGACGGTCGCGGCGGCGCGGCATCTGGTCGGTCCGGCCGGTGTCGTCGGCTGCTCGGTGCACGCAACAGCGCAGCTCGGCGAGCGCGCGGCGGCGGACTTCGTGCTGTTCGGACCGGTCTACGACACGCCCGCGAAGCGCGCCTACGGGCCGCCGCAGGGCCTCGCCCGCCTCGCCGAGGTGGTGCGCGCCAGCGCCGTGCCGGTCGTCGCGGTCGGCGGCATCACGCCCGAGCGGGTCGCCGACGTGCTGCACGCTGGTGCCGCCGGGGTCGCCGTGATCGGCGCGATCCTCGATGCCGCCGATCCGGCGGCGGCGGTGGCGGCGTTCCGCCGCGAGCTCGAGCGCGGCGGACGCGGCTGATCCGAACTTTACCGCGCGACACCCGGCTGGTAGGCTGCGCCGACGCTCGACGCCCGCTTCGCGCGAGCCGCTGTTCCCATGACGCCAGCAGAGCTGCAGTTCTTCCGCGACCTCCTCATCTCCCGCCGCGCCGAGCTCGTGGACGAGGCGGGCCGCACCGCGCACGGCATGGAGAACGACGGCGCCGAGGGCTACCCGGACCCCACCGACCGCGGCAGCCTCGAGGGCGACCGCAACCTGATGCTGCGCATCCGCGACCGCGAGCGGAAGCTGATCTCCAAGATCGACGAGGCGCTCGCGCGCATCGCCGACGGGACCTTCGGCCTGTGCGAGGAGTGCCAGGAGCCGATCTCCGTGGAGCGCCTGAAGGCCCGTCCGGTCACCACGCTGTGCATCGAGTGCAAGGCCGACCAGGAGGAGCGCGAGCGCATGAGCGCTCGCTGATCCGTCCCCTCTGGGGCTTCGCGGCGCGACCGAGGCGACCGCGCGTCGAGCGCGAGGCGAGCGCACACGGCGGCGAGCCGATCCCCTCGGAAATCGCGCGGCGCGGTATCGCGTGGTCAGCCGAGAACCGACTCGACTCACCCGTCGTGCGCTTGCGTCGCGGCGACGCCTGCCGCCGTCAGCAGCGCCTGCACCGCCAGGTGCGCGTCGAGCGGCGCGCCGTCCCAGCGCGGGAACGCCGTCATCGCGTCGATCTCGACCCCTCGCGCCGCGTGCGCTGC
>JAIEPK010000549.1 GCA_019749875.1 Candidatus Binatia bacterium | reverse complement strand
TCCGCACGTCCTGGCGCCGCCGGTCCGAGCGCCCCCGCCCGGAGGCCGGCCCGCGGCGCGAGCAGCACCTCGCCCGACGCGACGCCGATGCGCGCCGAGAGGCGCACGCCCGGTCGCTCGGACACCGCTGCCGCCAGCTCGCGCAGATGATCGCGGATGCGCAGCGCCGCATGGCAAGCCTGCGTCGCATGGCTCTCGAGCGTGGTCGGCGCGCCGAAGACGACCTCGATGCCGTCTCCGGTGAGGCGTCCGACCGCGCCCCCGTGGTGCTGCACGGTGGACGACACGACGGCGAAGAAGCCGTCGACGACGCTCTGCCACTGCGCGGCGTCGAGGCGCTCGTCGCTCGCGATCGAGCCGAAGGCGTCGATCGACAGCACGGTGACGCCGCTCGCGGCGCGCCCGGCAGCGGGCAGGGCGTTCGGGATCGGGACGCCGCAGCCGTGGCAGAAGGCGGCGTCGTCGAGCAGCGCGCTGCCGCAGGCGTCGCAGTGGACGGGCGTCGTCATGCGCCCCCTGTCGACACGCGTCCCACTAGAATTGGAGCGGATCGTAGGAGCCTCCCGCCGGCAAGGCAACCGGATTCTCCGCCGCGCCCGGCCGCGCGGTCCCGGCCGGCGTCGAGCGCGCATGCGAGCGTGGTTGCGGGTACGCAGGGCGGTCTGCGAGAGAGAGGCGATGCGACCGGTCGCGACGGTTTTGCCTCGGGAGCGCATCGCGCATCACGAGCGTGCGGGCGAGTGGCCGTGTCCGGACCTGACCACCGCGCTCGCGCGGCGTGTCGCCGAAACTCCGGCGCGGGTGCTGTTCGTCGCCGGCGACGAGCGCATCACGGCAACGGTGCTCGCCGAGCGCGTGTCGCGGCTCGCCCGCGGCCTGCGTGAGCTCGGCGTCGGGTCGGGCGACGTGGTTTCGTGGCAGCTGCCGAACTGGCTCGAGGGCGTCCTGCTGACCTTCGCGCTCGACCGGCTCGGTGCCGTGTCCAACCCCATCCTGACGATCTACCGCGAGCGCGAGGTGGCCTTCGTCGTCCGTCAGGCCCGCAGCAAGGCCCTCGTCGTGCCGGGCCTGCTGCGCGGTCACGACCATCGCCAGCTCGCGCGGACGGTGCGCGCCGCCGCACCGGATCTCGCGCACGTCGTCGTGGCGCGTGCGACGCCCGGTCCGGACGAGGTCGCGCTCGAGGCGCTGTGCGCGGCGGCGCCGGACGATGCGCCGCCGACGCCGCCCGGACCGCACGACGTGACGGCGATCTTCTACACCTCGGGCACCACCTCCGATCCCAAGGGCGTGCTGCACACGCCGTCGACGCTCGGCTCGTTCGTGCGTACGCACTTCACCATGACCGGGCACGACCGTGACCTGGTCGGCATCCTGTGGTTCCCGCTCGCGCACATCGGCGGCATCTGTGCGTTCGGCATGGGGCCGGTGGTGAACGGCACGCGCGCGGTCTTTCTCGAGCAGTTCGATCCCGAGGCCGCGCTCGACCTGATCGAGCGCGAGCAGGTGACCAATGCCGGCGGCCCGACGCCGATCGTGCAGGCGCTGCTCGCGGCGAAGGGCTTCGCGCCCGAGCGGGTGCGCAGCGTGCGTCAAGCAGGCCTCGGCGCGACCGACGTGCCGCCCGAGCTGATCCGCGAGCTGCGCGCGAAGCTCGGTGCGTTCGTCAGCCGGTCGTACGGCATGACGGAATGCCCGATGGCGACCGGCGGCACGCCGCAGGATCCGGAAGAGAAGCTGGTCACCACGGACGGCCGCGCCGTACCCGGTGTCGTCGTGCGCACGGTGGACGACGCGGGGCGCGAGGTCGCCGCCGGCAGCGAAGGCGAGATCGAGCTGTTCGGGCCGCAGCTCTGCGTCGGCTACGTCGACGAGCGGCTCTCGGCCGAGGCGTTCACCGCGGACGGCTTCCTGCGCTCGGGCGACCTCGCCGTGAAGGACGCAGGCGGCTTCGTGCGCATCACCGGCCGCAAGAAGGACATCATCATCCGCAAGGGCGAGAACCTGAGCGCCAAGGCGATCGAGGACGAGCTGTACGACCATCCGAAGATCGCCGACGCGGCGGTGATCGGCGTGCCCGACCGCGCGAGCGGCGAGCGCGTCTGCGCGTGCATCGTCCTGCGCCCCGACGCGGACGGCATGACGCTCGACGAGCTGCGCGCGTTCATGCTCGCGCGTCGGGTGATGGCGCAGAAGATCCCCGAGCAGATCGAGCTGGTCGACGAGCTGCCGCGGAATGCGACGGGAAAAGTGAAGAAGTTCGAGCTGCGCGCGCGCTTCGCGCGTGCGGCGAACGGGAGGTCTGCTTGACGCGCGACGGAACACTCGACGGCATGCCCCGCTCTGCGGCCGGCGGACGGCTCATCCTGGTGCGGCACGGCGAGAGCGAGGGCAATCAAGCGCAGCGCTTCTCGCCGAACCCCGACATTGCGCTGACCGAGCGCGGTGTCGAGCAGGCGCGCGAGAGCGGGCGGCTGATCGCCGACCACTTCCGCCCGTCACGGGTCGTGGCGAGCTCGTACCGCCGTGCGCGCCACACGGCGCAGCTGATCGCCGAGACCGTCGGCTACGCCGGCGAGATCCTCATCGAGCCGGATCTGCGCGAGCGCAACATCGGGGAGCTCGCGGGGCAGCCGTACCGCTCGATGGTCGAGCATCCCGAGTACGACCGCTCCCGCTTCTGGGACTGGCGCCCGGCGGGCGGCGAGTCGCTCGACGACGTGCGCGGCCGCGCAGCTCCGGTGCTGGTGCGTCTGGTCGAGCGCTTTCCCGGCGAGGACGTCGTCGTGGTCAGCCACGGCGGCGTGATGCTCGCCCTGTGCGCGCACGTCGAGGGCGGCTGGAACCGCCCGCGCGTCGCGCGCAACTGCGAGATCCTCGTCGTCACGCATGCACCCGGTGAGCCGTGGCGCCTCGCCGAGCTCGACGAGCACGTCGCCGCCGCTGCCGCGGTGGCCGACGACGGCGCGGCGGAGACGGGCTGAGGGCTACGCGACCGCGCCGCCGTCGATCGCGTAGCACGCTCCGGTGACGTAGCTCGCGCGGTCGGACGCCAGGTAGGCGATCAGGTTCGCCACGTCGCCGGGCTGGCCGAGCGAGAAGGTCGGGTTCTGCATGCGGCCGATGAGGTCCATGTCGAGCCCTTCCAGCTGCATCCCGGCGACGAGCGGTGTCATCACGCCGCCCGGGCAGACGGCATTGGCGCGGACCTTCTTCTTCGCGAGCTCGTTCGCGAGCGCGCGCGTGAACAGCGCGACGCCGCCCTTCGAGGCGCAGTACGCGGCCGAGTAGGCCTGACCCTTGAGGCCCGCGATCGACGAGATGTTGACGATCGAGGCACCTTCGGCGGTGAGCAGATGGGGCAGGGCGGCGTGGCAGGTGAGGTACGTCCCGGTGAGGTTGATCGCGAGCACGCGGTTCCACTCCGCGAGCTTCAGGTCGGCGAACTGCACCATGCCGCCGACGCCGGCCGCGTTGACCAGCGTGTTGAGCTTGCCGAAGCGCGCGACGACGGCGGCGATCGCGGCGTCGACCGAGGCCGGATCGGTCACGTCGAGCCGGTGCGCCAGCGCGGTGCCGCCGCTCTGCTCGATCTCGTGGACCACGCTGCGCAGGGCGTCCTCCTGGACGTCCAGGCAGGCGACGTGCGCTCCTTCGGCCGCCAGCAGCAGGGCGGTCGCGCGTCCGATTCCCGACGCCGCCCCGGTCACCGCGACGACCCGTCCACCGAGATGCAAGTCCATGAAACGTCCTTTCGTTCCCAGAGCGGACGTCCGTCGTGCCGCCTGTAGCCCTCGCTACAATGCGCGCGGCCGGCGCGCACGCCTCGCGCAGCGCGAATGCGGAGGACGGCGTGTCGCGTGCGCGCCGCGACGGACGCTCGGCGCCGACCGACGCGATCGTGCGCTCCGCCTGCTCGCCCGAGCTCCT
>JAIEPK010000320.1 GCA_019749875.1 Candidatus Binatia bacterium | reverse complement strand
GCCCCTGCGAGGAATCGATGATCACTGTGCTCGTCAAATCAGTCCGAAACGCCGACTCTTCAACGGCCTGCTAGCGGCAGAAGTAGTATCGAGCGCGGCCCGAGATCGCGACAGCGGCGCACCGAGCGCGGCGATCCAGAGCGACGCCAACGTCGCGTTGACAAGCCCCATCCAGCACCGGAGGCCCAGCCTGCGACGTGAAGGCACAGGTTCCCCAGACCGTACCCATCACCCAAGGTTCACGGCTTACAACCCGACGTTGGCACGCGAGATCGCGCGCTGCGCGCCGCAGGGCAACAGCCGCTGCGGCGGCAGCGAACACGACTACCTTCTACTTTGTCGAAGAGCACTTCCGCTTATACGTGAACGTCGTTCCACCCTTCGGTCCGAGTACTGGGCTTACGATCCATCGACACCCAGCATCTGCCTCACCCCCGGCGGGCGCTACCGCGTCTCCGTGCTGCGCGGTCGCGTCACCGATTCCGGTCGGGCTCGACTTCGACGATCCGTACGCGCATCCGCCGACTCCAGCGACCAACGCGAGATGAGATGCTACGAGCAAGGCTCCGGCGATCAGTGAACGTTGCATGTCGGTGTTCCTCCATGAGTTGCGTGAGCTGGTCCGTCCGAACGGGACGTGTTCAGAGCGCGCAGAGCGCGCGGGACCGACCCCGCGCTCTGCGCCGTGACCAATCAGGCTTGGAGGACGACTGTTCTGAGCGCTCTCAGAGACTGTACTTGACGATGCCGAAACTCGTCTGCGCACGCGCGCGTTCCGCAAACATCGGCAAGTGATGCTGTGGACACAGGTACGAGTGTCGCCGCAACGAACGTGGGGGATCCGGAATCCGGAGCATCAGACAGCACGCGCAGCGTCACCGTGTCGCTGCAGCGCGAGCCCTCGGCGTCGAGCGCAACGTGGTGAGTGGAGCCGAGGCAGCAGGCCAGCGACTGACTGATGCTCTCGAGGACGATGCGGCCGTCTTCGTGCTTGCAGAAGAGAAGAGACGGGGACCACAGCACGCTTCCGAAGAGCCAACCAACAATCAGCCACGCGGCTCGGCGGCCGACCCGCGATCTCAGGATTCGCATCGCGGCCCCCCAGTGGTGCAGGCAGGTGCTGTGCAGTCGGAGCCGGCCGTGAGCTCGCCCTCGCACGCGAGCTCACCACGCCATGCCTCCCTACCTTCCATCAGTGCGAACACCGCGATCACGAATCCCGCGATCGGGTCGAGCCACGTCCAGCCGGCGACCGCGTAACCCGCCAGTCCTGCGAACGTCGACACGGAAAGCCAGGCGCACAGTTTGGTTTCCGCCGCATCTGCCAGCACCAAGCGCGACCCCATCTCCTTGCCGACTCGTCGCTTGGCGCGGGCCAGCAGCGGCATGACGACGACACTCAGCGCCGTCAGCGCGATACCTGCGGGGCTGACCTCAGGCACGGCGCCGGTGACGAGATCGCGCACTCCTTCGACCGTGACGTACACCGCGAGCGCGAAGAAGGTGAGCGCTACCATGCGGAGGGCGCGCCGTTCCTTCAGCTCGTCGACCGTCCCGCCACGGATCTCGGCTCGTAGACGAATCAGGACGATCGTCGCGGCCGTGACTTCGATCCAGGAGTCAAACCCGAAGCCGGCGAGCGCAACCGAGCCGGCGAGCAAGCCCGCCGTCACCGCGATGATTCCCTCGACGGCGTTGTAGGCGATGGTCGCCTGTGCGTAGCGGAGCGCGCGCGGCGCAGCTGCGCTGCGTCGCTCTTGGCTGAGTGCGATCGTGCTCATCGTCGCCGCGTCTTGGTGCCGTAGCTGGGACACAACGCCACCCGCTCACCGGTCGCCTCGAGAAGCAACTCGGCGGCGGCAAGGAGGTCGGTCAGCTCCGAGCGGGTCAACGAATAGAAGGCTTGCCGTCCCACGGCGCGGAACTCGACGAGGCCGCACTCGCGCAGGCAGGCGAGATGGCCCGAGATGGTCGACTGCGCCAACCCCAGTTCGTCCACCAGGTCTGTCACCCGCAACTCACCCCGCGCGAGGCACTGCACGATCGCGAGCCGCGTGGGATCGGCCAGCCCACGGAACAACGCGACTGCCGGCTCGAGTTGGTCGAGGGCCTTGGCGACACGGCGCTGCTTGGTTCCATTCATCGGTGTTTTCCGCTAATAGCGAGAATTGCCGATCGGCACGAACTCGTCAACTCATTCCGAAAGCCGAGAACAGACGGGACCTCGCTGGAGACAGTCCGCGGCATCCGCCTTGCCCTGTCGTCGTGTCGACTTGGAGGGAGACCCAGGGAGTCCCCTGGAAGGAGCATGAGATGCTGAAGCGAGTAGCGGTTCTGGTGTGCGTGGCGACTTTGGCACTCGGTGCAGGTGCCGCCTGGTCGGAAGGCGGTGCGACCGATGCCCAGGTTGAG
Source organism: Candidatus Binatia bacterium (assembly GCA_019749875.1). Classification (GTDB taxonomy): domain Bacteria; phylum Desulfobacterota; class Binatia; order UBA12015; family UBA12015; genus VGTK01. The sequence goes on along the minus strand of JAIEPK010000320.1, from coordinate 1,499 downwards.
CAGCTGCAGAAGCAGCTCGCGGCGATGCAGGAGGAGATGGCCGCCCTGCGAAAGGCCGCCGAGAGCAAGGACATTCCCGCGTCGACGAGAGAGACCATGCAGCAGCACATGGGCCAGATGGCCGGCCACATGGATTCGATGCACAAGCAGTGCTGCATGATGAACCCGGGCGGTTGTCCCATGGGCGGCATGGGCATGGGCACACCGCCGAGCACCAAGTGACGCTGCACTCTCCCCGATCGTGACCGGAGGCGCGAACGACACCGAGCGCCGAACCCGCCTCCGGCATCCCTGGGGGCGGGTTCTCTCTGGTCAAGCCCAGCTGGTCCTGTTAGGGTCGTCGGACGGATCGAAATGAAAGCGACGAGATCAAGCCGCCGACTGCTGACTTGGCTGTGCATCACAGCCTTGGCCGCCCTTGTCGTGCAGACCAACGCGGCCGTGGTCCTCTGCGTGGCGAACGATCACACCGCCGTGGAGGCCGTACACGAAGGTCTGGCCTGTGCCGGCAAGACCGTGCACACGCACTCCCTCGGCGCTCCGGACGCAGGCTGCACGGACACTCCGCTCCTTCGCACGTCGATCCCGACCGCTTCTGAGCGCCAAGCGCACACCACCATGCTGCTGGCGCGACTCACGGTCGTCATCGCCGCGGCACCAGAGAGCGACTTCTCGTTCGCGCGTCTCGACGTCTCGCCCCCTCCGCGCGAGCTCGACCGAGCTCTACCGACGATCGTTCTCGTTCTCTGAGATCACGCAATCCCGCTAGCCGGCGCAGTCTGCTGCGCGGCTAGTGCCTCCACGAGCGGTCGCGCGCGCCACGAGCGCTGCACGGCCAAGAGTCGCTCACCTCTGCAGGGATTGACGTGAAATGCATGAACAGACGTGCGCTCCATACGCGCCGAAGGTAGGCAGCCGCTCGCCCGGCATCCGACGGCGATGGCCCGCCGGATCGCTGCTCCGCATAGCCCCCGTTCTCGTTTCGATCTCGTTGGCTGGTTCGCCGTGTCTCGCGGCGGAGCCGTCCGCGATCAGCAGCTCGCGAGCTGACATCACGGCGGCCACTCTGACACTCCGCGATGCGCTTCTCCGCGCGCTGCGCGAGAGTCCGCGCCTGCCAGGATCGGCCCTCGAGCTACGCGCTCGCGAAGCGGAATCTCTTCAGGCCGGGCTCATTCCCAATCCCGCGCTCACCACCGAAGTCGAGGACTTCGGTGGTGGCGGCTCGCGCAATGGATTCAACGCAAGCCAGACCACGATCAGCCTCGCTCAGCTCATCGAGCTGGGCGGCAAGCGGGCGGCACGCGTCCGCCTGGCCGAGGCCGGTGCAGACCTCGGGCGCTGGGACTACGAGTCGCTGCGCATCAACGTCCTGAGCGACGTGGCGCGGGCCTTCCTCGCGACTCTTGCGGCGCAAGAGAAGCTCGCGCTCACCGAGGAGCTGCGACGCATCGCGGAGCGCTCCGTGGAGACGGTGACGCGGACGGTCGAGAGCGGCG
>JAIEPK010000111.1 GCA_019749875.1 Candidatus Binatia bacterium | reverse complement strand
GCCGCCCCGTCCGCGCTAAACGACGGCCCGCCGCGCGCCGATGGCCCTGCACGGGAGGGTGTGGCGATGCGGCGACGGGCAGGCGGTCTTTCGCGGTCGGCAGGACGCGCGCTCGCGGCGTCCTGGAGACGAGGCTCGGAAGCCGGGTCGCGCCGCGCACGGCCGCGGGCTCGCGCCATCGCGCTCGGCATGCTGGGCGTTCTGAGCTTCGCGGGGAGCGCCGCGGCCGTGCACGCCGGGGAGCGTGCGGCGCCGGCCGTCCTCGATCGCGGTGCGACGCAGGCCGACGAGGGCGTGCGCGTCGTCTTCGTGCTGCGGCGGCAGCGCGACGACCTCGGCGAGCTCGCGCTCGCGGTCTCCGATCCGGCGTCCGGTCGCTACGGACGCCACGTCCCGGTCGCGGAGATCGCCGCGCGCTACGGCGCCGCCCCCGACGTGGTGGCGCGCGTGCGAGGCTTCGTCGCCGGCTACGGCGCGAGCACGGACCTCGACGTCACCGGGACGTTCGTGTCCACGTGGCTCAGTCACGAGCAGGCGCGTGCGATGTTCGGCGATCGGCCGTCGTTCGCCCCGCCGGTTCCCGCCGCGCTCGACGGCGCGGTGACGCTCGTGCTCGGCACGTTCCGCCGCGACGATGCGCTCTTCGTGCCGCCGCGCCGGCCGCTCGCCGAGCGTCTCGAGGGCAGCGGCAGCGAGATCTGGCCGTCGTGGAACATGGGCTCGGGGACACCCGCCGCGTGTCCGAGCAGTCACGTCGTCGACTGCAGCAACGGCTTCCCGAACCCGGGTCCGCCGCTCGCGTTCCGCAGCTTCACGCCCGACCAGCTACGCACGGCGTACGGCATCGAGCGCAGCGGTCTCACGGGCCGCGGCCGGAGCGCCGTGGTGGTCGAGTTCGGGCAATACGTGCTCGCGTCCGACGTCGCGGCGTATACGGGCGGCTTCGGGCTGCCGCCGCTGGACCTCGTGCAGACCGTCATCGACGGTCCGGTCGACGCGCTGTCGCCCGGCTTCGAGGCGACGCTCGACGTCGAGACGATCGCCGGCATGGCGCCCGACGTCGATCGCGTGACCCTGATCACCGCGCCGTCGCGCACCGAGGGTGAGTACTTGACGTACGTCCTGATGGTCTACGCTGCGGCGCTCGACCTGCGCATCACCGGCGGACGTCTGCCCGACGCGCTGTCGTCGAGCTGGTTCGTCGCCTGCGAGCCGGCGCTGGAGGCGGCACCGCTGGTCGACGCACTGGAGGCGATCTTCCAGACCGCGGCGGCGGCCGGCGTCACCGTGGTGGTCGCCGCGGGCGACCAGGGCTCGTCGGCCTGCACGTCGCGCCAGCCGCCCTACGACGACCGGCAGATCGCGGTCGAGTACCCGGCGTCGTCTCCCTGGGTGACGAGCCTCGGCGCGACCAGCCTCGAGCTCGATCCGGCGAACGAGATCGTCGACGTGCGCGTCTGGAACGACTGGCCGCTGCAGCTCGACCGTGCGCTGAAGGACGTCGGCTGCGACACGCCGCCATGCCGTCCCGAGCCGGTCTGGGCGGGCGCCGGCGGGCGCAGCATCTTCTTCGACCGCCCCTCGTGGCAGCGCGCCCCGGGGGTCGAGCTCGACGGGCCGCGTCAAGTACCCGACGTGGCCCTGCTCGGCGACCTCTACCCCGGAACGACCATTGCGCTCCACGGCGGCTGGTTCACCGGGAACGGCACCAGCCAGGCGGCACCGATCTTCGCCGCGATGTCGCTGCTGCTCAACGAGTCGGCGGTCGCGAATGGTCGCCCTCGGATCGGATTCGTGAACCCGCTGCTGTACGGCCTCGCGCGCCGAGCGCCCGAGGTGCTGGTCGACATCGTGCAGGGCGACAACGTGATCGGCGACAACGAGAGGCAGTTTCCGGTGGACTGCTGCTACGCGGGTCCGGGCTACGACCTCGCGAGCGGGCTCGGTACGCCGTTGCTCGACCGCATCGCGTCGGTGCTCGCGATCCCGGTGTCGATCGAGCCGTCGGACCGCTTGCCGGTGGTGCGCGAGCGCCGGGCCGCGACGACGCGCTGAAGCCCGGCACCGGACGTCACTCCCGCGGCGGACGCCGCCGCTCGTGGAACCACGGGCGGTACTTCTCCATGCGCGCGCGCTGCTCGGGCGGCGCACTGCGCTTGCAGGTCGCGGCCTCCGCGCTGGCCTTGGTCGCGCCCCAGCGCGTCTCGACGCAGTCGTTGGGGTTGTAGGCCATCTCGAGCGCCGGCGCGCGCTCGAGGACGTCGGCGAGCGTCAAGCGCTGCTCGCTGCCGTCGCTCTTCACGTAGGTGAAGGTGCGCTGCGCGGTCTCGCTCGCGAGCAGGCCCTCGAGGCTCTTCCGGATCGCCGCGGGATCGGCTCCCGGCGGCAGCGCGAAGCGCTTCGGCTGCTGCTCGACCTTCGCCGGGAAGCCCTGCACGACGTCGATCGCGATCAGCAGGCGCAGGTCGCGCGACGGTGTCGCGTAGTCCTCCCACGCCCCGCTGGTCTCGAAGATCGCGGCGCCGTCGGGCATGGCGATCGTGCCGCGGTTCTTCGCCACGTACTCCTCGCCGTTCGCGACCGAGCGCACGCGCGCGCCGACCTGCTCGTCGAGCGCGTCGATGATCTGGCGGTAGGCGCGCTCCGGGTCGAGCGGCTCCGGCGACAGCATCGCGTCCATGCGGTCGTAGAAGCCCTCGACGCCGTCCTGCGCCTGCTCGAGCGAGAAGTCGGCGAACTGCGGATCGTGCGCGATCTGCGCGTTCGACAGCCGCGTCAAGCGTCCGCCCTCGCCCGCGACGATCGGGCGGAAGTGCTTGAAGCCGGCGCCACCGAGCTTGGGATCGGTCGCGAACAGGAAGTTGCCGCGCCAGAAGCGCTTGCGCGCGACCGTCAGGTCGGGCTGCGCGTCGACCGCGAGCAGGAGGCCGCCGTGCTCTCGTGTCTGCGGGATGCGGCCCACGACGACCAGCGTGTGCCCGTACGGATCGGCGTACACGGTGCCCGGACGGATGTCGTGCTCGCGGATCGGCACGGGGTAGAGATCGGTCTGCTCGGCGTCGAGCGACGTACGTGCCGTGCCGGAGTGCACGCCCCAGCCGACGTCGCGGCGCACGAACTGCAAGAACGCCGCGGTGTCGTCCGCCGACGGCGGGCTCTCGGGTGCGAGGTTCGAGCGCCAGCCATCGCAGCGCGGCGGCGACGTGGCCGTTCCGCGCGAGCAGGCGGAGTAGCCGAAGGGCAGGCCGAGCTTCCATGCGAAGTAGGCGCGCAGGAAGAACGGCAGGTCGGCGCAGTCGGGCGTCAAGACCATCTGGTTGCCGCCCTTGCCGCCGGAGTCCTCGCCGAGCCCCAGGTGATCGAAGAGCAGGTTGCGATCCGGGTCGCGCAGCACGGCGCCGATGCCCTTCCAGCTCGGCTCCGCGTCGAGCGGATCGTCGAACAGGCGCGCGACCCAGGCGGAGTACAGCATCTCGGTGTCGGCGCTCCACGCCTGCTCGACCGGCCACACGGCGCCCGCCGGCCGCGCGCGACGCGGCGTCTGCGGCGTGCTCGCGACCAGGACGGGCGCGCAGGCGACGACGTTGCCGCCGCGTCCGAACGCGACGCGGTAGGCGCCGGCTTCCGGTGCGTCGATGGTCGCCCCCCAGAGGTAGGGAGATGCGCCGCTGCGGGCCGAGCTCGACGCGACCACGCTGCCGTCGGCGCGGCCGATCGCGAGCGTCGCGTCGAGTGCGCGATCGCTCGCCGCGAGCACGCGCAGCGGCTGCCCGACGCGCGGCATCCGCGGGCTCGTCAGCAGGACCACGCCGCCGTTGCGTGGCGGGCAGGCGGCGAACTGCGGCGCGTCCGCGGGTGTCGCGGCGCGCGCGGTTCTCGCGGGCAGTGCTGCCAC
>JAIEPK010000175.1 GCA_019749875.1 Candidatus Binatia bacterium | reverse complement strand
GCCGCGATGCTCGCCCGCGCCGGCGCGGCAGCGGCGCCCGGCGGCGACGGCACCAGCTCCGCGAACAGGGCCTCGATCTGCTCGCCCTGCAGGCGACGATCGAACTGCGCGCACACGGCCTTCCGTCCGCGGCGCCCCATCTGCCGCGCCGCATCGGGGTGGTCCATCATCTGCCGAACCGCCCCGGCGAGCGCGCGTGCGTCGCCCGGTGCGACGAACAGCCCGGCGCGCGCCTCCTCGACCACCTGTCGGATCACGCCGTCGATCTGCAGCAGCACCGGACGGCCGGCGGCCATGTAGTCGAACACCTTGTTCGGGTACGTCGTGCGGAAGAGCGGGATGTCGCGCAGGCAGGCGAGGCACGCGTCGGCCGCGGCGAGGACACGAGGCACCTGGTCCTTCGGCACCGCCGGCACGAAACGCACGTTGTCGAGCCCGCGGTCGCTCGCCATGCGCTCGAGGCCCGGCCGTGCCTTGCCGTCGCCGACCAGCACGAAGAGCGCGCGCGTGTCGCGCAGCTCGAAGGCCGCGTCGAGCACGACCTCCAGCGCGTTCGCCGGTCCGAGCGCGCCCGCGTACAGCACGACGAAGCGGCCGTCGGCGCCCCAGGCCGTGCGGTGGTCTTCGCCGCGCCGCTCCGGATCGAAGGGTGCCGGGTCGACGCCGTTCGGCACCACGTGGATCTTCGCCTCGTCGACGCCGTAGCTCTTCAGGAACGGCAGGAAGCCCGGCGAGTTGATGATCACGCGGCGCGCGCGGCGGTAGATCCAGCGCTTGAACGCGAGCGCCGTATCGGTCACGGCGCCCGGCTTCAGGACCCCCATGCCGATCGCGAACTCGGGCCACAGGTCGCGCTCCTCGACCACCAGCCCGCCGGGCGCGCGCAGCGACGCGAGCCAGGCCGGCATGAGCTGCGGCAGGGGCGGCGTCGTGCCCCACACCACGTCCACGTCCGGGATCGACAGCGCCGTCTTCAGCGCGCGCGCGCCGAACTGCGCAAACGCGGTACCGCGCGCGACGAAGCTCCGGTGCAGGTCCGAGCCCGGCAGCCGGATCACGCGCACGCCGGGCGTGTCGTCACCGTCGCCCGTCGCGACCGCGGTGCCGGTCAAGTAGCTCACCTCGCTCGCGATGATCGTCGTGCGGTGCCCGCGCGACGCGAGGTACGTCGCCAGCTCGTGATGACGCGTGCCGCCCGGATCGCGCGGCCCCGCGTACGCCTGATGAATCAGCAGAACGTGCATGGGCGCGCCTCAGTAGTAGAGGACCTTGAACACGGCCTTGTAGGCGAGCGCGCGGTGCGCACACGCGGGCCGTGCCGCGTAGCCGTCCCAGCGGTCGGCGGTGCGCGCCAGCTCCGGCAGGTCGAGCAGGCGCGCCGTCACGCGCAGCTGCGAGACGTGCAGCGCGTGATAGAAGCCGCTCGCCAGCATCGGCAGCCTGGTCCCGGACTGCTCGTAGAGCGACCAGAAGCCGCAGTCGTAGTCGTCGAGGTGACGCTTGACGGTGCGCACGCAGCGCTCCAGGAGGTCCCGCGCCGCGGGATCCTGCGCCGCCTGCGCGTAGTCGTGCACGCCCCACAGCGCCCACAGGAAGCCGTTCAGGATGTGCGTCGGCGGGTCGACGATGGTCTCCTCGAGCCAGGTGCCGTCGTCGCCGTCGGGCAGGCTCACGCCGCCCTGCGTAACCGGCAGAACGAGCGAGCGGAACGCGCTTCGGGCCGCGTCCATGTAGCGCGGGTCGCCGCTCGCGCGGTGCAGGCGGCAGAGCAGCGAGAGGCCCTGCCCCTGCGCCAGCGCCGAGTACCAGCCCTTCTGCAGCAGGTCGCGGTACTCCCAGTCGAACTCGTGCTTCCACACCGGCACGCCGTGCGCGTTGGGCTCGAGGTGGCGCACCAGCCAGTCGGCCGCACGGCGCGCACGCTCGCGGCGCCCCGGCGATCCGCTGCGCTTCCACAGGTTCCAGTTGCCGAGGCCCCACTGCGCGATGGCGATCGGGTTGTATTGACGGCCGACGTGGCCACGGTAGTCGAGCTGCGGGATGCCGTCGCCGTCGACGAAGACGTCGTAGTCGGCCTTGGTGAAGAACTGCTGGTAGTACTCCTCGGCGCCAGGGCCGAACGCGTTCTCGTTGATCTGCGGCGGCTCGTGCCAGAACGTGAGCTGGCTCGGCCGGCTGCCGAGATAGGCCGAGAACACGCGCTGCAGGTAGCGCAGCCGCGCCCGCGGCGAGCGGTTTCGCGCGATGCCACGCACGGGAGCGACGCTCCCCAAGGTCCCGACCGCCCCCGCACCGACACCGCCCTCGTTCGCGATCATGCTGCCACCTCCCCCGCCGCGGCGACCAGCGTCGCCGCGATCCGTTCTCCCGCGCGTCCGTCCCAGAGCTCCGGGACGCGCGTCCCCCGGGCCGTCTTGTCGAGCGCTTCGCCGAGCCCGGCGACGATGCCGGCGCGCGACACGCCGGCGAGGACGTTCGAGCCCTCGCTGATCGTCACCGGGCGCTCGGTGTTCTCGCGCAGCGTGACGCACGGCACGCCGAGCGCCGTGGTCTCCTCCTGCACGCCGCCCGAGTCGGTGAGCACGAACGCGGCGTCCTTGGTCGTCTTCAGCATCTCGACGTACGACAGCGGCTCGAGCACGCGGATGCCGTCTGCCGGAACGAGTCCGAAGCCTTCGATGCGGGCGCGCGTGCGCGGGTGCATCGGCAGCAGGATCGGCCTCGTCGCCGCGATCTCGCCGAGCGCCGTCAAGATGTCGCCGAGCACCTGCGGGTCGTCGACGTTCGACGGCCGGTGCAGCGTGCACAGCCCGTACGAGCGCGGCGTGACGCGCAGGCGCTCGAGGATGCCGCACTGGTCGGCGGTCGCGATCGCGCGCCGCAGCGAGTCGATCATCGGGTTGCCGACGAAGCGGATCTTGTGGGCCGGGATGCCCTCGGCGACGAGATTCTGGTCGGCGTCGCGGCACGTCGTCAGCAGCAGGTCCGAGATCGCGTCGGTCACCAGGCGATTGATCTCCTCCGGCATCGCGCGGTCGCGGCTGCGCAGCCCCGCCTCGACGTGCACCAGGACCGGTCGCCGGCGCGGCGCCGCCGCGCGCGCCGCCGGCCGCGGCTCCCAGTCGATCTTGCTCGTCACCAGCGCGCAGGCGGCGGTCGAGTTGACGTCGCCGACCACCACCACGACGTCCGGGCGGCGCTCGAGCAGGACGCGCTCGAAGCCGGTCATCACGCGGGCGGTCTGCTCGGCGTGCGACGCCGAGCCGACCTCGAGGTTGACGTCGGGCTCGGGCAGGCGCAGGTCGCGGAAGAAGTCGTCCGACATGCGCGCGTCGTAATGCTGTCCGGTGTGCACGATCGCGACCGACACGTGGTCCGCCGCGTGCTCGCGCAGCGCGTGATAGATCGGCGCGATCTTCATGAAGTTCGGCCGCGCCCCCGCGACCAGCACGATCTCGAGCGGCCTCATCGCGTCATCACCTCCTCCTCCGCGACGCGGGCGATCGCGTCGTCCGGCGATCCCGCGTCGGCCTGCGGCTCCGGCGCGCGCACGGCTTCGGCGAAGCGCGCCGACTCGCGCATCGACAGCACGCGCGTCAGGCCGCGGTAGACCGGGATCATGTCCTGCGAGTTCTGCTGCGCGACGCGCAGCACCTGCTCCGCCGAGGCGAAGTCGCCGCGCGCGGCGAACACGTCGACGGCGAGCTTGCGGTAGAGGTCGCCGCGCTCCGGCGTCAGCTTGAGCGCCGCGATCAGCGCCTCCTGCGCCGCCGGCGTGTCGCCGGCCTGCAGGAAGTCCGCGGCGGCGCGCGCCAGCCGCGGCGCGTCCTCGGGCGTGATCCCCGCCGCGTCACGCAGCGCCGCACCCGCCTCCGCGAAGCGGCCGCG
>JAIEPK010000390.1 GCA_019749875.1 Candidatus Binatia bacterium | reverse complement strand
CGGCGGCCTGAGCGGACGCGCGCCCGGTGCGGCGCGCTCGCGCGGCGCGCCCCGCACCCGATCGAGCATTCGCGCGGCCGCAGCGCATCGAGAGAGCGCTCGTGCATGCCTTCGGATTCGACCGGGCGTTCGACCGGTTCGCGCGGCCGCGGTCAAACAAAACCTCTCGTTGGTCGGCGCGCTGCGGGCCTCTTCGCAAGCTGCCGGATTGCCGATACAAGCCGGTGATGGACCGTCCTCTCGATGCCGTGCCCGGGTGGCCGCGATCGACGGCCGACGGCGGCACGGGGCTGCTCGCCCGCCGCCTGCGGACCGGCGGCTGCATCGTTCTGCTCGCGATGCTCGCCTTCTTGTGGACGGACCTGATGCACCTGGGGCACGGCATCGCGTGGCTGGTCGCGATCAAGGTCGTGCAGGTCGCGATCATGGGCAGCGTGGTTCGGCTGTCGTCGCGCGGCTACGACGCGGCCCGGCTGGGTTGGAGCGGCGCCGTCCTGATCGGGGCGATGTACCTCACCACGGTGGGCTCGGCGCTGGTGCGCGGCGAGGTGCTGGCGATCGTCGTGCTGCTGCTCGCGGTCGCCATGGCGACCGCGACGTACGTGCCTTGGGGAGGCGGCCCGCAGCTGCTGACGGTGCTGTGCGCCGCGATCACGATCGCGGGCGCCGTGCATTTCGTGCCGGTCCAGGCGGCACTGCAGCCGGTCTACCTGTGGGTCGCGGTGGCCGTGGTGCTGCCGGGCTCGGTGTGGATCGCGCGTGAGCACGAGCGCCAGCGAACCGACCGCCGCCTCGCCGAGGAGCGCCTGGCGCTGGAGTCGCGCGTCGCGGCCGCGCTGGCGCGGGTCGGCGAGGAGATGATCCGCATCGAGAGCACCGCCGGCGTGCTCGGCCAGCTCTGCAGCCTGGTCGCCGAGCTGCTGAGCTGTGACGAGACCGCGCTCACGCTCTACGACCCGGGGGAGGACGTCTTCGCGGTGCAGGCGTCGTTCGGCCACCGGCCGGCGGATCTGCCGCTGGTGGAGGCTCTGCGCATCCCGGCGCGCACGCTGCAGCCGCTGCTCGTCCGCATCGCGCGCGAAGGCGTCGTCGAGCTCGACGAGCGTGCACCGCACCCGGCGCTGCTGCGCGAGCTGCGCGGCGCGCGGCCGGGGAACCCGCGCAGCGTGTTCGCGCCGCTGCGCCGCGGCGGCGAGGTGATCGGCATCATCTCGGCACACTACCGCGACGGCACGCAGCCCTTCTCCGGCGCCCAGAAGCGCATCCTGCTCGGCACCGCCCAGCTCGCGTCGCTCGCGCTGCAGAACGTGCGCCTGCTCGACGAGCTGCGTGAGGCGAATCGCGTCAAATCCGACTTCGTGTCGACCATGTCGCACGAGCTGCGCACGCCGGTCAGCGTCATCCTCGGGTACACCGAGATGCTCGCGGACAGCGACGATCCGAGCGAGCGGGCGGAGATCCTCGCCCGCGTGCGCCGCTCCGGCCTCGAGCTGCTCGAGCTGGTCGAGGACACGCTGAGCCTGAGCCGGCTCGAGGCGGGCGGCGATCCGCCGGTGATCGAGCCGGTCGACGTGGCACTGCTGTTCACGGAGCTCGCGGACGAGTTCGCGGCGGTGACGTCGCTCGAGCAGGTGGCGCTGCGCTGGGAAGGGCCCGCCACCCTCGTCGTGCGCACCGACCGCCGCAAGCTGCGCACGATCCTGAAGAACCTGGTCGGCAACGCGCTCAAGTTCACGGTGCGCGGCGAGGTCGTGCTGAGCTGCGCGCGCGCGGCGGTTCCGCCGCCGCCCGATCGCGCGACCGGCGTACCGCTCGAGCCCGATGGCGCGACCGGCGTGCCGATCGCCTCGGATCACGCGACGGGCGTGCCGTCGGCGCGGGACCGCGACGGCGACGTCGTGCGCTTCGTCGTGCGCGACACCGGCATCGGCATCGCACCGCAGCACCTGCCGATCATCTTCGACATGTTTCGCCAGGCCGACAGCTCGGACGCACGGAGCTACCGTGGTGCCGGGCTCGGCCTGCACATCGTGCAGCGGCTGGTGCGCCAGCTCGGCGGCGAGATCGCCGTGACCAGCGAGGTCGGCCGCGGCAGCGCCTTCACGTTCACTCTGCCGGCCGCGGCCGTCCGCACCGCGTCGTCGCACGGCAGCGCAGAACAGTCGACCGCCGCCTGAGGGCCGCCGTCAAGCAGGAGCACCGAGAGCTTGCCGGTGGTGCGGCAGGCCGAGATCCTGCGCCGGGCCGACGGGCACGATGCCGGTCGGGTTGATGGTCTTGTGGCTCGCGTAATAGTGCCGCTTGACGTGCGCGAAGCTGACGGTGTCGGCGACGCCGGGCACCTGGAAGAGATCGCGCAGATAGCCGCTCAGGCTCGCGTGGTCGGCGATGCGGCGCAGGTTGCACTTGAAGTGCCCGAAGTAGACGGCGTCGAAGCGCACCAGCGTCGTGAACAGACGCCAGTCGGCCTCGGTGATCCGCGCACCGAGCAGATAGCGGCTGCGCGCGAGGCGCAGGTCGAGCTTCGCGAGCATGTCGAACAGCTCGACGAACGCCTCCTCGTAGGCCTCCTGCGTGGTCGCGAAGCCGCAGCGGTAGACGCCGTTGTTGACCTTCGCGTAGACCTCGGCGTTGATCGCGTCGATTTCGGCGCGCAGCTCCGGCGGGTAGAAGTCGAGGCTCGCGTCGCCGAACGCGTCGAACGCGGAGTTCAGCATGCGGATGATCTCCGCCGACTCGTTGTTCACGATGGTCTTCTTCTGCTTGTCCCACAGCACCGGAACGGTCACCCGTCCGGTGTAGTCGCGCTTCGCGAGCGTGTAGACCTCGTGCAGGAAGCGCGCGCCGTTGACCGTGTCGGGAATGCAGCCCGGGTCGTCGCCGAACGCCCAGCCGTCGGCGCCCATGTACGGATCGACGATCGACAGCGAGATCACGTCCTCGAGGCGCTTCAGCTTGCGGAAGATCAGCGTGCGGTGCGCCCAGGGACACGCGAGCGAGACGTAGAGGTGGTAGCGTCCGGGCTCGGCGCGGAAGCCCGACGACCCGTCGGCGGTGACGCGGTCGCGGAACGCGGCGTCGGCGCGCACGAAGCGCCCGCCGGTCTTGCCCGTGTCGTACCACCGATCCTGCCAGACGCCGTCGACGAGGAGTCCCATGCGGCGCATCTTGCGCGGACGCTTCCGCTGCGGCAACGCATGCGCAGCGGAGGGACGAGCGCGTGGGACGGATCGAGCACAGGGTCGAGGCGGACGACGGACGGACGCGCTGCCCGTGGGCGGGGAGTGCACCGCACATGGTCGCGTACCACGACGAGGAGTGGGGCGTGCCGCTGCGCGACGAGCGCGGGCTGTTCGAGTTCCTGATCCTCGAAGGCGCACAGGCGGGGCTCAGCTGGGCGACGATCCTCGCGCGCCGCGACGGCTACCGTCGGGCGCTGCACGGCTTCGATGCCGCGCGCATCGCCCGTTACGGCGCGCGCGACGAGGCGCGCCTGCTCGCGGATCCGGGCATCATCCGCAATCGAGCGAAGGTCGCGGCGACCATCGGCAACGCGCGCGCGTTCCTGGAGGTGCAGGAGACGCAGGGCTCGTTCGCGACGTATCTCTGGAGCTTCGTCGACGGCGAGCCGGTGCGGAACCGCTTCCGCAGCGTGCGCGACGTGCCGGTGTCGACCCCGCAGTCGGACGCGATGAGCAAGGACCTGAAGAAGCGCGGCTTCAAGTTCGTCGGCACGACGATCTGCTACGCGCTGATGCAGGCGACGGGGATGGTCAACGACCACCTGGTCGCCTGCTTCCGGCACGGCGAGGTGTGAGGCCTCGCCGGCGGTGCGGCCGCCGCGCGCCGTCCGGCGCGGCACGCCGCGGCG
>JAIEPK010000031.1 GCA_019749875.1 Candidatus Binatia bacterium | reverse complement strand
TGCCGCCTGCAGCGGGTTCCGCACGGGCTGTGCGGCGAGGCCGAACGACAACGCCGCGGCGCCCGGCGTCCCCGCCCACGTCAGCTCGAGGCGCGCAGCACGCGCAGCGCGGCAGCATCGCGCGGGAATCGCGAACGACCACCACGCCCGATCGGGCGCGGTGCAGGCGCGCCGCCGACGCCGCACCAGGACCCGACCGTCGTCGGCGATCACCCGCAGGGTGACGACGCCCTCGAGCCGCTGCCCGTAGGTCACCGTCCACAGATCGAGGCGCCGCAGGTCGCGCGGCGCGCGCGGGAGGGACTGGACCAGGCCCACACCGGACGCGAGCGGCGGCGACACCGCGTCGTGCGACGCCAACGTGATCACCGGCCGAGCGTCGCTCTCGAGCGCGACGCGCCCCTGCCCGACGTCCGGCACGAGCGCTTCGTCGGCGACGTTCGCGCCGCGCGCGGCACGCGGCCGAGGTGCTGCACCGGGCACACGCGCGACGCGCACCGGCTCTGCCAGGGCCGCGACGAGGATGTCGCGCAGCTCGCGCGCGCGCACCTCCGGCGAGAAGCGCGCCGCGACGTCGTCGCGCGCCGCCGCACCGAGCGCCCGGCGTCTCTCCGGGTCCTCGATGAGCTCCTCGAGCGCACGGCGCCACGCGTCCGGCCCGTCGGCCAGCATTCCGGTCCGGCCATGGGCGATCGCGGCACGATACGCGGGCGTAGGCGTGGCGATCGTCGGCACGCCGACCGCGGCCGCCTCCAGGTACTTGACTTCGCCCTTCGCCGCCGCGAACGGACGGTCGAGCTCGAGCGGCGCGAGGCAGACGTCCACGCCGGCGAGCACTCCGGGCAGCTCGGTCCACGGCACCAGCGGACGACGCTGGATGCGGCCGGCGAGGGGCTGCAACGCGGCGTCGAGCACCAGCGGACCGACGACCAGCAGCGTGCAGCCCGGCCGCCGCCGGAGAACGTCCGCGAGCGCACCCGTGATGGACGAGAAGTCGCGGTCGTGGGTCGGCGTCCCGCTGAAGTAGCCGAGCACGAGGTCGCGCCGGTCCCGCGCCTCCCGCGCGCGGCGGCGCGCGTCCTCACCGAGGGCGAGCTCGGCTGCGGACAGCGCGTCACGGTGGAGCCACGAGCGCCACCCGAGCGCGCGCGCCGCATCGAGCAGCGGCTCGGTGGGCGCGATGAAGCCATCGCACGCGTCGAGCACGGCGCGGTACCGACGAACCCCGTCCCGCCAGGTCGCGCGCGCCTCTGCAGACCAGCCGGCCTGTGCCGGCTGTGACGCATCGTCGGGCAGAAAGATCAGGTCGTCGATCGTGCCGAGCACCGGCACCCCGCGCGCACGCGCCCGTGCGAGGACGGTGCAGACGAGCGGCGTTTCGGGCGTTCGGTAGGCGAGCACGAGGTCCGCGCGCGCGGCGTCGCGCACGAGCCGCGCGTCGGTGAAGTGGCGCACCACGCTGCGCGCGCCGAGAAGCTCCGCCTGCGCCACACGGTGCAGGACCTCGTAGCGATGACAGAAGCCGTCGATCCCACTGATCCACAAGAGCTGCATGCCGTCCCCCCGACCGAGCAACTCGCCAATCGACGCCACGCGCGAGCAGGACTTTCGCGACGAAGTTTGGCGGCGGAACGAAAGACCGACGCCGGTGCGGCGTCGGTGCGGATCGGCAGGGCCGGGGATCCCTGCCGGGGGAGGGACGCGATGATCCAGCTGTTTCGCCCGTCGGTCGGCGAGGAGGAGGCGGCAGCGGTACGCGAGACGCTGGTCAGCGGTTGGCTCGGGCTTGGTCCGCGAACCGCCTCGTTCGAGGAGCGCTTCGCGTGCGCGGTCGGCGCGCAGCACTGTGTCGCGCTGAGCTCGGGCACGGCGGCGCTGCATCTCGCGCTGCTTGCGCTGGCGCTGCCGCGGGATGCCGAGGTGATCGTCCCGACGCTGACCTTCGTCGCGACCGCCCACGCGGCGGTGCTCGCCGGGGCGCGCGTCGTGTTCGCCGACGTCGATCCGCGGACGCTCGACCTCGATCCCGACGACGTCGTGCGACGCCTTTCGCCGCGCACCCGCGTGATCCTCCCCGTGCACTACGGCGGACACCCGTGCGCCATGGACGAGCTCGCCAACCTCGCACGCGGCGTGGGCGCGGTGGTGATCGAGGACGCGGCACACGCGACCGGGGCGTCGCACCGCGGGCGGTCGATCGGCTCGCTGTCGCCCCTCACCTGCTTCTCGTTCGGCGGCATCAAGAACTTGACCACGGGCGACGGCGGGTGCGTGACGACGTCCTCCGCCGAGCACGCAGCGACGCTGCGCCGGCTGCGCTGGATGGGCATCGATCGCGACACCTGGCAGCGCAGCCAGGCGACCGCGTCGCCCGTCGGTGCAGCGCGCCGGCGGCCGCCCGCGGACACCGACTACGAAGTCGCGAGCCTCGGCTTCAAGTACCAGATGAACGACATCGCGGCGGCGATCGGGCTCGTGCAGCTCGCGAAGCTCGAGCGCATGAACGCCCGGCGCCGCCTGCTCGCGGCGCGCTACGACGCAGCGCTGGCCGACCTCGACTGGCTCAGCGTGCCCGTCGTCCTGCCCGGCGTCGTCCCGGCGCGGCACAACTACGCGATCCAGCTCGAGCAGCGCGACGCGCTGCGCGCCTGGCTCGCGGAGAGCGGCATCGCGACCGGCGTCCATTACCGGCCACTCCACCTGCACCCGTTCTACCGGCGCGACGGCGTGTCGCTGCCGGTGGCCGAGCGCGCGTGGCGGCGCCTGCTGCTGTTGCCGCTCTACCCGGACCTGACGCTCGCGGAGCAGGATCAGGTGATCGACGCCGTCCGATCCTTCGGTACGCGTGCCAAGGCCGCAGTCGCGACGAGCGCCGGCGCTGCCGCGAGCTGATGCGCCCGACGCGTCTCGCGCGGCGCTCACGCGGCGCGACACGCTGCGCGGCGGCCTCGTGTTCGCGTCGAGCTTCGCGCTGGGCGGCCGCGCGCTCGCAGCGACGGCCACGTCTCCGGAATGGAGAGACGCCCGGGCCCGCGGTGCAGCGGCGTGTCGGCCCACAAAAAAAGGCCGCGACGATCGGCTTCGTCCTCACCAGCGAGCAGTTCACCCGCCCCGAGCTGGTCGAGCGCGCCCGTCGTCGCACGAGCGCCGGCCGTCCTCTGCAGGCCGGCGCCCCCGCTGCGCGTGCGGATCCGACGCCAGCGGCCTCGCCACGGAGGCCCGAATGTCGAGCGCGCTCAACTCTGGCATGCGGAACGCCGAAAGGTTCGTCGTGCGCAACGAGATGACGTTCCGCGTCGCGTGCCGGGTCGGCTGCGCGGCGGGCGGATTGTCGCAGCAGTGAGCCATCGGCGGCAAGAACGCTTCGAGGAGGACGCAGTGAGCAATGCAGGACGGTCTTTCGCGGTCGCACTCGCGGTCGCATGCTTGACGGGTGCGGCCGGTAGCGCACACGCGGAACAGACCACGGCCCGGACGTGCGTCACGATGATCCAGACCAACATCGGCCCGGTCCGCGTGCTGCGCAAGATCGGGCCGAAGCAGCCCTGCCCGGCCGGCGAGGAGCTCTACACCTGGCAGCGCACCGGCTTTACCTGGAAGGACGTCTGGTCGCCGACCACGACGTACGACCAGTTCGACGCCGTCAGCCTCGGCGGCAGCAGCTACCTCAGCCTGATCGCCAGCAACGTCGGCAACGATCCCGAGTCGAGCCCCGGGGCGTGGGCGATCCTCGCGCTCGAGGGTGCCGCCGGCCCGACCGGTGCGACCGGTGCCACGGGCGCGGACGGCGCGACCGGTGCGACCGGCACCGACGGCACGGCCGGACCGACGGGCGCGACCGGTGCCGACGG
>JAIEPK010000061.1 GCA_019749875.1 Candidatus Binatia bacterium | reverse complement strand
GCAGCGTCTCGGGTGCGTCGGGCAGCGCGAACAGATCCTCGACGCGACAGCCGAGCGCACGCGCGAGCGCCAGCGCGACGCCGGTGTTCGGCACGTAGCGGCCGCTCTCGATCGCGCCGACCGACTGCCGCGTCAGCGCGCAGCGCGCGGCGAGCTCCTGCTGCGAGAGCCCACGCGCCGCGCGCACCTCGCGCAGCCGCGTCCGCGGGCTCGCGCTCCTGCTCGTGCCGGTCGTCGGCGGCTGTTTGGTGCTGCTCACGTCGTCCCCGCGGAGGCATTGATACCGGACATCATGTTGGATATCCACGCCCGCGCACGAGGGAGGGGCGAGCTTTGCACGTTGCGACGAAACAGATCTTCCGCGCGCTGGTAGCGCTCCTCGTCCTGGTCGCCCCGTGCGACTTCGCGGCGGCACGCGACCTCACCGAGATCCTGACCGAGAAGGGCGTGCTCACCCCGGACGAGGCAGCGGAGGCCGCGCAGTCGCCCCCCGCCCAGCCGACCCTCCAGTACAAGCAGGGCTCCGGCTTCGTCTTCACCACGCCCGACGGCAGCTTCCAGCTCGCGACCGGCGTGTGGGGACAGTTCCGCTACACGTTGCAGGACGTCGACGAGGACTTCACCGACGCCAAGAAGAGCACCGAGGACAGCCAGAGCTTCGATGTCCCGCGCATCCGCACCTACTGGAAGGGCCACGCGTTCACGCCGAGCCTGCGCTACGAGATCGAGGTCGAGTGGAATGCGAGCGGCGGCGACCTGCTGCGCAACGTCTACGGCGAGTACGCGATCCTCGCCGATCAGTGGCTGACGCTCCGCGGCGGGCAGTGGAAGACGCCCTTCTGCCGGCAGGAGATGACGCCCGACAGCAAGCAGGAGTTCAACGAGCGCTCCGTCGCCTGCCAGAACTTCCGCTTCGAGCGTGCGCGCGGCATCCAGCTCTACGGCACGCCGATGAATTCGCTGGTCGAGTACTACCTCGGTGCGTTCAACACGACGGGCCGCAACGGACCGCCGAACCCGGACACCAACTTCCTCTACGTCACGCGGCTCGCGACCAACCCGCTCGGTGCCGTCGGCTACTCCGAGGGTGATCTGCAGGACTCGCCCGAGCCGCTGTTCGGCATCGGCGTGAGCTACGGCTACGAGCGCGCGCGCGCCGACGAGTTCACCACCGCGGCGACGACGACCACGAGCACGAGCGATCCGGACCAGCTGGTGATCAAGAGCGACGGATCGCCGCAGAACCGCGTGCCGGTGCAGCGCATGATCCAGCCGTACTACGCGCAGCTGTCGAGCCCCGGCGCGCTGACCGCCGAGCTGCAGAACCTGGAGGCCGACTTCGCCTTCCGCTGGCGCGGGCTCTTCGTGCAGGGGGAGTACTTCCGCCTGTTCGTGCACAACGACGCCTGGGCCAAGGCGGCGTCGCCGTCACCACCGTTCGAGCTCCCGCAGTCGTCCTTCCAGGCGTGGGGATACTACGCGCAGGCGGGCTACTTCGTGATCCCGCACAAGCTCGAGATGGCGCTGCGCTACTCGGCCTACACGCCGAACGAGGACGACCGCGTCGTCAAGCCGAACGGTCGGCGCATCGAGCCGTTCCAGACCGAGCTGCTCGGCGCCGTCAATTACTACTTCTGGGGTCACGACCTGAAGCTCATGACCGACTTCGGCCCGATCTCGACCTCGGGCGTCGAGGCCGTCGACGGCGACATCGAGACCCAGAACGACTTCCGCTGGCGCGTCCAGGCGCAAATGTACTTCTGAGGAGAGACCGGGATGATCACGGACCAGCCGAGCGACCGCCGCCGCAAGCAAACGTCGTCGTGCCCGCACGGCCATGCGCGCGCCGGTCGCGTGTACCCGCGCCGCTCGCGCGCGATGCTGCTGTGCGCGGCCCTGCTCCAGTGCACGACCTTCGCGACACCCGTCGCAGCGGCGGAGCTCACCGTCTCGGGCGCGGCATCGCTCACCGCCGCCTTCGGCGAGATCGCGACCGCGTTCGGGAACGCGCACCCGGGCGCGACCGTACGCACCAACTTCGCCGGCTCGTCGACCCTCGTGCAGCAGATCCGCGAAGGCGCGCCGGTCGACGTGTTCGCGTCGGCCGACGAGAGCAACATGCAGAAGCTGGTCGACGCGCACGACGTCGCGGGCGAGCCGGTGATCTTCGCGCGCAACCGCCTGGCGATCCTGGTCGCGCGCGGCAACCCGAAGAAGATCGCCGGCATCGCCGACCTGGCGCAGCCGGGGCTGATCGTGTCGCTGTGTGGCCCGGCCGTACCGGCGGGCAAGTACGCGCGCGAGATCTTTGCCAAGGCCGGCGTCGCGGTGCCCGAGTCGAGCCAGGAGCTCGACGTGAAGGCGGTCGTGTCGCGCGTGTCGCTCGGCGAGGCCGACGCCGGCGTCGCCTACGTGACCGACGCGCGCGCAGCCGACGACCGCGTCGACGCGGTCGCGATCCCCGATGCGCTGAACGTCGTCGCGCGCTATCCGATCGCCGTGCTCGCACGAACCCGGCAACCGGACCTCGCGCGCGACTTCGTCGCGTTCGTGCGCGGCGGGGAGGGTCAGGCGATCCTCGCCCGCTTCGGGTTCCTGCCGCCGTGAGCAGCGCGGGCAGCGGCCGCACTCGACCGCGCGGTACGCCGGCGCTTCCCAAGCCGGTCGCGCTCGCGGCAGCGCTCGGGGTCGCGCTGTTCGTGCTGCCCCTCCTGGGGCTCGTGGTGCGGGCACCGTGGGGCTCCGCCATCGCCGAGCTCGCGAGCCCGGAGATCGCGACCGCGCTCCGCCTGTCGCTCGTCTGCTCGCTCGGCGCGACCTTCTGTGCGGTCGTGCTCGGCCTGCCGCTCGCATGGCTGCTCGCGCGCGTGGACGTGCCCTTCCGCGGGCTGCTGCGCGGCCTCGTGATGCTGCCGGTCGTCCTGCCGCCGGTGGTGGGCGGCGTCGCCCTGCTGCTCGCCTTCGGCCGGCGCGGTCTCGTCGGGCGCTGGCTCGACGCGGCCTTCGGCATCACGCTGCCGTTCACCACCGCGGGCGCGGTGCTGGCCGAGACCTTCGTCGCGATGCCGTTCTTCGTGCTCGCGCTCGAAGGTGCGCTGCGCGGCCTCGACACGCGCCTCGAGGACGCGGCCCGCACGCTCGGCGCGCGTCCGGGCGTCGTCTTTCGCCGCGTGACGCTGCCGCTGCTGCGTCCGGCGCTCGCGTCGGGCGCCGTGCTGTGCTGGGCGCGCGCTCTCGGCGAGTTCGGCGCGACGATCACCTTCGCCGGCAACTTCCCCGGCCGGACGCAGACGCTGCCGCTCGCGGTCTACGCGGCACTCGAGAGCCGGCCCGAGGCCGGCATCCTGCTGAGCCTCGTGCTGCTGCTGGTGTCGCTCGCGGTGCTGGTCGGGCTGCGACACCGCTGGCTCGGGGTGACGTGAGCCTCGTCGCGCGCATCGACGCCGGCCGCGGATCGTTTCGCTTGACGATGGACCTCGAGGCACACGACGGCGAGATCGTCGCGATCCTCGGGCCGAACGGCGCCGGCAAGACCACGCTGCTGCGCGTGCTCGCCGGCTTGACACCGCTCGACGCGGGCTCGCTGGTGCTCGACGGCCGCGTGCTCGACGATCCGGCAAGCGACGTGCTGGTCGCGCCCGAGGAGCGTCCACTCGGCGTCGTGTTCCAGGACTACCTGCTGTTCCCGCACCTCGATGCGCTCGACAACGTCGCCTTCGGCCTCTCGTGTCGCGGCGTTCCGCGCGGAGAGGCGCGGGCCCGCGCCGCCGCCTGGCTCGATCGCGTCGGTCTCGCCGGCCACGAGCGCGCGCGTCCGGCGCG
>JAIEPK010000484.1 GCA_019749875.1 Candidatus Binatia bacterium | reverse complement strand
CGTGGGTGAGGGCTCCCGACGATGGAGAGCTCCCTCGAACGAGCCACCGGTCCGCTGCGCGGCATCCGCGTGCTCGACGCGACCACCATGCTCGCGGGTCCGTATGCGGCGACTCTGCTCGCCGACTTCGGCGCCGACGTCGTCAAGCTCGAGGACGTGCGCGGCGGCGACCCGATGCGGCAGACGCCGCCGATCGTCGACGGCCAGCACGTCGCGTCGAAGTCGACCAACCGCAACAAGCGCAGCATCACCGTCGACCTGCGCGACGCGCGTGGGCGCGCCATCTACGCCGATCTGGCGCGCACCGTCGACGTGGTGATGACGAACTTCCGCCCGGCGACGCTGCGCGAATGGGGACTCGACTACGACGACGTCGTGGGGTCGAACCCGACCGTCGTCATGTACCACTTGACGGCATTCGGCCGGACCGGGCCGTACGCAGACCGCCCCGGCTTCGCGAAGGTCGCGGAAGCCTTCGCGGGCCTCACGTACATCTCCGGCGAGCCCGACCGCTCGCCGATGTTCGCGGGTTTCCCGATCGCCGACGGCATCGCCGGCGCGATGAGCACCGCGCCGCGCCTCGAGCCGGACCCGGCGGTCGAGGCGCTGCGACGCATGGTCCGCGAGTCGGCCGGATACGCCGGGCTGAAGCGCGCCATCGGCGGCGGCGATTGACGGCGCTTCGGCTTCGCCGAGCGCGAGACTCTGCAGACGCTGCGAACGTCCCCCTCGGCCGGTCGCACCGATCTGGTCGACCGCGCGGCGAGCACGCACACCGGCGTCTCGACCGGACGGGGCTCTCGACTTTGCTCACGGCCCCCTGCGCACCCAGGCCTTACCGCAGGCACGTGGCTCCAACCCTAAAGTTACGAGTCGTTTACCGATCGTTTAGGACTCGGGCCTCGTCCCTCCCCTAGATCCCGCCCGTCGACGCGACGGTGCGTCGATCCCGCCGGCGGCTGGCCGGCGCGGCAGCTCGCAACGGCAAGGGAAACGGGAGAAGACCATGAAGCTCGACGTTCGCACGACGGCGCTCGCCGCCGCCCTGCTCCTCACCGCGGGCTCGGCGGCCCACGCCTTGGTCCTCGCCGAGAAGTCGCCGGCGCAGAAGCTTCGCGCCGACATCGGCAAGCAGATGACCGGGTACGTCAAGTGCCTCGGGCGGGCGTACGTCGCCTGCGAGAAGACCGGCACGCAGACCGGCACCGAGTGCACGCTCGCGACCGGCACCGCGGCGCCGTCCGCCGACCCGAAGGGCAAGTTCGCGAACGCGGTCGCGAAGTGCGACGCGAAGCTCGACTTCACGAAGAAGGCGCCGCGCGACCTGACGTCGCTCGAGAGCTATCGGCTGCTCGGCTGCCCCCGCTTCACCCTGCCGTTCCAGCTCTCCGGGCTCGAGCAGCTCCAGCAGGCCTTCCTGCTGCTGAAGCCCGCGCTCGACGACATCATCCCGACCAACATGCCCGCCGCGTCGGGCTGCAACGACGGGAAGTCGTGTGCGGTGGCGGCGCAGGCCGTGCTCGACTTCCTCGACGCGCTGAACAGGTGCGAGCTCTCCTGTGAGGAGGACTACGCGAACAAGCGCGGCGACGGCGGCACCACGGACAACCTCACCCGGTGCGACGCGACCGGCGACCCGAACGCGCAGGCGTGCATCACGAGGGCCACCGACCGCTTCCGCGCGAAGGCCTCCTTCTGGCCGCAGCGCGACGCCGTCATCGCCACGTTCACCCCTCTGCTCGACCCGTTCTTCGACTCGTTCTGGAACATCCCCGACCAGTGCCTCTGAGTCACCCGCGAAGCGGAAAGGAGACGATCATGATCTTCGACCGGAAGTCGCTGGCGCTCGTCGCCGGCCTGCTGCTGGCCGTCACCACCGCGGCACACGCGGTGATCCTCGAAGAGAAGACGCCCGCGCAGAAGCTCCGCGCCGACGTCGCGAAGCAGATCGCGAAGTACGCGAAGTGCCTCGCCGGCGTCGCCAAGGCCTGCGAGAAGACCGGGGCCAACGTGGGCCTCGAGTGCGACCTCGCGGCCGGCACGGCGACGCTGCCGGCGGACCCGAACGGCGTGCTCGCGGCGCAGGTCGCCAAGTGCGACGCGAAGCTCGACTTCGACAAGAAGGGCCCGACCGGCAAGTCGTCGGTGCAGAACTACGAGCTGCTCGGCTGCCCGCGCTTCGGCGGTGGACCGCGGCTCGCCGACATGAATGCGCTCGAGGACGACGCGGCGTTCCTGAAGTCCCGGATGGGAACGTACGTCGGCACCATCGCGAGCGTCTCGGGCTGCACCGACAACCAGTCGTGCGGCACGGACGCGAAGGTCCTGCTCGACCTCTTCAGCGGCATCCTGAAGTGCGAGACCGCCTGCGAGAACGACTACACGGACCGGAAGGGCAACGGCGGTCCGACCGACTCCACCGCGCAGTGCACCGGCGGCGACCCGGCGGTGCAGGCCTGCATGAACAGGGTCGCGACCAAGTACGTCGTCAAGGCGGCCGACTGGCCGGTGCGCGACTTCGCCGCGCTCACCGTCGTCACCGACCTCAACGCGATCACGAACGACCTGTTCAACGCCCCGGCCGGCTGCAACTGATCCTTCGGGAGCCGGACGCGCGGCCGTTTCGCCGCGCGCCCGGCCCTGCTAGCACCGAGGCGTGGCGCGCCCCACGGATCCGCTGTCCGAAGATCCCGTGGCCCTCGTGCGCGCTTGCGCCGACGGCGATCCCGAGGCGCGGCGCCGCTTCCAGGAGCGCTTCGCCGAGGACGTCTACAACTTCCCGGTGAAGATCTACGGCCTGCCGCCCGAGAAAGCCGCCGACTTCTACGTCTACGCCTTCGAGCGCGACCGCATCTTCGCCCGCCTCAAGACCTTCGAGGGCCGCGGCGGCATCCAGCTCAGGACGTTCCTCGCGTATCACGTCCTGCGTGCGCTGTTCCTCGACTGGCAGCGCACCGACCGCGAGCTCGAGACCGTCTCGCTGCACGCGCCGGTCGGCGGCGACGAGACCGGCCGCACGCTCGAGGACGTGCTCGCCGCCCCGGAGCAGGACGACGCCGCCGAGCTCGCCGCCGGCGACGACGATGCGAGCGCGCTGTGGGATTCGCTCAACCCGGAGGAGCGCCTCGACCTGAAGCTGCTGTCGCTGCTCGAGCACGAGCTGACCCCGGACGACCACCGGCTGCTGGCGAAGCTCGCGAAGCGGAGCCTGGAGGAGACCCTGACGGTGGTGGCCGAGGTGCAGGCGGCCCTGCAGGCTCGGGACGCGAGGGTCGGCGAGCTGAGCGCCGAGCTGGACTCGGCCTGGGGCTGGCTCGAGCTTCGTCGCCGCGAGCTGCAACAAACGTCGAAACGGCTTCGTCAGATGGAGGCGGAGCCCGACTCCCCCGCCCGGCAGCGACTGGCCGAGCGGGAGCGCGAGCTCCGGACGGCGATCGAGAAACGCAGCCAGCAGCACGCACGGACGCTCGAGGAGCTCAGGGGCTACAAGGTGACCACCTCCTACAAGGACATCGCTCGGCTCAAGAACTCGACGGTCGGCACCGTCTGCTCGCGGATCTTCCGCATCCGGCAGCGGCTCGAGGCGCGCATGGGCGCGCGCGGGACGGAGCCTTGAGCCACGTCGAGCTGCTGATCCTCTCGCAGCACGCCGACGGCGAGCTGCCCGCGGCGGACGCGCATGCGGTCGCGGAGCATCTCGCGACGTGCCCCGACTGCCGGGGACGGCTCGAGCGCCTGCACGACGCCACCGCGGCGGCAGCGCGCGCGGCGCACGCCGGACAGGCCACGG
>JAIEPK010000103.1 GCA_019749875.1 Candidatus Binatia bacterium | reverse complement strand
CCTGGCCGAGATGCGCCGCGAACAGCTCCTCGCTCAGCATGTCGAGCGCGCGCAGCCGGCGCGCGTCGTCGAGGTGCTCGCGCAGCACGGCGAGCGCGCGGAAGTAGGCGGCATTGGCGGCGTTGAGCGCGATCGGCACGCCGTAGCTCAAGTGCGCGGGCGGGCCGCCGCGGCGCTCGGTCGCGGCGTCCTCGATGTCGTCGACCACGAGGCTCGCGTTGTGCAGCAGCTCCGGCACCTCGAACACCGGCTCGGGCTCCGGCACGGCGCCGCCCGCGACGCGATACGCGAGGCGTCCGATCGTCGTGCGCCAGCGCTTGCCGCCGCGCTCGACCAGCGTCCACACCGGCGTGTTCACCTGGCGCGCCAGCACCTCGCCGATCCAGGCGTCCGCGCCTGCACCGAGCAGGCGGCGCAGCTCGTCGAGCGGGAACGCGCGTGGCCAGACGTCGTGGAACGCGTCGAGGGAAACGGCCGCCGCGGCCCGGGCTCGCTCGTGGATCATGCGCATCGGTGCGCTCGTACGCGCGGGCCGCAAGGTGCCACAGCCGTCGCGAAGGTCAAACCAACCGACGCTCGTGGGTGCGCCGTCACGACGCCGCACCGCCGGCCGGCGGCTCTCGATCCGGCACGCGCATGGCGAGCACGCCGCGCGCGAATCCGGCGAGCTCGCGCATCGAGCCCAGGTGGTGCACACGCTCGGGCAGCTGCAGGATTCCCGGTGGGACGCCGCGTCCGCCGAGCACGATGCTGCCGTGCGCCGGCATGCGCTCGAGCAGCGCCGCCAGATCCCGGCGCAGCGTGTCGCCGTCGGTCGCGACGCTGACCGTGCGCCACACCAGCCCGGGTGCGTAGCGCTCCACCGCGCTCAGCAAGGCAGCCGTCGGCATCGTCGGGCCGAGATTGACGTCGCGGAAGCCCGCGTCCGCGAGCACCACCGCCGCCACCAGCGACGGCAGCACGTACGGATCGCCTGCGAACGCACCACCCAGCGCGACGGGCGCGGTCGCGGGAGCGGACGGGATCAACGAGCGGATGAACGACAGCGCCTGCAGGCACGTGTCGACGGCGCGGTGCTCGACGACGATCCCGTCGCTGCCATGCTCCCAGAGCTCGCCGGCGCGTCCGAGCGCCTCGCGCATCGCGCCGTCGCACAGCGTGGCGACCGACTCACCGGAGACGTACGCGCTGACGATCAAGCCGCGGGCGACCCGCCAGTCGTCGCGCAGGAAGGCCGCGTAGAGTGCGTCGGCGGTGCCCGCCGAGGGCTGGTCCGCGGCGCGACGGGCGGGCAGCACGTCCTCGAGCCCGAGCGCTGCCGGGTGCTCGATCTGCAGCCCCGACTCGCGCGCGAAGCGCACGGCGTCCGCCAGGGCGATGCGACGATGACCGCCCGCGGTGCGCGACACGCGGATCACGCCGTCGTCGGCCCAGCGCTTCAGCGACGACTCGCTCACCCCGAGCGCCTCGGCGAGATCCTTTGGGGTCAGAAAGGCTTTGATTCGGCCGTCCACTCCCACGATTTGATCGTTTTGGCCGAAGAGCGCAACGGTAAAATCGCTTCTTCGTCCGAAAAATAAACGAGATGAGGCATGTTGACATGATGTCGCTGCGTCCGTAGAGATCGTTTCTGAACGATTTGAACGATTTTAGGAGAGCGACATGGACATTCGAAATCTGTTTCCGTCGCCACCGGCGACGCCCGCCGAGCGGCTCAGCAGCGCGGCCGTGGAAGACCTGCTCGAGCACATGTTCGCACCGCCCTCGGTCGACGCGGGGCAAGTTCCCATGCACTCCTACAGCCGCCTCGAGAGCGGCGAGATGCGCCTCGCACTCGCGATCCTCGAGGACGCGCTGCGCTGTGCGCTGCGGCACCACGATTCGCACATCACCGAGCAGCGCATCGCCGCGCGCGAGGCGATGGAGTGGATCCGCAGCGACGACGACTCGCCGCCGTTCACCTTCGTCCGCGTGTGCCAGCTCTTCGACCTCGATCCGGACTGGATCCGCGACTCCCTGCACCGCCATCTGTTCGCGGCACACCGCCGGCACGAGGCCGCTGACCGGACGCGCTGCGCGGCGTAGGATCGAAGGGAAGCGATCCGAGACGCAACGACCCGAGAGCGAAGGAGCAGAGCCATGAAGATCGTCGTCACCGGTGCAACGGGATTCGTCGGACGCCCGCTGGTGCGGGCCCTGCTCGCACGCGGGCACGAGGTGGTCGCTTGGACGCGCGATCCGGCGCGCGCGCGCATCCACCTGCCGGCGCTCTGCGCCGTGGAGTCGTGGGACGCGCACGGTGCGACCGACCCTGCGAAGCTCGGCGGCGTCGATGCGGTGATCCACCTCGCTGGCGAGAGCGTCGCCGGCAGCCGCTGGACGGACGCGCGCAAGAACGAAATTCTCTCCTCGCGCGTCGACAGCTCGCGCTCGCTGGTCGATGCCATCCAGACCTTGCCGCAGGCGGGCCGGCCGCGCGCGCTGATCGCGGCGTCGGCGATCGGCTACTACGGCGACCGCGGCGACGAGCTGCTGAACGAGAGCTCCGGGCCCGGCGACGGCTTCCTCGCCGACGTCTGCCGCGCCTGGGAGGACGAGGTCGGACGCGCCGCGACGCTCGGCGTGCGCACCGTGTCGATCCGGGTCGGCGTCGTGCTCGGCCGCGACGGCGGCGCGCTGCAGGCGATGCTGCCGCCGTTCCGGCTCGGCGGCGGCGGCCGCGTCGGCTCGGGACGCCAGTGGATGAGCTGGATCCACCTCGACGACCTGGTCGCGCTCTTCGTGCACGCGCTCGAGAACGAGGGGCTCGCCGGCATCGTCAACGGCACGGCGCCGGATCCCGTCACCAACGCGCGCTTCACCAGCGAGCTCGGACGCGCCCTGTCGCGCCCGACGATCGTGCCGGTGCCGGCGATCGCGCTGCGCCTGCTGCTCGGCGAGATGTCGCAGATCCTGCTCGCGAGCCAGCGCGTCGCGCCGGAGCGGGCGCTCGCGAGCGGCTTCTCCTTCCGCTGGCCGGAGCTCGCGCCCGCGCTCGACGACCTGTGCGGCGACCCGGCGCACGAGCTGATCTTCGAGCAGTGGGTGCCGCGCACCGTGGACGAGGTGTTTCCGTTCTTCTCCGATGCCCGCAACCTCGAGAAGATCACCCCCGACTTCCTCAAGTTCAACGTGCTGAAGGTCACGCCCGAGACCGTCGGCGAGGGCACGACGATCGACTACAAGCTCGTGCTGCGCGGTCTGCCGCTGCGCTGGCGCAGCGTCATCGAGGAGTGGGTGCCCGGCAAGAAGTTCGTCGACCGTCAAGTCAAAGGCCCGTACGCGCTTTGGCACCACACGCACGAGTTCGAGCCGGCGCGCGGCGGGACGATCCTGCGCGATCGCGTGCGCTTCGCGGTGCCGGTCGGCGTGCTCGGTGACGTCGTCGCGGGCGGCTTCGTGATGAGCGACGTGCAGAAGATCTTCGCCTACCGGCACGCGAAGATCGCGGAGATGTTCGGCACGCCGTCGGTCGGCGGGAACGGTCACGATGGAAGCGCCCACGGCCGCGCCGCCTGAGGCTCCCCTCCTCCTCACCGGCGCGACGGGCTACGTCGGCGGTCGCCTCCTCGCCGCCCTCGAAGCCCGCGGCCGGCGCGTCCGATGCCTCGCGCGCCGGCCGCAGAACCTCGCGGGGCGCGTCGCCGCCCCGACCGAGGGCGTGCGCGGCGACGTGCTCGACCCCGCGTCCTTGACGGCCGCGGTGCGGGGCGTGCGCACCCCGATCTACCAGGTGCACGCGATGG
>JAIEPK010000127.1 GCA_019749875.1 Candidatus Binatia bacterium | reverse complement strand
CGCGTCGCGCAGGCGCAGCTCGCCCGCCGGCTCGCCCGGCGGCGCATCGCCTTGCGCCGCGTCGTGATGCTCGGCGAGGTCCTGCTCGAGCGGCGAGCTGCGCTCGGCGGCACGTGCCGCGCCCGTCACGGGGGCGGCCAACGTCAAGAAAGAACGAAAACGATACCCTGCTGCATGTCGGACCCGTCGTCGGTGTCGTGGGCGCGCGAGCCCGTTCGGGCACGCGACGCGCGGAAGACCGTGTGCGCACGAACGCACACGATCGCGGCGAGGTCCGGCCGCGAGGCCGCACCTCAGACGACGGGTCGTCTCACAACAGCAGGACGGTGGAGCGCGACACCGGAGTGGGTACGCGCGGAACGTCGGACGGAGGGCGCGTCTCGACGCGCCAGCGGTCGTTCGAGAGCGACGCCACCAGCACGTCGGCCGGGGCGCACAGCTCGCGCCGGCCGGGATCGCTCTGGCCCTGCAGCGTCGCGGTGCCGAGCGGCGTGTCGGTACAGCCGTGCAGCGACGGCTCCGCGCTCGGCGTCGCCGTCCCGCAGACGGCGCCGACCGTCTCGACCGCGAAGTGGCCGTCGCTGCCGATGCACACCGTCGCGTTGGGCAGCGATGCGAGCACGACCACCAGCGCCGCGAGGATCGCGACCAGCCGGCGTGGCTCGAGGGAGAGGCCGAGGCGGAACATCGCGACCACCGTTAGGACATGCGCCACGCCGGCGCAACGCACGCCGCGTCCGCGCCGGGCGATCCGCGTGCGCGGGTCGCCCGGTGGCGCGCGCGCGCACCGCGCATCCGCTCAGGCGTACGACAGCATCGTGATCGGCGTGGCCGGGCCGGGGGCGATCACGCGTACGACAGCATCGTGATCGGCGTGGCCGGGCCGGGGGCGGTCACGCGTACGACAGCATCGTGATCCACATGGCCACGCAGGCGGGCTTGGCCTCGCCCTCGATCTCGACCGTGCACTCGTGCGTGAGCTGGACGTTGTTGGTGCCCTTGAGCTGCACGTCGGCGAGCTTGCGCTGCATGCGGATCTTCGAATTGACCTTCACCGCGTTCACGAAGCGGACCTTGTCGAAGCCGTAGTTGACGCCCATCAGGATGCCCGCGTAGGCCTCCGGCGTCGCGTTCGGGATGCTGGTCGAGAGGTGGGTGAGCATCGACAGGGTCAGGAAGCCGTGCGCGATGGTGACCTTGTACGGCGAGAGCTGCGCCGACTTCTCGGGGTCGACGTGGATGAACTGGTGGTCGAGCGTGCAGTCGGCGAACTGGTTGATGCGCTCCTGCGTGATCTGGAACCACTCGCCCGGGGTCTCGGGCTTGCCGATCACGGACTTGAAGATCTCGACTGCCTTCTCTGCGTTGCTCGCCATGACTGCGCCCTCGCTGTGATTGGGTGGGATGTCGGCTCCTAGCCGTCCCGCGCGCGGCCTTCAACGCGCGGACGCCCGCGAAAGACGGCCCGGCCGCGGTCACCCGAGAGCGGTCGTCACGGCACCAGCGCGACGCTCTCGCACCTCTTCGCCGCGTCGAAGCCGAGGCCGCCGCTGCAGCCGTCGATCCCGCCGCCGCCGTTGAGCACGTCGTCGTCGGCGCCGCCGTTCAGCGTGTCCTTGCCCGGACCGCCGACCAGCACGTCGTCGCCCGCGTCGCCGTAGAGCGTGTCGCCGCCGCCGTTGCCGTACAGGTCGTCGTCGCCGGGGCCGCCGTGGATGGTGTCCTTGCCCGCGCCGCCGCAGATGCGGTCGTTGCCGCCCTTGCCGTCGATCTGGTCGGCGCCGCCGAGGCCGACGATGACGTCGCTCTGCTCGGTACCGGCGATCACGTCGGGATCGTCCGTGCCGACCTTCGTCGCCGGCAGGCCGCCACAGACCGGCGTGCCCACGGGGGCCAGGTACACGTCGTCGATGTTCGCGCTGATGCTGGTCCCGCCACCGAGGCCGACGAAGAACTGGAGGCTGATGCTCTTGCCGCCGGGCGGTACGACCAGCGCCGGCACCGGCATCTTCGTCCACACGCCGCGTCCGGGTGAGCCGTAGCCGGCCTCCAGCGCGCCCGACCCCGCGATCGCCACCTGAGCGCCGGAGCAGTCGGCGCTCGCGAAGCTCTTCAGCAGGACCAGCGCCTTTCCCGTGGACGGCTCGTTCTCGGCGAAGCGTACGGTGGCACCGCCGAAGAAGGCCTCTCCCGGGTTCGCCGGGTAGCAGCGCGCCACGACGACCTGGACGGTGGCGTTCGGCTCCGCCGGCCCCTGGTTCTCGATGCGGTACGAGCCGGACAGGGCCGAGCCGTCGGCGTCGAGGGTGCCGTCCCACGACACCTCGCCGCCGGTCACGATCTGCGGCCAGTTGCTGAGGCCGTAGTCGAACTGGCCGTTGATGACCTTCTCGAGCGCCGCGGCGGGCCGCGGCACGAGCAACGCCAGTGCGACCAGGCCGGCCGCGAGGACGAGGTGACGGACACCGAGGGGGAAGCGGTTGATGCGATCCACGAGAACCTCCACGAGAGCGCCACGTACGGTGCGAACACTGCCCTGCTCTCGCGAACCGGGCGTTCCGGACCGGTGAACGCGGTTCACCGCCCCGCGGGCGCCTTGTCGCGGCCCGTGGCGCGAGCCATGACTGCCCCACACATGCAGAGTCATGACTGCCCGCACATGCAGGCACGCCTCCGCGAGCTGGCAACGCTGTTCCTGCGCCTCGGCACGACGGCGTTCGGCGGTCCCGCCGCGCACATCGCGATGATGCGCGACGAGGTGGTGCTGCGACGGCAGTGGCTGTCGGACGCGGACTTCCTCGATCTCCTCGGCGCGACCAACCTGATCCCGGGCCCGAACTCCACCGAGATGGCGATCCACCTCGGACACCGTCGCGCGGGCTGGCCCGGGCTGGTCGTCGCCGGGACGTGCTTCATCTTGCCGGCGGCGCTGATCACGCTCGCGCTCGCGTGGCTCTACGTGCGCTTCGCCTCGCGTCCGGACGCGGCGTGGCTGCTGTACGGCGTCAAGCCGGTGGTGATCGCGATCGTCGCGCAGGCGGTGCTGGGTCTCGCCCCGGTCGCGGCGCGCACGGTGGCGCTCCGGCTGCTCGCGATCGCGGTGGCGGCCGCCGCGGTGCTCGGCGTGAACGAGTTTCTGCTGCTGCTCCTCGCGGGGCTCGCGGCGGTCGCGATCGCCCGATCGTCACGCGAGCACGGTGCGGGCATCGCACCGGGACTGCTGCCCGCGAGCGCCGCGTCGCTCGCCGGAGCCGGAGCCGCGACGGCGGGCCCTGCGATGCTCGCGGGCGTGGCTCCGGTCGCGCCGTCGGCGGTCGGGATCGCGCCGCTGTTCTGGGTGTTCGCGAAGATCGGCTCGGTGCTGTTCGGCTCGGGCTACGTGCTGCTGGCGTTCCTGCGCGCCGAGCTGGTCGAGCGCCTCGGCTGGCTCACGCCGGCGCAGCTCGTCGACGCGATCGCGATCGGACAGCTCACCCCCGGCCCGGTGTTCACCACCGCGACCTTCGTCGGCTACGTGCTGGCCGGCAACGCGGGCGCGTGCGCCGCGACGCTGGGCATCTTCCTGCCCGCGTTCGTGTTCGTCGCGCTGAGCGCGCCGCTGCTGCCGCGGCTGCGTCGGTCCTGGGTCGCGGGTGCGCTGCTCGACGGGGTCAACGTCGCCTCGCTGGCACTCATGGCCGTGGTCACGTTGCAGCTCGTGTGGACCGCGGTGGTCGACGTACCGACCGGCCTCCTCGCGCTCGCGAGCACCGCGGCGCTGGTGCGCTGGAAGGTCAA
>JAIEPK010000206.1 GCA_019749875.1 Candidatus Binatia bacterium | reverse complement strand
CATTCGTGCCCAGACTGCAGGCTCCCGAAGCCCCTACAGTCTGACGTACGCTTGACGGAGGTCACGGTATCTCAGAGCGTGCTGCGCAGGCCGGGCGCGCCGACGGGCATCGCGAGATCGCGCGCCAGGACCGCGACGATCCTGCCCGCCGCGTGACCGTCGCCGTACGGCGACACGCCGCGCGCCATGGCCGCGTACGCCGCCGGGTCGGTCAGCAGCGTCGCGACCTCGCGCACGATGCGCTCACGCACCGGGCCGACGAGCTTCACCACGCCCGCGTCCACGGCCTCGGGCCGTTCGGTCTCGTTGCGCAGCACCAGGACCGGCTTGGCCAGCGCCGGAGCCTCCTCCTGCACGCCGCCCGAGTCGGTGACGATCAGGTGGGCCGCCGACATGGCGGCGACGAAGGGCTCGTAGTCGAGCGGTGCCACGAGCCGGATGCGCGGGTGCCCGCCGAGGATGCGCTCGGCCGGCTCCTTGACGTTCGGATTGGGATGCACCGGATAGAGCACCGCCAGATCCTCGAAGCGATCGACGAGCTCGCGCACCGCGGCGAACACCTCGTTCATCGGCGCGCCGAAGTTCTCGCGCCGGTGTGCGGTCATGAGCAGCAGACGCTTGCCGTCCGCGAACGACAGGTCGACGCCGCGCGCACGATCGGCGATGCTCAGCAGCGCGTCGATCACCGTGTTGCCGGTGACGTGGATCGCCGCGTCCTCGATGCCCTCGCGCAGCAGATTCGCACGTGACGACGCGGTCGGTGCGAAGTGCCAGCGCGTCAAGCGGCTCGCGAGCACGCGATTGGCCTCCTCGGGAAACGGAGAGGCCAGATCGTGCGTGCGCAGCCCCGCCTCGACGTGGCCGAAGGGGACGCGCCGGTAGAACGACACCAGGGCCGCGCACAGCACCGTCGTCGTGTCGCCCTGCGCGAGCACCGCGTCGGGCCGGGCGCGCTCGAGCGCGGCGTCGAGGCCGGTGATGAGCTGCGCGGTCAAGGCGGCGAGCTGCTGGTTCGGCCGCATGACGTTCAGGTCGTCGTCGGCGCGGATCGCGAACAGCTGCATCACCTGGTCGAGCATCTCGCGGTGCTGCGCGGTCAGCAGCACGTACGGGGACGCCCAGGTCTCGCGGCGCAGCGCCTCGATCACCGGCGCCATCTTGATCGCCTCCGGACGCGTCCCGACCACGCAGACGATCCTGCACCGGTCGTCGCCGGTCTCTCTTCTCCGCGCGCCAATCAGCTGCCGGATCTCTCCCATGATGGCTCTCCTCGTGACGTCAGTGCCGCGCGCGCGTGTCGGTGCAGCGCGCGACGAAGCTTCGATAGGCGTCGTAGGCCCGGTCCGCGGCGGCGCCGCCGAAGGGGCTCAGATAGTCGGGGACGCTGAAGCCGACGGTCGGTCCGCTCGCGTGCCGCCCGGCAACTTCCAGCTGTCGCTCGACGCGTTCGAGCGGTGCGGGCGTGGCAGCGAAGGACGCGCCGGCATCCGCACCGGTCGCGGTGAACAGCTCGACCACGACTCCGAGCTGCGTGCCGTGCGCGTCGAGCGCGGCGCGCAGCGGTGTCAAGTATGCGGACGGCTCGTCGAGCGAGAGCTTGCCCGCACCGACGCCGTCCTGGAACAGCACCAGGCCGAGCGGCGCGCGCGCGGTGACCAGGCTCCACAGCTCCACCACCTGCTGCGGCGTCGCCCAGCCCTGCGCGAAGCCCGACACGGCGAGGCCCGCGCCTGGTGCCAGCGGCGCGAGCTCGCGACCGAGCGTCGCCAGGTAGTCGGCGACCAGAGCCGCGCGCTCCTCGCCGAGCCAGTTCTTGTCGTCGATCTCGTCCGGGACGTACCAGCCGCCGAACGACGGCCGCCCCGCGACCGCGGCTGCGAGCGCACGCGCGACCGCGAGGTTCGCGAGCCGGCGTCTGGCGAGAAAGACCGCGACCTCGTCTGCCGGTCGCGCACGGTCGATGCCCGCCCACCACCCGGCGTCGTGCGCGAGGCCCAGCCAGAGCCGCATGCCGTGCCGCTCGGCGAGCTCGAAGAGCAGGTCGAGCATCGGCACGTCGTCCGGCTGCCGCGGCTCGCGCGCGTAGAACGCGACGCCGTCGGCGAGCGTCCACTGCACGAAGACCTGCGTGACCCCGATCGCTGCCATGTCCGCGAACAGCGCTTCCCAGTCGGCGCGCGGTCGAAGCGCCGCGGTACGGGTGAGCTGCAGAAATGATCCGTCCAGACCGCGTGTCGCGACGCACGGCGGAGCGCTCGCACGCGCCTGCGCCGGCGATCCGCACGGCGCGACGGCGGACAGCAGCAGCGCGCTCGAGAGCGCCGCGACCACGACCCAGTGCGGGCAATGCACGCGGGACACGATCAGAACCTCACGATCGCGGTCAGCGACACCGTCAAGTCACGGCCGTCGCTGTTGTAGGCGTCGTAGCCGACGCGCGGCAGCAGCTCGGCGCTCGACTGGTAGTCGTGGTACTCGTCGGCGCGGAACAGCCAGCGCAGCACGACGCCGAGCCCGAGATCGACCTCCTGGAAGTCGCTGCCGTCGCCGGTCTGGAAGCGGCCGCGCGCGTACAGGTGCGGCGTCAGCATGGTGCGATCGCCGTAGACGTTGAACGTCATGCCCTGGCGCGCTTCGCCGTAGAAGAACCAGTCGTGCGGTGCCGCGACGGTGCGTGCGACGTCGCCGTAGAGCGTCGTGTACCACCAGCGCGGCACGCCGGGCTGCATCGCGTAGCCCTGCTGCCAGCCCAGCGTGCCGCGCAGGAGCACGTTGCTCTGCGCGTCGCTGCCGACGCCGAACAGGCGCTCGGCGCTGAGATACCCGTCGACGAACGAGAGCGGCTTGTAGCGCACTCCGAGCGTGATCACGGTCGTCTGCCCGCGCGGCACGATCGAGTTCACCTCCTGCTCGAAGAGGGTGCGCGAGATCACCTCGAACACGCGCCCGTCGCGGTAGCCGATCACGGGTGGCCGGTACGCGAGCTCGACGCCGCCCTGCGACTTGCTGGCGCCGGCCGACAGCGGCGTCGCGGCCCCGACCTCGCAGTTGCTCGTGCCGAAGCAGATCGACGTGTAGGCGAGCAGCGAGAAGCTGCGCGACAGCTCGCTCACCTCGCGTCGCATCGCGAGGCGCCGCTCGTCGATCGCAGCGCGCTCGGCCGCGTCGTCGGCCGGGTAGAGCGGCGTGTTGTCGATCGCCTGCTCGAGCAGCGTGATCGCGTCGTCGTTGCGCATCTCCTTGACGCGCACGTAGGCGAGGTCCTCGTAGAGCGGCAGCTGGTCCCGGTCGGTATCGAGCGAGCGTGCGAGCTCGCGGCCGGCGTCCTCGTAGCGGCCGACGCTCTGGTAGGCGTAGCCGAGCGTCGCCGCGTGCTCGGGGACGAACGGTCCGCTCGCGAGCGAGCGCTCGAGCGCCGGGATCGCGCGCTCGGGCTCGCCGAGATCGACCTCGACGAGGCCGAGCCGGTACTCGCGGTCCGGGGTCGGCTCGAGTGCCAGCGCCTGTTCGAGATCGCGCGCCGACGCACGCAGCAGCTCGTCGCGACGCTCCGCGGTCGCCGCATCGCCGACCGGCAGTCGTGCGGCTTCTGCGCGCGCGATCGACGCGCGCTCGTCGAGCCAGGCGGCGTGCGCGACGGGAGACAGAGAGGCGGGGTCGATGGTTGCCAGCGTCGCCTGCGCGGCGTCGAGGTCGCCCCCCAGACGTTGCTCGCGCGCGAGCGGCACCGCCAGCGCCGCATCGAACGCCAGCGCCTGCGCGGCACTCCAGGCA
>JAIEPK010000098.1 GCA_019749875.1 Candidatus Binatia bacterium | reverse complement strand
GACGCGATCGCTACGCGCCGCGCGCCGGCTTGCGCCCGGCGCGCTTGCCGGGGAGCTCGCGCAGCAGCGCCAGCACCGCGGTCTCGACCACCGCCATGGCCGCCTTCGCACCGAGCTGACGGTCGAAACGCAGGCGCTCCCACGCCTCGAACGAGGTCACCAGGTCGAGCGCCTCGAGCACCGGCGCAGGTGCGTCGTCGAGCTCCGGGAACCAGCGCCGCACGTCGACACGCAGCAGCCGCTGCATGTTGAGATGCCGGTCCTGGAGGAACGGCGAGCGCCAGCGGACCAGGTTGCCCGAGCGCTTGTACGCGGCGATGCGCTCGAAGAACGACGCGCGCTGGCGCGTCAGCGCGGCCACCCGCTCCGCGAGCGTGCCGGTGCGCGCCGCACCGTCGAGCAGCGGCCGCGCCTCCGCCTCGAGCCGCGCGTCCATCGCGCGATAGAGCGTCTCCATCTCGGAGAAGTGGCGGAAGACGCTGCGTACGCCGACACCGGCACGCTCGGCGACCTGCTGCACCGTGGGCTGCAGCACGCCGCTGCCGACGAGCTCCATCAGTGCCGCGACGATCGCCTCACGGCTGCGCTCGCCGCGCAGGACGCGTCCATCGAAGGCGGAGATCGGCTCGGGCTTGGAACGCGGCTTCATGGCGGTCGCGATGTTGGCAGATCGTCGCCTCGGTTTCGAGCGACGCGGCCGATCTGCCGTCACGTCGCGCGAGGCCGGCAGCGACGCGGTACCGGCTTGACCACCCGTCACTATCGGCATAGTGAGTGCCAGAATCGGAAAGGGCGCACGGTCGTCCCGTGCCGGGAGAACACGAATGGCGAAGTCGCTGGATTTCTTGGTGCGGCGTGACGATTGGCGGACGTGCCGGTTCGACGAGCCGGCGCTGCCCGACGCGCTCCCCGCCGAGCACGTCCTGCTGAAGGTGGACCGCTTCGCGCTCACCGCGAACAACATCACCTACGCGCTCACCGGCGACATGCTCGGCTACTGGACCTTCTTCCCGGCCGCGGACGGCTGGGGACGCCTGCCGGTGATGGGCTTCGCCGACGTGGTCGAGTCCGCGCACCCCGCGGTGGCGCCCGGCGAGCGCGTGTTCGGCTTCTTCCCGATGTCCACCCATCTCGTGGCGCATGCCGGCGATGCCGGTGCCGCGTCGTTCACCGACGTCGCGGCGCACCGCGCCGCAACCGCGCTCGCCTACCGGCAATACCTGCGCACCGGCACCGATGCGCTGTACGAGCCCGCACGCGAGGACGCGCTGCTGCTGCTGCGCGGCCTCTTCCTCACCTCGTTCCTGGTCGACGACTTCCTCGCCGACCAGCACGACTTCGGCGCGCACACGTTCCTCGTCACCAGCGCGTCGAGCAAGACGGCGATCGCCCTCGCCTTCAGCCTCGCGGCGCGCGGCGCGGGTGAGGTCGTCGGACTCACCTCGGCGCGCAATCACGCGTTCGTGTCCGCGCTGTCGTGCTACGACCGCGTGCTGCGCTACGACGAGATCACGACCCTCGATGCGAGCGCGCCGAGCGTGCTCGTCGAGCATTCCGGCGACGGCGCGATCGTGAACGCGATCCACCGCCACCTCGCCGGCAATCTCGAGCACAGCGCCGTGATCGGCGCGACGCACTGGAACGGCACGCGTCCCGCGCGCGATCTGCCCGGCGCGCCGCCGACCTTCTTCTTCGCCCCGCTGCAGATGGAGAAGCGCCAGAAGGAGTGGGGACCGGCCGGGTTCCAGGACAAGCTCGGCACGGCGTGGCGGCACTTCGTCGCCTTCAGCGACGCGTGGCTGCACGTGGTGCGCGACCACGGACGGGATGCGGTCGAGCGCGTCTACCGCGAGGTGCTCGAAGGCGCGACGCGGCCGGACCAAGGGCACGTGCTGTCACTGTGGCCCGCAGCCGGCGACGACTCCCGGAGGAGCGCATGAACGTCGAGAATCGCGTCTATCCCGACCGCACGCAGCGCGAGGAGCTCGCCAGGCCGGGGCCCGACGGTCCGATCGTGATGGTGAACCTGCTGAAGTTCCGCGAGCGCGCCCAGTACCCCGACGGCCGCGATCCGGACATCAGCGGGCGCGCGGCCTACGAGCGCTATGGCCGGCTGTTCGTGCCGCTGCTGCACGGCATCGGGGGCCGCGTGATCTACTCGGGCGCCGTCAACTCTCTCTCGCTGGGCGTGGTGGAAACGCTGTGGGACGAGGTCGCGCTCGCCGAGTATCCCAGCCGCACCGTGTTCTGGCAGCTCACCGCGACGCCCGAGTACGCGGAGATCGCGGTCCATCGCCAAGCGGGGCTCGAGGGCCAGCTCAACATCGAGACCGTCCGCGGCGCGATCGGACCGGCGCGCGCCTGAGCGCGATCGAGGGCCGAAGCGTGTCCAGGCTGCTGCCACCGTCGACCAACGCGGGATACACCGGATCGCCGCGCGCGCCGCAGATCTTAGCCGCGCTCGCCGTGCTGACGATCGTGCCGGCGGCGATCCACTCCTTCCTGCCGGACGGCGGCGCCGGGGTGATCGCGGGGCTCGACCTGTCGAGCTGCAGTCAGCTCGTCGCGGCGCTCTTCCATTGGGCGGGTGCGACGCAGCTCGTGTTCGGCATCGTGATGCTGCTCGTGGCGACGCGCTACCGGTCGTTCGTGCCGGGTGTGCTCCTGCTGCTTCTCGTCGAGCGCGGCCTGCACGCGCTGCACTTCTGGGGCGGTGCTCCGCCGGCGAGCGGACACCGCCCGCCGGAGCACTACGCGCTGCTGGTCGCCGTCCCGCTGATCGCGCTCACCCTCGCGCTCGCGCTGCGCGACCCGACCACCGCCGCCTCGCATCGCTCCGCCGACACGGCCTCCTGACCCGACCTTGCGCCGCGATCGCGCGCCGTGGGCGAGCCTTCCCGATGCTCGGAGGGCGTGACGCGCGCGGTTCCCGGTTCTGGGAACGTCGCCTGCCGGCACGCGGACCGGGGCGCATGGCGTGCTTCGCGTGCTGGCCGCGGGATTGCTCGGCCTTGGCGACGAGGAGGGTGGGATCATGGCGAACACCAAGGTCGTCAAGCGCGCGCCACGCAAGGTCGCCGCTGGTCTCCCGGCGCTGCTCGCGCGGCTGCCCGACGATGCCCGCAAGGCGATCGCGCACAATCGGGCCGAGTTCGAGAAGACCGTGCAGAACCTCCGCCACGAGGTCGAGCGTCGCGCCGAGGCCATCGTGCGCGACACCGAGCGCAGGCTCTTGAAGCAGATGCACGCGGCCACCGAGGAGCAGGTCCGTCGCCTCGAGCGTCGCGTCGCGAAGCTCGAGCGCGCCATCGCCGCACGAGCCTGACCGCATGAGCGGCGAGCGCCTGCGCACGATCGCCGTCGCGACCGACTTCTCGCCGGGTGCGAAGGCAGCGTTCGCGTGGGCCCTCGAGCTCGCACGCGAGCACGGCTCCTCACACGTGCTGGTGCACGCGCTCCTGCCCACACCGGCGTCGGCGCCCGATCTCGCGCCGGTGCCGGAGGCCTACTACCGCGAGCTGCGCGACGAGGCGTGCGCGAAGCTCGCAGCGCTGATGGCCCGGGTCCGCCCCGCCGGCCTGGCGCTCTCGGTCGAGCTGGTGCTGAGCTCGAGCGCCGCGGGCATCCTCGCGACCGCCCAGCAGCGGGCCGCCGACGTGATCGTCCTCGGCGCTCCCGTCGGCAGCCGGTGGGCGTGGCTGGTGGCCGGCAGCACGACGACCGAGGTCATGCGCGAGGAAACGTTGGATC
>JAIEPK010000063.1 GCA_019749875.1 Candidatus Binatia bacterium | reverse complement strand
CTCAGGCAGTGCCGGTGTCGCGCACCGACGCCTCCTCGCCCGCCGGACAGCGTCGCAACGCCGCCGCGAGCGCGTCGCGATCGATCGGCTTCGGCACGTAGTCGTCCATCCCCGCGGCGCGGCAGGCCTCGCGCTCGCCCGACAAGACGTTCGCGGTGAGCGCGATGATGCGCGGCTGCGGACCGTCCGCCGCCGCACGGATGCGCCGCGTCGCCTCGAGCCCGTCGATGCCCGGCATCTGCACGTCCATCAGCACCACGTCGTAGGGAACTCGCGCCAGAGCGGTCAGCACCTGCGCGCCGTCCTCGGCGAGGTCGGGCGCGTAGCCCATGCGCTCGAGGAGCCGCAGCGCGACCTTCTGGTTCACGCGGTTGTCCTCGGCGAGCAGGATGCGCAGCGGGTGATCCGTTGCGACCCGGGTCATGCGCGCCGCCGGCGCGGACGCGAGCGGCGCTGCCTCGACCGGCTCCGCGCGGCGCAGCGGCACCACGAAGCGGAAGGTCGACCCCTGCCCGGCGGTGCTCTCGACGGTGACGTCGCCACCCATCGCCTGCGCGAGCCGCTGCGAGATCGCGAGTCCGAGCCCCGTGCCGCCGAAGCGCCGCGCAGTGGACGAGTCGACCTGCGAGAAGGAGCGGAACAGCCGCGCGAGTCCCTGCGCCGGGATGCCGATGCCGGTGTCGCGCACCGCGATCTCGAGGCGCTCGCCGGTGTCGTCGGGGGCGAGCACGCGAACGCCGACGTCGACGACGCCGCGCTCGGTGAACTTGACGGCATTGCCGACCAGGTTCGCCAGCACCTGGCGGATGCGCACGCCGTCGCCGAGGACGCGCGGCGGGACGTCGGACGCGATCGCGGTGCGGAGATCGAGGCCCTTGTCGCGCGCGGCCGCCGCGAACAGGTCGGCGACCTCGCGTGCGATCGCACCCACGTCGATGGCGCGCGTCTCGAGATCGAGGCGTCCCGCCTCGATCTTCGAGTAGTCGAGGATGTCGTTGACGATCGCGATCAGCGAGTCGCCGCTCGCGCGGATCGTCTGCACGTAGTCGCGCTGCTCGTCGCCGAGCGGGCCGTCGAGCAGGAGCTGGGTCATGCCGATCACGCCGTTCATCGGCGTGCGGATCTCGTGGCTCATGGTCGCGAGGAACTCGGCCTTGCTGCGTGCCGCTTCGAGGGCTGCGTCGCGCGCGGCTTCGAGATCGCGGTTCATGCGTGCGAGCTCGGCGTTCGCGCGCGCGACGTCGGCGAGCGCCGCGCTCTTCAGCGCCTCGTAGGCGAGCGCGATGCAGACGCCCGCGAGCGCGATCAGGACGAGGCCGGCGGCCTGCAGCGCGCGCACGTCCTGCGCCGCGATCGGCGCCGGAAAGACGTGTCCCGCGCGGTGC
Organism: Candidatus Binatia bacterium; assembly: GCA_019749875.1. GTDB lineage: Bacteria > Desulfobacterota > Binatia > UBA12015 > UBA12015 > VGTK01. The sequence continues at coordinate 2,363 of JAIEPK010000063.1, read as the reverse complement.
AGCTGGATCAGGACGAGCGGCACCAGCATGGCCGCGACCGCCCACGCGAGGCCGGCGCGTGCGCCGGCGAGCAGCACGGCCACCATCGGCACCAGCGCCATGAACCACAGCATCGGCATGCCGAGATCGCCCGACTGGAACGCCGTGAAGCAGCCGATGGCGAACATGGTCGCGCCGATCGCGTGCGCGACCAGCGCGAGCGATCCGGTGCGACGCAGCGACGCCAGGATCAAGCAACCGAACGGGATGCCGAGCGCGAACGCGGTCGCGCGCGCGAGTCTCCCGGGGGCATGGTTGAGCAGCACGGACAGAGCGCCGATCACCCCGCCGGCCATCCCGAGCAGGCAGATCGCGACCGCGAGGCGCCCGCGACGCACCGCATCAACGCCCTGCTCGCGCAACGAGGCCGGCAGGAGCGCATCGCCTATGGTGGTCCAAGCCCGCACGCCGAAAAACCCCGAGAATCATCGGCGATCGGCGAGCGGGCCATGAGACGGTCGCGGCGATTCGCGAGATCGCGCGCCCCCTCACCGGGTCGACCCTCCGGTCCTGCCGCTGCACGAGCCACGGAATTTACCGAACGGCGATTCGGGGTTTTGAAACTCGCTTCGTTGTGTCATACAGCAGGCTCAGCCACGGAGGAGATGCATGGAGTTCGGACTGTTCCTGCAAGGTTACTGCCCCGGCGAGAAGTCGCGCGATCCGCGCGCCGAGCACGCCGCGTTCCAGCACGAGGCGGACCTCACCGTCCTCGCCGACAAGCACAACTGGAAGTACGTCTGGGTGACCGAGCACCACGCCCTCACCGAATACAGCCACATCTCGGCGAACGACGTGTTCCTCGGCTATCTCGCGCACGCGACGAAGAAGATGCACATCGGGTCCGGCATCTTCAATCTGAGCCCGCGCGTCAATCACCCGGTGCGCAACGCCGAGCGCGCCGCGATGCTCGATCAGCTGACGGAAGGCCGCTTCGAGTTCGGCACCGGCCGCGGTGCCGGCTCGCACGAGGTCGGGACGTTCAACATCCACGATCCGTCCTCGACCAAGGTCGAGTGGGACGAGGTCGCGCCCGAGATCCTGCGCATGTGGAAGACGACCGACTACACCTTCAAGGGCCAGCACTTCGCGATCGACAAGCCGCACAACGTGCTGCCCAAGCCCTACGGCCCGAGCCATCCGCCGATGTGGGTCGCCTGCGGCAATCCGCCGACCTACACGAAGGCCGGCACGCTCGGTCTCGGCGCGCTCGGCTTCAACTTCTCGCCGATCGGCGACATGAAGCCGCTCATCGACGCCTACAAAGACGGCATCGCGAAGTGCACCACGCCGCTCGGCGACTACGTCAACGACAACGTCATGATCACCAACGCCGTGATCTGCATGAAGGATCGCAAGCGCGCGAGAGAGATCGCGATGCGTCCCGACCGCGGCTACCTGTTCTCGCTGGTGTGCCTGTACCACGACACGTTCCCGAAGCCGGCGAACGCGCCGGTGTGGCCCGAGAAGCCGATCGCGCTCGACGAAAAGATGGTCGACGCGGCGATCGCGGCCGGTGCGCTGCTGTGCGGCACGCCGGACGAGGTCGCGGAGCAGCTGCGTCACTACGAGCGCACGGGTGTCGACCAGCTGGTGTTCGGCTTCCCGAACAACTTCATGAACGGCGAGGCCGAGGAGTGCATCGAGCTGTTCGGCAAGGAAGTCATCCCGCAGTACGACAAGGACCCCGTGCACCGCACGACCCGCTTCCGCGAGACCGTGCGCAAGGGCTGACCTTCTCGACGGCCACGCCGACCACGGAGGACGAAGCCACGACGAGCGTCTCGATCTGACGATCCGGTCGACACCGCAGTCCACGACGGAGGGAGCGCCGGACGCGCTCCCGCCGTCGTGGACGCGGCGGCGAGGCTCGTGAAGTACTCGCCGCGACAGCTGATCGGCCTCCTGCGGACGCCGCTCGGCCGCCAGCAGATCGTCGCCGGGCTCCGCCATCGCGCCTGGCCGGCGTACGCGGCGGCGGCACGCCTCCACCGTGCACGCCTGCCCGCAACGACGCGTCTCACCGCCGTCGTCGGCACGTACGGCAAGACCACGACCAGCCGCGCCGTGCGCGCGGCACTCGGGCTCGATCCCGCGGCGCACGTGTCGGCCAACTGCTGGGACCACGTCGCGCGCCGCGTGCTCGCCGTGCGAGCGCACGACCGGCACGCAGTGATCGAGGTCGGCATCGCCGCGCCCGGGCAGATGGCGCTCTACGCGAACGTCGTACGACCCGACGTCGTGGTCGTGACGTCCATCGGCAGCGAGCATCGCCGCGCGCTCGGCACGCTCGAGCGCACGCGCGACGAGAAGGCGCACATGGT
>JAIEPK010000329.1 GCA_019749875.1 Candidatus Binatia bacterium | reverse complement strand
GCGGACGGTGCTGGCGCGTCGGCCCGTGACGCCGGCTCGCCGGCGTCGCTCGTCGCGGCGCGTCCGAGGGCGAGCGCGAGATCGGCGACGTCCTGCGACGCGCAGCCGCCCACCAGCTCCGTGGCGTCGATGACCGCGACCACGTGCCGTGCGCGGTCGCCGAGCGCCCGATCGAGGCCGCTCAGAGCACGCGCGAGCGACGACGCCGTGACGCGCCGCCGCGCCGGCTCCGACGACCAGGGCGCGACCGGGATCGCGACGCTGCCGCCGTCGAGCACGCCGTCGGCCGCGAGCGCCTGCGCGATCTCGCCACGACACACCTCGGGCGCATGCACCAGCTCCTCGGCGGTGAACGGTGCCCAGCTCGCGCACGTGGCACCGGTGGGGCATCGCACCTCGCGCGAGGAGCGCCCGCAGCCCGGCAGCGCGAGCGCGAGGCACGTCGTCAGGAGGGCGAGCGCGGGGAGGGCGGCCCGTCGCGTCGAGATCCGCTCAACCACCGCTGCGCGCACGCACCCGGTCGCGGGCGTCCCGCGCCAGGTCGCGCACGCGTCGCATGGTGCCGACGACCGCATCCTCGAGCACGTCGTAGCGGGTGCGCGGCCATCCCGCGGGCCGCTGCGCGTACACGCCCTCGTCGGCGGCTTGCTGCCCGTGCACGACGTCGCTCGCTGCCGCGGCGCTCGCGCTCGCGTCTGCGCGTGCGGGCTCGATCGTCACGGCGACCGCGCGCGGCGGCTCGCCGCGCAGCGTGGGCTGCGCGTAGTCGATCGCACGGCCGTAGAGGTACTCGAGCTTGCGGTCGCGCCGCGCGAGCAGCGTCTGCAGCTCGCGCACGTCCTCGTCGGTGAGCGTGCGTCCGGGCGCGATGCGCTCCGGCAGCGGGCGGTCGGTGTAGATCGTGATGTCGTGCGGGATCAGCGGACCGTCGGGGCGCTCGCGCGTGTAGAGGTAGAGCGCGAACGAGCGCCGGCTGCGGTGACGTTGGTCCTCGGGCAGATCGAGGCGGCGGAAGCCGTGCCACGAGTGGTCGCTGGTCTCGAAGATCACGCAGCGGTTCGACGCCGGCGACACGCTCACGATCTCGTCCTGCGACGGGTGCAGCCAGGGGTTGGTGTGCAGCTCGAGCGCACCGCCCCAGGAGTCCTGCCAGTCGTCGTTCAGGTACAGTAGAAAGTTGAGGCGACGGTGCAGCTTGCTCGCCGGGTGCAGGTTGAAGTCGATGTGCGGGTCGAGCTCCATGCCGTGCAGGTTCTCGTGCGTGCCGCCGCCGAAGTACTCGGGGTCGAACAGGAGGTCGGGGATGCCCGACAGCCGGCTCATGAAGCCGAGAAACGCCGGCGAGCGCACGGTGTCGTGCAGGGCCGCGAACGCGGGTCCGATCTGCGGGATGCGTTCGTGGTGCGCCTTGCCCGACTCGCCCCACTCGTTGCGGAAGCGCTCGGCGTCGTAGGCCGGGAACTCCTCGACGATGCGCCGGCAGAAGGCATCGTCGAGGAAGCCGTCGATCACGACGTGCGGAAACGGCTTCGCCGCGCGGAAGCGCGCCGCGAGATCGCCGACCGATCGCCAGGTGCGCGCGGCGACGACGTCCGACGGGGTGCTGGCGTGGGTTGCGGCGACGACGTCGCCCGACGGCTGCTGCTCCTGGGGCTGCACCTGATCCTCCGCGGCGCGTGGAGCCGCACCGAACCTTCGCTGCGCGCGCCGCACTCTCGACCGGAAGCGACGACGAAAACCCAGCGGCTGCGGGTTGTCAACCACGCGCCGCGACGGGCGCGACGCGGTCGCGCGTGCGCGCCGTACGCCGCTTGAGCGCGAGCGCGGGCTGCTCGATGAAGCGCCACGACAGCGCCGCGCAGCCGAGTGCGAGCAGCCACGACAGCGTCAGGTGCAGCGCGAACGGCATGTCGCGGCCGCCCACGAGGACCACGCACTGCTGCAGCGGGAACGCGTACAGGTAGAGCCCGTAGGACAGGTCGCGGCGCTGCCCGAAGCGGGTGGCCCAGGTCCATGGACAGCGCGCGGCGAAGGGCGTCGCATAGGGGATCGCGGCCATGAAGAAGACGCGTTGCAGGGTCGACGGCGGCAGCGCCCACGTCGTGAGCAGCAGCCCGGCCGCCACGTCGGCGCGCAGCACGAGGACGTCGCGCCACAGCCAGGCGAGCGCGCCGAGGGCGAAGTAGATCCCGAAGTCGACCACCGACGCGACCGGCATGATGCCGAGCAGCGTGACGTCGTGCGCGACCAGGAAGTCCTGGGCGAGGATCTCGACCGCCGCGAGGCCGGCGAGGACCAGCACGAGCCGCCGTCGGTGCAGCAGCCGCGCCGCCCCCAAGACCGCCACCGCGACGTACATCGCGGCCTCGATCGGCAGCGTCCACAGCGAGCCGTTCACCACCACCGGCAGCGGGTTCGCGAGGAACACGCCGGGCAGGTCGAAGCGCATCACCGTGAACGTGGCGTTGCGCAGATAGAGCCAGGTGGCCTCGCTGCGGAAGTAGTCGGCGAGGGGAAACACGGTGACGGCCGGTCCGATCACCAGCACCGTCGCTGCGGCTACGCCGGCATACCCGGGGACGATGCGCAGGATGCGGTTTCGCGCGTACTGCCAGAGGCTCGTGCGCCGCTCCCAGGCCGAGGTGATGAGGAATCCGCTCATCACGAAGAACACGTCCACCGCGATCGCCCCGAACGAATCCCCGAGCACGCCACGCTCGGGCAGGCCGAGAATGGGAAACGTGTGTCCGATCACGACCAGGGTCGCGGCGAGGAAGCGCAGCAGGCTGAAGGCGTTCGGCGCACGCGGGTCGAGACGTCCCGACCACCAGCTGCCCGTGCGCGGCGCCGGGGTGGACCCGCCGTCCGCCGACCAGCCCGGATCCGACTGCGCGCTGCACATCACTCGCCGCGAAATCACCTCAGGACCCTCGACGTGTCAATGGTCGGAAAGAGCGGTGTGCGCGCGGCGTCCATGTCGGATCGGGCGTCACGTGGGCGTGCGCCGCCACGATCGCCGGGACGACATCGCTGTATGATTGACCGCGAGGAGGGTTCGGTTGCTGCACCAGCACGACCAGCGACGAGAGGACGTCGAGAGCGCGCCGGCAGCGGTTGCCGCGCCGCCGCCTCCCGCGCTCGCAGGCGATGCGTGGTCGAGACGTCTCACGGTGCGTGGACCGCTCACGCCGACCGCGTTCGCGCTCGCCTGGCTGCTGGTGCTGGTCGCGTACGGGTTCCAGGGCATCGTGCCGGCCTTCAACGCCGACGACGTGATGCAGATGCAGAACCCGCACGACGTGCACGCGATCCTCGCGCAGGGACGGTGGGGTTACGCCTGGCTCTTCGGGGTCGTTCAGGATTCGGCGTATCTGCCGCTGCTGTCGACCGCCGTCGGCGCGTTGCTTCTCTGCTGCACGGCGGCGATCGCGGCGGCGGTGCTGGGCTTCGAGCTCACCGTCTCCCGCTTCGCGTTCGTCGTGGTGGCGTCGGTGTCCGCGTACTACGGCGAGCTGTTCTCGTACGACAGCACGCGCGTCGCGGTGCCGCTCGGGAATCTCGCGGCGGTGCTCGGTCTCGCGTGGGCGGTCCGCGGCCGGCGCGTCACGGGGACCGTCGTGATGGCGCTCGCGCCGGCGTTCTACCCCGCGGCATCGGAGCTCGCCGCGACGGTGCTGGTGGCGTACGCGCTGCGCCGTTGCGCGCGGCGCGATGCGCCC
>JAIEPK010000325.1 GCA_019749875.1 Candidatus Binatia bacterium | reverse complement strand
CGGCGACCGCGTCGCCGTCGGCGCGGGCGTGCGCGAGGGGGTCGGCGAATCGTCCGGCGTGGGCGTGTCGGTCGGCGCCGGCGGTGCGAAGAACGACGGCGGCAGGTCGACGTCGCCGACGAACTCCCAGCCGCTCTCGTCGCACGGCGCCGCCGCGCACGCGTTCGCGCCGAAGCAGGACAGCGCGACCGTGTCGTCGGGTTGCGAAGCGTCCTCGCGCGGCGCGCACCAGACGAAGAGCGGCGCGTCCTCGCGACGGAAGACGTTGCCGGAGACGGAGCCGTCGTCGCTGCGGACGATCACCCAGCGCTCGGCGCCGACGTCCTTGCTGACCATGGCCTGGCGCCCGTCGGGGCTGATCTGGAAGCCCGACTCGCGGGCGGTTGCGACGGCCGGCGGCGCGCCTGCGAGGGCGAGCAGCAGACCGCTGGCGATGCGTGCGGTGATGATTCGGTTCATGCCGGCCGAAGCGCGACGCGTGCCAGGCGCGGCGCGTGCGGGATACCGTCGTTCGTCGCGCGTGCGACCGCATCGCGAGCCTTCGGCGTGGCCAAATGCCCCGCGAGTGCGGGCCAGATCGCTCACTGACACGTGTCGCCTTCGATCGCTCGGCAGCGAGGCGCTGCGCACACGTGAAGCCTTGTTCTCGACGACGCGAGGCTGATAACGACCGGTCGCCGCACCGCCCCTGCGCGGGGCTTCATCACCCACCGACCCATCCTTATGCGAGGGCCCTTCATGAGATCGAGTCGACACCTTCTGCGCCCCCTCACGACCGGATCCCTGCCGCTGCTCGCAGCGCTCGTGCTGCTCGGCAGTGCGATCGCGGCGCACGCGCAGGCGCCGTCCTTCGTGAACTTCGAGTCCGGGCAGGTCCGGCCGCTCGCCCTGTCGCCGGACGGAGCGCGGCTCTACGCGGTGAACACACCGGACAACCGGCTCGAGATCTTCGACGTCGGCGCGGGCGGCTTGACGCACGTCGGCGCGGTCCAGGTCGGCCTCGAGCCGGTCGCGGTCGCGGCGCGCAGCAACTCCGAGGTGTGGGTCGTCAATCACCTCTCGGACTCGGTCAGCGTGGTCGACGTCTCGTCCTCCCCGCCGCGCGTCGTGCGCACGCTGCTGGTGGGTGACGAGCCGCGCGACATCGTGTTCGCGGGGACGGGCGGCAACCGCGCCTTCATCACCACCGCGCACCGCGGGCAGAACATCGGCTTCGATCCGCAGCTGACCACCGCGGGGGTCGGCCGCGCCGACGTGTGGGTGTTCGACGCGAACAACCTCGGCACGTCGCTCGGCGGCACGCCGGTCACCATCGTCAAGCTGTTCGGCGACACGCCGCGCGCGCTCGCGGTCAGCCCGGACGGCGCGACGGTCTACGCCGCGGTCTTCTTCTCGGGCAACCGCACCACGGTGATCGACGAAGGTGGCGTCTGCGATGGCGGTGCCGGACAGGGGGCGTGCACCGCCGGCGACACGACGGTCCCGGGAGGTCTGCCGGCGCCGAATGCCAACGTCGAAGGCCAGGTGGGTCCGGAGACCGGACTCATCGTCAAGTACAACTCGGCGGTCAGCGAGTGGCAGGATCAGCTGGGGCGCAACTGGAACAACGCGGTGCGCTTCAACCTGCCCGACTACGACGTGTTCGCGATCGACGCGGCAGCCACGACGCCCGCGATGACGCAGCGCTGGAGCGGCGTCGGTACGGTGCTGTTCAACATGGTCGCGAGCCCGACCACGCCCGGCAAGATCTACGTCAGCAACACCGACGCGCACAACGAGGTGCGCTTCGAGGGACCGGGCATCGTCAGCGGCGGCAACACGGTGCGCGGCCACCTGCACGAGGCGCGCATCACGGTGATCAACGGCACCAGCGTGCTGCCGCGCCACCTCAACAAGCACATCAACTACAGCCAGCGTCCGAGCCCCGCGGGCACGCTCGACAAGAGTCTCGCGACGCCGGTCGGGATGGCGATCAGCAGCGACGGCCAGACGCTGTACGTCGCGGCCTTCGGCTCGAGCAAGGTCGGCGTGTTCTCGACCGCACAGCTCGACGCCAACACCTTCGTGCCCGACACGGCAAACCAGATCGAGCTCACCGGCGGCGGACCGTCGGGGCTGGTGCTCGACCAGGCCCGCGGACGGCTCTACGTGTTCACGCGCTTCGACAACTCCATCTCGGTCGTCGACACCGCGACGCGCGCCGAGATCGGCCACCAGCCGGTGTACAACCCCGAGCCGACCAACGTCGTCGCCGGCCGCCCGATGCTCTACGACGCCGCGTTCTCGTCGAGCAACGGCGAGGCGTCGTGCTCGAGCTGCCACGTCTTCGGCGATCTCGATCAGCTCGCCTGGGACCTCGGCAACCCCGACGACGTCGTCACCAGCAACCCCATGACGATCAAGCTGTCGCTGTTCGCGTCGGCCGAGAGCCTCAACGGCGACGCCGAGCTCGACGAGTTCCATCCGATGAAGGGCCCCATGACCACGCAGACCTTGCGTGGCCTTTCCAACAGCGGGCCCATGCACTGGCGCGGCGACCGGTCGAACGGCTTCTTCGGCGCCGGCACCGACGAGGCGCTGTCGTTCGACAACTTCATCGTCGCCTTCGAGGGTCTGCTCGGCCGCGAGAGCATCATCCCCGAGGCCGACATGCACGACTTCACGAGCTTTGCCTTGACGATGACGCTGCCGCCGAATCCGGTTCGCGCGCTCGACAACTCGCTGACCAGCGACCAGCAGGCCGGTCGCAACTTCTACACCGGCAGCCGTCGTTCCGACGGGGTGTCGATCGGCACCGGCACCGGGTTCAACTGCAACGGCTGCCACGTGCTGGATCCGGCCCAGGGGTTCTTCGGCACGGGCGGCGACGCGAGCTTCGAGAACGAGGCGCAGATCCTGAAGGTCGCGCACCTGCGCAACGCGTATCAGAAGGTCGGCATGTTCGGGATGATGCCGGTGCCGTTCCTGAACCCCGGTGACAACCTGCACAAGGGCGACCAGATCCGCGGCTTCGGCTTCCTGCACGACGGCTCGGTCGACACCGTGTTCCGCTTCTTCCAGGCGACCGTGTTCAACAATGCGAACGGCGTCGGCTTCACCGGCGGCGACACGCAGCGCCGCCAGATGGAGCAGTTCGTGCTCGCGTTCGATACCGACCTCGCGCCGATCGTCGGCCAGCAGATCACGCTGACCTCGACCAGCCCGGCAGCCGTCGGTACGCGCATCAGCCTGCTGCTGCAGCGCGCGGGCACGACGTTCGTGTCCAAGGTTCTGGGCGGCACCACGACCGAGTGCGACGTGGTGGTGAAGGGCAACGTCGCCGGCGTGGCGCGCGGCTGGTTGCGGACGTCGGCGGGAACGTTCCGCAGCGACCGCGCGAGCGAGAGCCTGCTCAGCGACGCCTCGCTGCGCGCGTTCGCGGCGACGCCGGGCCAGGAGCTGACCTACACCTGCGTGCCGCCCGGCTCGGGCACGCGCATCGGCATCGATCGCGATCTCGACACGTTCTACGACCGCGACGAGCTCGACGCCGGCACCGATCCGGCCGACCCGCTGAGCTATCCGGGCGCGCCGACACCGACGCCGGTGCCGACCGCGTCGCCGACACCGTCGCCGACCGGCGCACCGACCGTGACGCCGACTCCCACGCCGACGGCGGTTCCGACGGCGTCGCCCACGCCGACCGCGGCG
>JAIEPK010000199.1 GCA_019749875.1 Candidatus Binatia bacterium | reverse complement strand
CCGGACCGCCCGAGAGCTACGACCGCGAGTGGCTCGCCGGGACGTTCCGCGTCGCCGAGTTCCGCGTGCCGCTCGCGCGCGGCATGGTCGAGCTGCCCGCGGTGCCGCAGGTGGCGCCGCGCGAGGTGAAGGCGACGCTCGCCGTCAAGTTTCTCGCCGGCGGTGCGGCCGCCGGCCTGCCGGTGACGTTGCGCAGCCAGCTCGAGGACGCCGCGATCTCGCCGCCCGACCGCGACGGCTTCTCGTTCGGCAACGGCACCGTCAAGACCGGCCTCGAGCGCGAAGGCGAGGGTGGCTGTGACGGCGAGGAGTGCGGCGACGGCGAAGCCGCCGCTGGGGGCGCCGACGGCGGCGCGAGCGGCAGTGGCGCATCGGGCGTGCCGCAGGGCGGCATCGTCGCACGCCAGCAGCTGACCCTCGATCAGGCCGGCACCGTCGAGGCGGCGATCACGGGCCTGCCGCCGATCACGACGCCGCGCAAGCTGCGCGCCGAGCTCGAGTTCCGCGACCCGAACGGCGAGGTGCAGACGGCGGTCGGCAGCGTGGCCTTGTGGCCCGCGGACGTGGTCGCCGGCATCGCGGCCAAGGTCGGGGCGACGCGCGCGAAGCGCGTGCTCGCGAACGTCGTCGTGCTGAACCCGAAGCTGGAGCCGGTGCCCGGAGTGCGCGTGCAGGTCGAGGCGTTCGCGCGCAAGAGCTACACCGTGCGCAAGCGCATCGTCGGCGGCTTCTACGCCTACGAGTTCGTCACCGACACGCAGCCACTCGGCACGCTGTGCCGCGGGCGCACGGGGAAGGACGGCACGTTCCACTGCGCGCGCCTGCCGAAAGCGGACGGCAACGTGATCCTGCAGGTCACCGCGACCGACGCGCAGGGCCGCGCCAGCGTCGCGAACCAGGACGTGTGGATCGCCGACGCGTCCGACCAGTGGTTCGAGGCCACCGCCGACGACCGCATGGACGTGCTCGCCGACAAGAAGCGCTACGAGCCGGGCGACACGGCGAAGCTGCAGGTGCGCATGCCGTTCCGCGAGGCCACCGCACTGGTGACGATCGCGCGCGAGGGCGTGGTCGATGCCCGCGTGGTCGCGCTGTCGGGCAAGAACCCGGTGGTCGACGTGCCGGTCACCGACGCCTTCTCGCCGAACATGTTCGTCTCGGTGCTGGCGCTGCGCGGCCGCGTCGGCGACGTGCAGCCGACCGCGCGCATCGACCTCGGCAAGCCGTCGTTCCGCATGGGCGTGGTCGAGATCAAGGCCGGCTGGCGCCCGCACGAGCTCGATGTCAACGTCGCGACCGACCGCGAGGTCTACAAGGTGCGCGAGACCGCGAAGGCGAAGATCGTCGCGAAGACGGCGAACGGCGCAGCACCGCCCGCGGGCTCGACCATCGCGCTCGCCGCGGTCGACGAGGGGCTGCTCGAGCTCGCGCCGAACACCAGCTGGGAGCTCTTGAAGGCGATGATGGGACGCCGCGGCTTCGGCGTGTGGACGTCGACCGCGCAGATGGAGGTGCTCGGCAAGCGGCACTACGGCAAGAAGGCACGGCCGCAGGGCGGCGGCGGCGGGCGCTCGACGACGCGCGAGCTGTTCGACACGCTGCTTCTCTGGCGCGCCGACGTCACGCTCGACGCGAGCGGCACCGCCGAGGTCGACATCCCGCTCAACGACTCGCTGACGAGCTTCCGCATCGTCGCGGTCGCGACGGGCGGCACGGGCCTCTTCGGCACCGGCGAGACCTCGATCCGCAGCACGCAGGACCTGATGCTGTTCTCCGGCCTGCCGCCGGTGGTGCGCAGCGGCGACCAGCTCGCGGCCGAGTTCACGCTGCGCAACACGACCGATCGCGCGATGACGGTCGATCTGTCGGCCGAGGTCGCGGGCCTCGGCGCGGCGCTGCCGGCGCAGAAGATCCGGCTCGCGCCGAGCCAGTCCGAGATCGCGCGCTGGCCGGTGACGGTGCCCGCGGGCGTGACCGACCTGCGCTACACGGTCAGCGCGCAGGCCGACGGCGGCACCACCGATCGCATGGCGGTCACCCAGCGCGTGACGCCGGCGGTGCCCGAGCGCGTCCTGCAGGGCACGCTGGTGCAGCTCGCGCCCGACGCGCCGTACACCGAAACGGTCGCGGCACCCGCGGGCGCGATCGCCGGACGCGGCGGCATCGAGATCCGTCTCGCGCCGTCGCTGCTGTCGGGCCTCGACGGCGTGCGCGACACCATGACCGCGTATCCGTACAGCTGCCTCGAGCAGCGCGTGTCGCGCGCGGTCGCGCTCGACGACGCGGCGCTGTGGAGCGGCGTGCTCGCCGCACTGCCGTCGCATCTCGACGACGCCGGGTTGCTCAAGTTCTTCCCCACCATGCGCGAGGGCAGCGAGCTGCTCACGGCGTACGTGCTGACCATGACGACGCTCGCCGGCCACCCGATGCCGGCCGACGTCAAGGACAAGGTCACGAGCGCGCTGCGCGGCTTCGTCGACGGCAGCGCGGCACGCGCGGGCGACGCGAGCCGGCGCATCGTCGATCTGCCGCTGCGCAAGATGGCGGTGCTGGCGGCGCTCGCGACCGCGGGCGCGCTCGATCCGGCGCTGGTCGACGGCGTGCCGATCGAGCCCAACCTGTGGCCCGCGTCGACGCTGCTCGACTGGTGGACGGTGCTCGCGCGCACGCCGAAGCTCGCGCAGCGCGACCGGCGCCTCGCCGAGCTGCAGCAGATCGTGCGTGCGCGCCTCGAGCTCGGCGGCACGACGATCGGGTTTCGATCGTCCACCGCCGCGTCGGGCTGGACCATCTTCGCCGGTCGCGACGTCGATGCGGTGCGGCTCGTGCTGCTCGCGCTCGACCAGCAGGCGTGGCGCGGCGACGTGCCGCGCATGATGAAGAGCGCCCTCGGCCTGCAGCGTCGCGGCGCGTGGGACACGACCATCGCGAACGCCTGGGGTTCCATTGCGACCCGGGCCTTCGTGAAGGCGTTCGAGGCGGAGCCGGTCACCGGCACGACGCGCGCGACCCTGGCGGACGCGAAGGCCGCACTGGACTGGGCCCGCGAGGCGAAGGGCGGCGCGCTCGAGCTGCCGTGGCCCACCGGCAGCGCGACCCTGTCGCTCGCGCAAGACGGCGGCGGGCGGCCGTGGGCGAGCGTGCTCGCGAGCGCGGCGGTGCCGCTGACCGAGCCGATCGTCGCCGGCTACCGCATCGTCAAGCAGGTCACGCCGGTCGAGGCGCGTGCCGACGGCACGATCCATCCGGGCGACGCGCTGCGCGTGCGGCTCGAGATCGACGCCCAGGCCGACATGCCGTGGGTCGTGGTCGACGACCCGGTGCCGGCCGGCAGCTCGCACCTGCGTGGTGCGCCGCTCGGCACGAATGCCGCGCCGGTGCCGACCCCCGCCGGCGACACCGGGCTCGAGCCCGCCTTCGTCGAGCGCTCGTTCCAGTCGTACAAGGCCTACTTCGAGGACATGCCGGCCGGGAAGACGGTCGTCGAGTACGTGATCCGCGTCAATCAGAGCGGCCGCTTCCTGCTGCCGCCGACGCGCGTCGCGGCGCTCTACGCGCCGGAGACGTTCGGCGAGATCCCGAACGCGCCGGTGGACGTCGTGCGGTGAGCGATCCGACACCGGGCGATCGGGCGGGGCGTCGTGCGTCGCGCGCCGGCGTCGCGGCCGTGCTGCACGGCCCGCGTCGC
>JAIEPK010000678.1 GCA_019749875.1 Candidatus Binatia bacterium | reverse complement strand
GCCCTTCTCGATGGTGAACGTGTCGGTGATCGCACCCGTGCTGTTGAGGAAGCTGCCGGTGAGACGCTGGTCGTCGATGTCGAGCACCAGCGAGCCGAGCTGCAGCAGGCCGACCTTCATCGCCGGGTGGTTGAGGGTCGTGTTGCGCACCTCGCTCGAGCTGCCCGCGACCACGAAGACCGCGCCCTCGTGTGCCGCCTGTCCGACGCTCGGCTTGCGATAGATGCCGTCGCCGGCGGGATCGCCGTCGCCCGCGTCGAGCACCATGGTGAACGGATCGAGCGTGCTCGAGAGGCCGTAGTGGCCGTCGAGCAGGTAGCTGCGCTCGTAGTTGTGGCTGTGGCCATTGAGCACCAGATCGACGCCGTAGTCCTCCAGCACGGGCAGAACCTTCTGGCGCATCTCGATCTCGCGCGCCTCGACGTCGGAGTCGTGCAGCAGGCCCTTGCTGTACGGCGGATGGTGCCAGTAGGCGATCACCCAGTCGGCTGTCGTCGCCTGCAGATCGGCCTCGACCCACGTCATCATCGCGCCGGCCGGTGCGGTGCTCGACGAGTTTCCGTCGAGCACGATGAAATGGATGTTGGCGAAGTCGAACGAGTAGTAGGCTTCGGTGCCCGACGGCACGCCGCCCGCCTCGCCCGCCTTCGGCAGGGTGAACATCTGGAAGTACGGCCCGGTCTCGGTGATCGAGTTCGACGAGAAGCCCTCGTGGTTGCCGAACGTCGGCCACGGCGCGACCTTGCGCAGCAGCGGGGCGTGCGCGTTGAAGACCGCGGCCTGATAGTCGCTGTCGGTCGCGAGCAGGTACGCGTTGTCGCCGAGGAGCAGGAAGAGATCGGTGTCGGCGCCGCCCGTGAACGTGGTGTACGCGTCGCGGACCGCGTTCAGGCTGGCACCGGCGAAGCCCGCGTCGCCGATCACCCAGGCGCGGACCGGTCGCACCGTGCCCGGCACGGGCGACGTCCGGAAGTAGGTGTTCGCATCGTCACCGGTGAGCGGTCCCGACGTCGTTCCGATCGCGTAGTAGTAGCGCGTGTCCGGCGACAGTGCGCTGATCTGGACCTCGTGCTCCGTGGTCGACGTCGCGTCGTCGAAGTTGGTCGACAGCGCGCCCGGCGCCGCCCCGATCGACACGCGGCTGTCGGTCGGAACGTCGGTGCGCCAGCGCACGATGATCCCGCTCGGGGTCGGGATCTGCAGATACGGTCCGCGTGTGACGGTCTGCGCGTGCGCGCCGCCCGCGAGGAGCAGCACGCCGAGCAGCGTGCTCAGCATCAGATGGCGTCGGGTCGGGATCATCGGGTCCTCTCAGTGGCGACTGGTGCTGCCGGGTTGTCGACGACGAGCGCTGCGCGCAGCTCTCGTTCGAGCATGGCCGAGCGCTCGCCGCGCCGGCCGTCGGGTCTGCTCTGGATGACGGCGAGCGCGTCGGTGCGCGCGACGCGTGCCTCGTCGCTGCGCCCGAGACGATCGAGCACGTCGCCGCGCCGCGCGAGCCACGCCTCGTTGCGGGGGTTGGTCGCGAGCAGCGCGTCGATGCGGCGCAGCGCGTCCTCGTTGCGACCGAGCGCGAGCTCGAGGTCGAGGGCCGGCAGCGCCAGCGACGGCACCATGCCGATCCTCGTCAAGCCAAGATCGAGCGCCGCCACCGCCGCCGCGCGGTCGTCGGCCGCGAGCAGCGCGTCGCGCAGCGCCAGCACGTGGTCCGGCGTCGGATGGCTCATGCCGTCGATCGCAACCCGCATCGCACGTGCGGCGTCCTGTGGTCGTCCGAGCGCCATGCACGCCTTGGCGCGCAGGATCTGCAGCTGCGGCTGCGTCGGCTCGAGCGCGAGCGAGCGGTCGATCTCGAGCAGCGCCATGTTCGGCCAGCCGGCGTCGAGGTAGACCGCGCCGCGCAAGCCGATCACCTCGAGCGGCTTCGCGCCGTGCGCGGCGGCGTGCTCGAGGGCGACCAGCGCCCCGTCCCAGTTGCCGGCGAGACGCCGCGTCTGCGCGAGGTCGAGGTACGACACCGGATCCTCGGGATGCTGCGCGACCAGATCGTTGGTGTAGCGCTCGATGTCCTCGAATGCGGGATGGGCCGCCGCCGCCCTCGCGACCAGGACGGTCGCGAGAGCCGGCAGGACGACCCAGCGGGTTCGTGAAGATCTCGTTACGGAGCGCGCCACGGGGGGCGGATCAGAGCACGATCCTCCACGCTTCTCCAAGTCGAATTTTGATCGTCGGCGGGCGGCTCGACGTGGCGCGTCAAGCGACGGCGGCCGCACCCGGCTCGAGCAGCGGGGCGACGCTCGCGAAGGCCCGACGACCGCTCGGCGCGGGTGCGACCTCCAGCACGTCCTCCAGCTTCGCGAGCTGCCGCACCAGCTGCTCGAGCCGCCCGTCCTGGCGGACCAGCAGGAGGATCGCGCTACGCGTACCGTCGCCCACCGGCAGGCAAAGGATCCCGTCGAGGTTGAACGCACGGCGCGCGAACAGCCCGCTGACGTGCGACAGCACCCCGGGATGATTGCGCACCAGCAGGCGCAGCACCTCTGCGTCGCCGGCACCCGGCAGTGCAGAGATCTCGTCGTCAAGCGGCGGCGTGGGCATGGCTCTCTCCTGCGATCAGCATGTCGCGGTTGGCAGCACCCGGAGGCACCATCGGATAGACGTTCTGCTCGCGCGCGATCGGCACCTCGACGAGGCACGGACCGGGGGTCGCGAGCGCTGTGGCGAGCGCCTCGCGCGGGTCGCCCGCGGAGTCGTCGAGCCGCGTCGCGGACATGCCGAAGGCGCGCGCCAGCGCCGCGAAGTCCGGCTCGGCGTGAAAGCGCGAGGCCTGGTAGCGTCCGCCGTAGAACAGCTGCTGCTGCTGGCGGACGAGACCCAGGTGCCCGTTGTTGAGCAGCAGGATCTTGACATTGACGCCCTCTTCCGCGGCGGTCGCGAGCTCCTGCAGATTCATCAGCAGGCTGCCGTCGCCGGTGAAGCACAGCACCGGGCGCCCGGGCGCGGCGAGGGCTGCGCCGATCGCGGCGGGCAGGCCGAAGCCCATCGTGCCGAGCCCGCCCGATGTCAAGCATTGTCGAGGGCGGCGGAACGGGTAGGCCTGCGCGACCCACATCTGGTGCTGGCCGACGTCGGTGGTGACGATCGCGTCGTCGCCGGCGAGCTCGGCGGCGGCGCGCACGATGCCGTACGGCGTCGTCGGGTCGTCCAGGTCCGGCATCGCCAGCGGCGCCGACGCGCGCAGCGCGTCGACGCGCGCGCGCCATGCGCGGCGTCGCTTCGGCGCGACCTGCGGCAGCAGCTCGTCGAGCGCGCGCGAGGCATCGGCGCGCACCGCGAGCAGCGGCGTCTTGATCTTGCCGAGCTCGCTCGCGTCGATGTCGACGTGCACGATGCGCGCGTTCGGACAGAACGCCGCGGCCTTGCCGGTCGCCCGGTCGTCGAAGCGCATGCCGATCGCGAGCAGCAGGTCGCACTCCTCGAGCAGTAGGTTGACGTACGGGGCGCCGTGCATGCCGACCATGCCGAGCGCCAGCGGATGGCCCGCCGGCATCGCACCGAGGCCGAGCAGCGTGGAGGCCACCGGCGTCGACGTGCGCTCGGCGAGGGCGCGCACCTGTTCGCTCGCGCCCGCCGCGATCACCCCGGCGCCGATCAGCAGGATCGGGCGCCGCGCGCCGTCGAGCA